>WFQO01000026.1 GCA_015486995.1 Nitratifractor sp. | reverse complement strand
GTATAATATTACTTAATATTCCCTTTCGAGGTCTATTTCGGGAGACGAGGAGAAAAAGATGAGCGATACACTGGATAGACTCAAGGCACTCAACGATCGTTTGGAAAAGAAACTGCAAGCGAAAGCAGTCTCGCAAACAGGCGGTTCTGATAGTGAAATTGCCGTTGCGGAAAGGCCTTCTTCGCAAACCAACATTGCTTCCCGTCCCCCGAAGGTATCTGGTCATTCCTCTATGTCTGAGGAAAAACAAAAGTCTGTGAAAGTGCCAAAGCGGCCATCGATTCCGACGAAGAGCCCGTTGGAGGAGCATACCGGATTGAACGGTGTAAAAAAAGAAGAAAAGCTTTTGCACCAACGCCTTTTGACTTTTTTGCAGTTCGATGCGCAGGAAGAACCGGTCCGCAGTGAAAATTTGCGGCGCCTCAGTGAGCTTTTCCTGGAATTGAATATCGAGAAGAAAGTCCGACATATCGAGGATATTTTCATTTATAAAGCGATGAATATCAGCGGTATCGGTCTCAGAGAGGAAGATTTCGGTGAAGTTCGGGAGGGCAAATATGTGCAAGTGATCGCCATTACCTATGAGCCGGATAAAAACGGGAAGAAAAAAGCAAAAAACGTCTCATTGGGGTATTTCGGCAAAGCGGAGACTCTCGCTCACGATCGGAAGAATGAAGTGATCGAATTTGTTTTACGCTGGCGTTATGAGAAAGCGTTCCAGAATCTCGAACACTATAAGATGCTTCTCGATAAAGTAAAACCCATCGATTCCCTTTATTGAAAAGGCTCAACTCTAATGATAGATTGGATAAAATAATCTCTCAAATTTCAACGACATAGAGGTGACTATGAACATCGACCTGACTCCCGAAAATCTGTTGATCCAGCTTGGATATCCAGTCAACGACGCGACACTTGAACAAATGAAGCGTATTATTGCCAACACGGAAGGCTTTGATAAATTCGCCAAGCATATCCTGACACTCAATGACGAGGTCAAAAGGTATGCCGGCATCGTCGCACTTTCCAATTCCAAAGATTATCTGAAAATCAAATGTGACAGTACCGATCCTGAAGAGATCCAAGCCTTTCGAGAAATCGTCCAGCGCTGGAGCGAAAAATACAAAGTCGCTCTCGAGAAAGTCGAAGGAAAAGAGACCTACTACATCCTCGGTCATCGCTAAACCGAATGCCGCTCAGGACGCTCAACGATGAGCAACGCAAAGCGGCGACGGCGACGGCGGGCAGGAATTTGGTCATCGCCAGCGCCGGGACGGGAAAAACGTCCACCATCGTCGGACGCATTGCCCATCTTCTGCAGTCGGGGATTGCACCCGAATCCATTCTCCTCCTAACCTTTACAAACAAAGCCTCCGGCGAAATGATCGAACGGCTCAAACGCTTTTTCCCGGCCGAGACCGTTGATCGGATCGAAGCGGGAACTTTCCATGCGGTTTCCTATCGGTGGCTTAGAGCCAAAGAACCCCGTTTGACACTCAAACAACCGGGCGAACTGAGAACGCTCTTTCGCAGCCTCTATGAAAAGCGAAACTTTACTCGACTCGCTCTTGGGACTCAACCCTTTTCGGCCACGTATCTTTTTGATCTCTACCAACTCTATCAAAACGCATCGCTGGAGGATTTCGATCGCTGGTTCCTCCAACGTTATCCTGAACATGAAGTTTTGATCGATATCTATTGCGATATCATCGAAGAGTTCGAAAGGATGAAAGAGGAGTATGGATTTCTCTCTTTCAACGATCTGCTTTTGCGGACTCTGAAAGAGTCACGGGAAGGAAATCGTCTGGAATTCTTTGAAATTCTCGTGGACGAATATCAAGATACGAATACGCTCCAGGGGGCGCTCATCGATGCCCTCGACCCCCGATCGCTCTTTTGTGTCGGGGATTACGATCAGAGTATCTACGCCTTCAACGGCGCCAACATTGCCAACATTTCCACTTTCGCGGAGCGCTATCCCGACGCCCGGGTCTATACCCTGAGCATCAATTACCGCTCTACGGCACCCATCCTCTCCCTGGCCAATCGCGTCATCGAACGCAACGAGCGGATCTACCCCAAACGGCTCGAAGTCGGACGGAAACAGACACTTCCGGAAGCACCGAAACTTCTGGTCTACGAAGAACTTTTTGAGCAGTACCAGGCGATTGCGGGTACGATTCTGCAATCGGTGACTTCCTACGATGAAACGGCAGTCATTTTCCGAAACAACGCCAGTGCCGACGGTATCGAAGCGAGTCTGCGTGAGCGTGGAATTCCTTGCCGGCGCAAAGGAGGCAACAGCTTTTTCGAAGCCAAAGAGGTGAAATTTCTCCTCGATCTTCTCAGCCTCTTGGTCAATCCGAGAGATATGATGGCTTTCATTCACCTTTTCGAATACGGCAAAGGGGTCGGTAGCGCTCTGGGCAGAGAGTTTTTTCAATGTCTGTGTCACTTCGGAGAGGGAGAGCTCATGGATGGACTCCTGCGTCCGAGCCGCTCGACACTTCCCAAACTAAATCCTCGCAAAAATACCCAGCTCGGGCTTTTCGACGACGATATGGAGATCGGCTCCGTCACTCGATTCGCCGCAATGGATCTGAGCGAAACGATTCGGGCCCATCCTCTGCTGAAGCATCCGCGTCTCAGTCAGGAAGGTTTGCGTTTTTTTGCCCGTTTTCATGATTTCTTTCGCTCGGTCGCTAGAAGTCAACGTCCCGAGACAGTCGTGCGCAAGGCGATCGCTTCACCGCTCTATCAGGAGGTCGTCGAAGGGCTCGCTTCCCAAAGAGCCCGATTGAAAAACGGTGAAATCGATCCGGGAAAAAAAGAGGAAGCCAGGGAACGGATCCTCCGCAAAGCGAGACTGTTGCAGGATCTCGCTTCCCGCTATCGGGAGATTCCGCGTTTCGTCAATGCGATGATCCTCGGCGGCGGGGAGATGAGTGAAGGGGAGGGGGTTAACCTGCTGACGGTGCATGCCTCCAAAGGATTGGAGTTTCGTGACGTCTACGTCGTGGATTTGATGGACGGTCGTTTTCCCAATCGTAAACTGATGGAAAAGACCGGCAGCATGGAGGAGGAACGTCGTCTCTTCTATGTCGCCGTGACTCGAGCCAAGGACCGACTTTTCCTTTCGATGGCCCGCTACGATCGGGTCAAGAAAATGGACTTCAAACCCTCTCCCTTTCTCGAAGAGGCGGGGCTGATCCGCCGGACCGAGTGAGGCGATCTTTGTTATAATGGCAAAAATAAAACGTAAGGAAATTCCATGAGCAACAAAAGAGTCGAACATCTCGAAAGAATCAAAGACGCGATCAAAAATGCCGATCTGAGTGAAGAGGAAAAAAGCAACGCCTGGAGACACATCGAAGAGTGGTATGCAGAAGACAAATCTTTCGGTACTCTCTACGAAAAACTGGCGGAGATCTCTCCAAAAATCGAAGCGTTGATGGAAGAGCTCGGCCTTATCTGACCGTTCATCCCGGCCGACGGGCACTCAAAATAAAGGCCGGATAATCACCGTGAGGTTTGTGGACGACAGTACTGTCGGCCACAGATATCTCGATAAACCCCGCTTCCTCAAAAAGTTGTTTCAGCGCTTCCCGATCGAAACCGTAATGCATCACCCCCGAGTTCACGGTATGAAAAGTCCCGTCTTCGCTGTCGATATCGCACAGCGCGAGAAATCCGCCCGGTTCGAGTGCATCCAGGAGGTTTTTTAGAAGGGAAGGGATATCTCCGATATGATGAAGTGTCATCGTCGAGACGATACCCTCGACACACTTCGGGTATTTTTCTTTTTGCAGATCGATCGTCTCCAATTCGATCGCGCAGGGGAGAGCCGAGGCTTTTTCGGCAAGTCGGGCGATCATCGACTCGGAGACATCCACCGCGACGATCTTTTCGGCATAGGGGGCCAGCCGTTCGGTGAGCAAACCGGTCCCCGCCCCGAAATCCATGATTGTCACCTTACGATCTTGGGGAAGATATTCCCGAATACTTCGGGCCATTTCTTCCACGTACCTCTGACGAAAGTCGACATTGTCGTACTCCTGCGCTCTGCCGTGAAATTTATCCTCTCTGGGTGTGGACGTCGCCATGCTGTCTCTCCTTGGGCTTTATCGGTATATACATTTCACCGACATTTTATCCCAAAAATATATTTTCAGAAAAGTGTCGAAGTCCTTCCTCCGTAGTCGTTACCGGCCTTGATCGATTCCCAGAAAATATCGACATGTTTCTCGAAAAGCGTTACCGCCGAGGAGGTCGATTTTCCATCCGTTTTCAACAAAATCACCTGAAGCTGATAAAAGAAAAGCGGAGAAAAAAACTCGTTGGCCAACATCAGTGGATCGGAAGATTTGATGAGCTCATCCTGCATCATCCGAAAGAAAATAGATGAAAGACGTTTGACATTCTCCTGATAAAACTTTTCGTAATACAGATCCCGAACCGTTTGATTGCGAAAGAGTTCCTGAATCATCAAACGGAAAAGCGCTTCGTTTTTCGGATCGAAACTTAACAGTTTGAAGGTCGTAGCGATTTTGGACAAAACGGATTTTCCCTTGGTGTAAGATTGGGGATCCGCATCGAGCGAATCGAAAAGAGAGAGCAGGGCGGAGCTCTTCATCATATCATTGACGAGTTTCTCCAGAATCTCATCCTTGTTTTTGAAATGATTATAGATCCCCCCCTGTCGAATACCGACTTTAGCGGCGATATCACGCATCGTAGTTCCCTTGTACCCCTTTTCCGAAAAGAGCATCAGTGCCATATCCAGGATACGGTCGTAGGTCGACTTACCTCCACCTCGTCTCATATCACCTCCTATATAATCATACTTCCACGGAGTATAATGAACAAATGTTCTTATGTCAAGATAATATGAAATTTTTGATATGAACATTTGTTCATAATGAAGAAAATTTTTGTCACTCTTAATTATGAACAAATGTTCATAGTCTCTGGAAATAAACTTCGATATCATGAACATTTGTTCATTGTAGTTCGAAATATATCCCATTTTATGGTGCTTCTAGGCCAAAAATAATCCATGTATGTAGATATTTTCCAATATAAAAACTCCTCTTTTTATACGGCTATCCGGCCCGGTTATCCTCGCCAGGAGATCGTTGGTTAATATTCTTCAATATTTTCGATAGCGTTTTGCTCCAGAAATATGATTGTTTTGGAAAGAAAAAGAACCAGTAAGAAATGTTGTGAGAGGAGAAAGTGAGCCGAAAATCATTTTTAATAGAATATATATTATGTTAACCAACGGATATTCCCTCTAGATAAAAGCCTTCACTTCGAAGTACTCAAACCGTCAAACTGGAGCTCATGTTTGCGACCTTTGGCTTCGAATGAACCCGGAGTTTTTCAGAACACTCAATTAGCGTTTTTCAATCCGTTTAAGAATTTCGTCGTAGTTACGTTGTTCCACCAACTCTTCGAGTTGCTCGATCAACTTTGCGTCTCTTGAATCGAGTCGATAATTTTTAAACTCTTGAAGAATTTGTCGACATTGACGGGAACGGCGTTTGGCGGCATATCGGTTTAGGACATTGAAGAGCTCGGCTTTCCGGCCGGGAAGTATTTTGGGCTTGCGTCTCTGTGGATTTTCATCGGGAATCTTTTTATTTGATTCTGAGCGTTCTTCGCTATCATCACTTTTGGAGATCATTGCAAATTTCTCTTTCAGCTCTTCCAATACAGCGTTCAACTCCTTATTGAGCTGTGTTTGGAGCGTTTTATCCTCGGGGGATTTTTCTAAATCCAATGCACATCGACTCAATGCAACGGCTCCGATATTGGCACTGAGTCCTTTAAGAGAGTGGGCGAGGCGTTCAATCTCCTCTCTTGAATGGTTCTCCCACTCTATGGGACGATAGTTTTTCAGAAACTGTTCCAAAATCTTTCGATAGAGCCGACGATTGCCTCCAAAGTGCGAGAGTCCTTTCGCGGTTTCGATTTTTTGAAATTCGGGGAGAGGAAACGTGTCTTCTTCTTTTTGAAACGCTGCCCCACTCGTAGGAAGGGTCGTCCCGTTTTCCGAATTTTCGAGATAGCGATGGATGATCGTGTAAAACTTTTCGATATCGATGGGTTTGGTGAGATGATCGTTCATCCCGCATTGACGGGTCTTTTCAACGTTTTCTCGAAAGGCATTGGCTGTCAATGCGATGATGGGAATATTGGGCTCTTCCAGACGGATTAGGCGCGTCGCCTCGTATCCGTCCATCACCGGCATTTGAATATCCATCAAAATCAAATCGTACCGTCCGGGGTGCCTGCGGACCATCGTGACGGCTTCTCGCCCATGGGAGGCGATTTCGAGTCGCAAATCGGGATAAGCCTCTAACAGACCTTTGATGATAATTTGATTGGTTCGGTTGTCTTCCACCAAGAGAATCCGCCCTTTGAGATGACGGAATTTTCCCAAGCGGCCCTCTCGAGTATTTTTTATACGCTTATGCTCCGACATCGTATCGGTTCCCAAAAATAGATCACTGAGCATATTGTTGAGAATCGAAGGATTGATCGGTTTGTGAAGTGAATAGTCTGCCCCCCTACTCCGTGCATTTTGGGAGAGGATAGTTTGTCGGTCGTCGTCGATCAAAATGACCGGCGGAAGAGTGTCGGAACAGAGCTCTCTGAATTTTTCGAGGATATGAAGACCGTCGAAATCGGGAAGCTTTCGATCGAGGAGAATCAGGTCGTAAGGTGCGTTCCGGCAATTTTCGACCTTCTCTAACGCCTCGTGTCCGCTGTAGGCGTGAGCGACCGTCAAGTCGAACGAATGAAGCATCTCTGCCAGGATGTGGTGCCACGCTTCACTCCCGTCTACCAATAGAATATGCCGTCCGCTGAAAAGATTGTAGTGCCGATTGGGAGGATCGAGTTCCTGCAACGGCAACTCGAAACGAAACGCACTCCCCTCCCCGGGGGCACTCTCTACTTCGATCTTTCCGCCCATCATCTCCACCAATTGTTTGGAGATGGAGAGTCCCAATCCCGTACCGCCGTAACGGCGCGTCGTACTGACATCGGCTTGGGTAAACGGACGGAAAAGCCGGCCGAGGATCTCGGGAGGTATACCGATACCCGTATCGCGGACTTCGATAGCAATCCTGTCGGCTTCGCTTCGTTCGATCCGAAGAGAGATTTCCCCCTTTTCGGTGAATTTCACGGCATTGCTCAAGAGATTGGTAAGTACCTGAGCGATCCGTAAACGATCGCCCAAAAAGCGTTTGCCCAACTCCAAATCGTAATGAACCGTCAACTCCAGGCCCTTTTCGCGGATCTTGGGCTCTATCATCGCCAGGACCTCTTCGATGGTTTCGAAAAGATCGAATTCCGCCTCCTCCAAGGTCAACTTTCCCGCCTCGACTTTGGAGAAATCAAGAACGTCACTGATGATCTCCAAGAGTGTCTTGGCACTGTTTTCGATGATGTGAACGTACTCTTTCTGGGAAGGGTTGAGCTGTGACTGGCCCAAAAGATGGGCCATGCCCATAATGCCGTTCATCGGCGTACGGATCTCATGACTTACGTTGGCTAAAAAAGCGCTTTTGAGGCGTGTCGCCTCTTCGGCTTTGCGTTTGGCCTCTTCAAGCGCTTGCTGATTGCGTAGCCATTGCGTAATGTTCTGTACGTTGATAAGAATTCTTCGGGGATCGTTGAGCAATGACATAGAGAGAGAAACGGTAATGAATTGACCGTCTTTACGGCGGCACTCTTTGGTGTAATCTTCCAGATGTCCCCGCTCTACAACCTCCGCGACGGCTTGCCGCGAAGCCTCGAGATATTCCGAGCGGGTCAAATCGGCGCACCGCATCCGTAGAAGCTCTTCCCGACGGTAGCCGGTCATTTCACAATAGGCCGGATTGACCTGAAGGAAACGCCCCTCTTCCGGTTCGATGATGGCAATGGCTCCCTTGCTCTGTTCGAAAATTGTTTGAAATTCCTCTTTCTGCCGATTGAGTTCCCGGGTCGAGACTTCGATCAGATGTGAGAGCGCTCGAAACGTCCAACGCAATGCTTGATCAAGTTGGGGGAATTCTGTCTTTGCCGCCTTTTTCGGTCGGGCATCTCCCCCCTCTCCTAGGGCCAAGATCGTCATCGTTTCGTTGAGTAGATGTCGGCCGTAGAACTCTCCGTAAGTAAAAAAACCGGCAGTAGGAGCGATTTTGCCGAAGGGTTCGATCTCTTTGCCGATTGCATCCGGCATAAAGCGGCGTCGAGCCATACAGGAGTAGATATAGATCGCTTCGACGGGACGCTCAGCCATCTCCGAAGCCAGCTCGGGTGCCTCGTCGAGAATCAGCTCGGCATTGCCGTAGCCGAACTGTACCTCATCGCCTTCGTGAAACTCCCCGGCAAAGATCAGTGAACCGTCCGGACGGGTGTTGATGACCGCTCGGGCGACCGTCTGGCCTCCTCGATCCATGATCAGAGGAAATTCGATTCCTGTCGCAGGCAGTCTCTGCGCGATCTCTTCGCCGAGATAATAGGCATAGATTTCTCGTGCCGGGCGATCGTCGATGGTATGGACGACATTGCCCTCCGCCGAGGTGATTCGGAGGCGTTTACCGATACGGTTCCAGTTGAAACTGTACCGGCTGGTTACTGTCAAGGACGGAGAACTGAGCGCCACGGCGACCGCTCCTCCGCGTACCACACGATTTTGGTCAAAGACATAGGTGCCCTCGAAGCGGGCCAAATCTCCCGACAAACCGCCGGCGATATGGACCGTATCGTTGACCGAGGCGATGCCCTGCACAAAGGCGTCACCGTTGCCTTCCATTCCATCGATAAAGGCGATGATCGCTCGGGTCTCTTCCTCGATGAGATGCTCAGCCATCGCTCTTCCCGCCGCTTCGAACTCATCGATCTCCTCAATGAGATGACTGCGGATACGGGTCGTGTCAAAAAGGGTGAAGCTCAATACGTTCCGATCCAGTATCACCTCGGTTTCACAGATCCCCCCGTCGGTGGTGGTCCCCAAGATCACCGCTTGGGGGAAATGCCCCACCAACTCTTTACGCAAGCGATCGAGCTTCTCGGGATCGGGATCGGCGCAAAAGGCTTGAATCAGAAGGGATGGAGAATCGACGATGGCTTCCTGCATGCACAGCGCTTTCCACTCCTGGGGATCACGATTGCAAGTAACGATATGTTTCATTGCTGAAGAGTATCCGATCGCATGGTTTTCATTCTATTCTACTGCGGCGTCAGGTGCGATATGTACTTGATTGCGTCCCTGTTTTTTGGCGATATAGAGAGCATCGTCCGCCCGTTTGAGTACCGGATCGAGCGTCTCTTCATTCTCCAGATCCACCTGGGAGACACCGATGCTCACCGTCATCGAGATTGTTTTGCCGTTGTAGGGAACTTGCAGTTTTTCCACCTCCTTTCGCGTCCGTTCAGCCAAAAGCGCCGCCACGTCCAATTCGGTATTGGGCATCAAAATGACAAACTCCTCTCCCCCGAAGCGGCAAAGTAAATCGCTCTCCCGGTATCGGCTCATCAACTTCTCGGAGAGTGCCGTAATGACCCGATCGCCCGCCAGATGACCGTAAGTATCGTTGATTCGCTTGAAACGGTCGATGTCTAGAATGGCCAGAGAAAGCGGATTCTTTTCTCGACGGGCCAGTTTGAGAATTTTGTCGGCCATCGTGGTGAAATAGCGGCGATTGTAGAGGCGTGTCATCGGGTCGATGGAGGCCAGAAGACGCAGCTCCTCTTGCAACTCCTGGATGCGCAGAGCGTTGCCGACTCTCGCCAAGAGTTCCCGGTGCCGGAAAGGCTTGGTGATGTAGTCACTCGCACCGATTTCATAGGCATGTTCGATGGAGAGATCGTCGTTTTTGGAAGTGATAAAAATGACAGGGATATGCCGTAAACTTTTGTCGGCCTTGACAATACGACATACCTCATATCCGTTCATTCCCGGCATTAGAATATCCAGCATGATTAAATCGATCTTTTCTTTGGCCAAGACTTCGAGTGCCTCTTCTCCGGAGGTCACGTCGATGACGTCAAACCGATCGAGTAGTTCTGCCAAAATATCGAGATTGACGACTTCGTCATCCACTATGAGAATTGTCTTCTTTTTCATTTATTTAAGTATAGAATAAATTTTGTTTCATTTTATTAATCAAATGTGCAGCTCCCAGGAAAAATCAAAAGAGATGCTTCTAAATGTATCAATTGATGGGATGAAAAGAATTTGCCCGATTAAGCAATTTGAGAGGATCGATTCGATTCGATTGGGCAATCGCAATGGAAGTATTTCCTCTGTTTTTCGCTTGGATCAAACGGGAAGGAACGGATTGTTTGGAAGCAATGCGAGTGAGATAGATTTCGATGGCGCGACGCTTGTAACGCCGTGCCATCTGTAGAGGTGTAACTCCCGAACCGTCTTTTCGGTTGAGATCGGCGCCATGGGCCAGCAGTTTTTTGACCAGCACGAGACTGTTGGCTCTTACGGCTGTGTTGAGAGGAGTCCGTCCAAATTCAACGATACGATTCACGGAGGCCCCCTGACGTATCAGACGGTCTACATCGAGTGCGTCGTAATGTCGAATAGCATCGGAAAGCAGTGCCTCCCGGGAACGGGAAATATGGATGGATGAAGCGTGGGTAAGGGATTTTTCTGCGGTATTTCCCATTGATACTTGAGCTTTTCTTACAGTAGATATGTTTTTATTACGAATATTGGAAGCGATGAGGCAACGCTGTTTTCCGTAATATTTAGCCACATAGAGCGGTTGAGGAGTGAGTCGACTGTAATGCCGAAGAGTCTTGAAGTGCCATCCCCTCCTCTTCATCAATCGGATGAAATGCCGAAGTTCTTCAGTGCTGCGTCGGCTTCGAAACATAAAATCGTGAGCCAAGAGTACCACTTTGCCCCGAGAGGCCATACGTCCGTGGCGGTAGAGCGCTTCGATTCGAGAAGCTAGAAGCTCGGGGCTTTCAACGGGGTGGCCTCTGCGGTGTTCAAAATGCCACTCCACATCCCATCCATAGATGAAATATCCTTCATGGGAGAGTGCATCATAGTTCGGTACTTCCCGAAATCCCCGGCGGACCACGATGGCCTGGTCGTTGCGAGAGACCTCTGGAAGTCTCCAGACGTTACGTCCAGCTAGTCGGAGATATTTCCGACCACCCAAAATGATTTGAGCATGTTCCACATCGCTCAAAACACCGAAGGTATCGCTATAGAAACGGCTGTAGTGACCGTTGGCATGGGAGTAGGTGTGGTTGGCGATCAGGAGATTGGGCATAGAACGTTCCTGACGGAAAAGTCGAGGATGCAAACGGGCATGCCGCCCCACACAGAACATCGTTGCAG
This sequence comes from Nitratifractor sp., assembly GCA_015486995.1. Taxonomy (GTDB): domain Bacteria; phylum Campylobacterota; class Campylobacteria; order Campylobacterales; family Sulfurovaceae; genus Nitratifractor. The sequence goes on along the minus strand of WFQO01000026.1, from coordinate 4,669 downwards.
GAACTTGCTCCTCGTTCAAAACTTTCAAAACATTTCCTGTGCCCTTAAGCGGGCCGTCGTCAAAAGTCAGATAGAGAGTTTTTTCCGAAAAAAGTTCCGATATGGGGGGATTACTGCTCGTCGTTAGAGTATTTTGAGTGTTTTTATCGAGAGCAGTGTTTCTTCCTTCCAAAGCTTTTTTATTATTCTGCGAAAGTGATTGATGAAAAGAGTCAGAAGAGAACTCTGCTTCAAGCATGGTTAGGAGAATCTTTCCCAGACTTTTCGATTTGGCGACCGGCATGCGTTCCAGCGGCTGAGCACCGATGACCGAAATGCCGAAGAATATCGAGAACAATCCCGTTGTCCATTTTCTTTTTTTTAGTTTCCACATAAAATCGTATTCTCCTCACTCCGTTCAGACTTCAAAAGATTAACCATTATCAGTTAGTGAAATTATATCGAAAGTTAAATCTTGTTAACATATTATTTAATAAAATTAATATATTGCTACATAATCCCCAAAAAACCAATATTTAGCTTGTTAATATATTATCTAATATAGATAATAGACATTTATAATACTTAAAGGATATTAAATAGTATTATATTTAAGTAGGGTCTCTTTGTGCTACTATTAGGCATTTCAGGTAAGCAAAGGGCATACCTATATCAATATTAAAGAATATACAGAATGGCAAAGAAAAAGAGAAAACACTACATCAAACTGAACAACAAAATCAAAGAGATATTCGGGGGACTGCCCTTCGACGAAGGGGTGGCGGCACTGGGTGAAGATTTACTGACCGAGCTCGCCCTCCTCCTCGATCTCGATCTCCCCGATCTGAATCGGGAAAGTATCGTGCGAGCTTTGCGGCGGATCTGGAGTGAAGGCGACTACGGTAAGCGGCAAGCGATCGTGGAGCATCTCTACGATCGAAGCGTCCAAAAAACTCGACGCAAAGAGCGGGAGTCCCGCGACAAGGTCGAGCGGATTTTGCACCTGCTGGAGGGGATCGAGCACAGTCGGGAAGAGGAAGAGCAGATACTGGAGAGCTTCCTCGAGCAGCGCAGCGCCAAAATCACGCGCGACAAGATCCTCAACAAGCTCAACTACCTTCGCCTCCAAAATCGGCTGGCTTACCTACAACGTGAAGCCGAGCTGGAATTTGGTCCTCAAAATGAACTGCGTTTCGTTCACTCCTTCCCTTTCCAAATCGATCGCTATACATTCAGCAAACATCTGCTGGTCGTTAGCCCGCCGGTGGATCTGCAAACACTATTAAGGGAAGACGACGCTACTGTACTTGAGCAACTGAAAAAGATAAAAAAGGATGCGATCGAAGTCAAAGAGAAAGAGATCACGGCTTTCCTGGCACAGCTGGAAGCGAACCGATACCTCAGCCCCGAAGAGCGAATGGAACATCTGCGGCGTTTGCCGATGGAGGGAGAGCTGCAGCACACTCCCATCGACTTCGGCATCGTCGAGAGGATCGTCCACTCCTTCGAACCCCGCAGCCATTTGATCCTCTCCGGCGACCATTTCATCATCGAGCGGGACAAAAGCGTCGACGTCTACGGAACCCCTCTGAGCTATCGGCTCTCTCTGAGCTACGAACGCAACTTCATCTACGCGTCGATCTGGCAAAACCGCCCTCTTCCCCTGCGTGAAGACTTTTCGGCGCTCAACGAAGATACCCTTGCCCACTTCCACGTCGCCCTGGGCTCCCTCTACGAACGGATGGAGGAGATGGCCGAGGGGTTGGAGGTGGACGAAGCGACCATCGAGCGTTTTATTCTTCAGTTTCTCGAACCGCAGCTTATCGCTTCGGGCAAACTTAAAGTCCGCGAAAAGACCCGCCGACGTGTCCTCTACCATTTCGGGGAGTACCTGCGCCCCCTGCGCGAGAAGAAAATGCGCGAAGAGCTCCTGGCCAAAACGATCCGGGATTTCAAGCGGCTCTTTCCCCTCGCTCGCCGCCTGAAGCGCCGCATCACTTTCCACGTCGGCCCCACCAACAGCGGCAAAACCTACGCCGCGATGCAGCGGCTCAAACGGGCCGAGACCGGCTACTACCTCGCTCCCCTGCGCCTGCTGGCCCTGGAGGGGTACGAAGATCTCAAAGCTTCGGGGGTTCACGCCTCACTGATCACCGGTGAAGAGGAGATCCTCGACGAAGAATCGACCCACATCAGCTCCACGATCGAAATGCTCAATCCCGAGGTGGAAGTCGACTGCTGCGTCATCGACGAGATTCAGATGATCGATGACCGCGACCGCGGTTGGGCCTGGGCCAACGCCCTCATCGGCGCGCCGGCCAAAGAGCTGATCCTCACCGGATCGGAGAACGCCCTCGAGGCGGTCAAAGAGATCTGCGACTACCTCGGCGAAGAGCAGCTGGAGGTGGTCCGTTTCGCCCGAATGAATCCTCTGGAGCTGATGGATCGCCCCGTCTCCCTCAAAAAAATCGAGCCCCATACCGCCATCGTCGCCTTTTCACGCAAGGAGGTGCTTTCCCTCAAACAGCAGCTCTCCTCCCGCTACCGGGTTTCGGTCGTCTACGGCAATCTCTCTCCGGAAGTGCGCCGGGAGGAGGCGCGGCGCTTTCGGGAGGGTGAGAGTGAAATTCTCGTCGCCACCGACGCCATCGCGATGGGGCTCAATCTGCCGATCCGCACCCTCCTCTTCGCCCGGGACAACAAATTCGACGGGCTTCGGCGGCGGGAGCTGGAGACCTCCGAAATCCTCCAGATCGCGGGACGGGCAGGACGCTACGGACTGCATGAGCACGGGTATGTAGGGGCGCTGGATGCCGGAGCGCTCCAGACGATCGCCCGCAAATTCCACGCGCCTCTGCCTCCGATCCGATTGCCTCTGTCGGTGATGGCGAGCCTGGAGCACGTCCTGCTCATCGGAGAGATCCTCGAGACCGACACACTGCGGGAAATCCTGGAGTTTTTCGCTCAGAATATGGAGTTTGAGGGGCCGTTTCGAGCAGCCAATATCGAATCGATGCTGGAGCTGGCCGCCATCGTCGACGAATACGAGCTGGATCTGCGTTCGCGCTATCACCTCGCCTGCGCTCCCGCCAGTCTCGGCTCTCCCTACATCGAATCGGTCTACCACCGCTATCTGAGCCATCTCGAAAAAGGCGAAACGGTCCCCTACATCCCGCCCCGGGAGCTTCCGCATTACGCGCATACCAATGAAGAGCTCCTGCACGCCGAAGACCGGGTCAAAGAGGTTTCCCTCTATCTCTGGCTCTCCTTCAAGTTCCGCGAACTCTTCCCCGATACCGAAAAGGCGCAAGAAGCCCGCAGGCGTCTCAACCGTTTCATCGAGCACTCTCTCCAAAAGGGGGATTTCGTCAAACGCTGCCGCCGCTGTGGACGGGAGCTGGATTTCAGCTACCGTTTCAGTATCTGCGAAAGCTGCTACCAAAAAGGCAAGCGGGGCCAAAGCCGCGGTTGGCGCCGCCGCCGTTAGAAGAGGGCCAACTCGTCCGCGGTACGGATCGCGTCGAGGCCGAAGCGTTCCCGGCTCCGGTGGAGCTTTTCACCCAGGGCTCGGGCCTGGCGGTCTTTGTCCAGCTCAAGCAGAGAGAGGGTCCGCGGATGCAGATGGGTGAAGTCGGAGACCGAGAGGGTCAGCTTGACGGCCGGTTGCCCCGCTAGATGAATGGAGGCGAAGAGTTCCGTCATCGTTTCTTTGAAGAGCCGCTCACTGAAGAGCCGCTCCACCCGTCGGCTCCCTTTGGCCCTCAGGCCGTTCGCGTAGCCGATCTTGAGAAAATAGCGGGTGGGGTTGGCTCCCAGCTTCATCGTGATGTATCCCACATGCCGGACGAGGATCACGATCCGACGGCGCAACTCCGCCGGATCCTCCAGCGGATCGAAGGTCCGGCTGATGCCCACCGACTGCCGGGAGGGGCGCTCGGCGATCCCCTCCCCGTCGGTGCCGAGGATACGCCGGTAGAGTTGCCGGCCGGGCTTGCCCCAGCTCTCGAAAAGGCTCTGCAGAGCCTCCACCTCCCCCAGCGTCCGCACCCCTCTCTCCTCCAGCCGACGCCGGTATCCCCGTCCGATTCCGGGAAAGTCGCCGATGGGGATTTCGCGGATAAAATCCCGCACCTCCCGTACCCGGTAGAGTCCGTAGGGCTTGGCGTAACCGGTGGCCAGCTTGGCGGTCCACTTGCTGCGGGCGATGCCGATGGAGACGGGGATCCGAAAACGTCCGAAGATCTCCGCCTGCAGCTCCCGGGCGAAAGCTTCGGCCTCCTCCCCGGCGATCCAGCCGTGGAGATCCGCGAAAAATTCATCGATACTGAACTGCTCGACCCGGGGGATCCGACGGGCGAGAAAGCGGGAAAGGGCATGAGAGATCCGGTGATAGAAGAGCAGATCCGTGGGGACGACGATCAGCTCGGGGCAGAGCCGCAGGGCCTGGGCCAGGGGCATTCCGGTCCGCACACCCCGGGCTCGGGCTTCGTAGCTGGAGGTGGTGACGATTCCCCGGATTTTCCGCTGCCCCTCTTTCGTCCGCTCGACGAAGCGTTCCTCGAAATCCCTGCGCCGCCCCCCGTAGAAGACCGGAGCGACGAAGGCGCCGTCGTTGCGGTCCATCAGTCGAAGACGGGTGCGTCCGGGATCGAAGATCTCGAGATTGCTGCGCCCTCCGACGGCCACGGGC
>WFQO01000025.1 GCA_015486995.1 Nitratifractor sp. | reverse complement strand
TTTATGCGCTGGAGCCGACGTTTCTCTTCGGACGCAATCAGGAAGTGGATCGGATGAACCGCGAAAGCCTCGACGCGCTCGAAGGGGAAGAGCGCCTGCTCGCCGCCGAAGTCGAGCTGCGGCAGCGGGTCCACGAAAAGCGCCTGCAGAGTTGGAAAAAGCTCCTGCCCGTGCAGGAGGAGCTGCGCCTGAAGGTGGGGGCTCCGGTGCTCTTTACGGTCAACAAATGGGGCAGTTACGCCAACGGAGAGCGGGGAGTCGTCCGGGCGATCGAGGAGGAGTTTATCCTCGTGGAGAAAGAGGAGGGATTTGTGAGGGTGGAGCGCCACGACTTTGACCTGCCGGAGCTCGACGTAGCGGCGGACGGCTCCATCGCTCTGACGGCACCGGCGACGCTGCGGCAGTATCCTCTCAAACTCGCTTGGGCGGTGACGATCCACAAATCTCAGGGGATGAGCCTCGATCGCCTGGTCTGCAACGTCGACCACATCTTCGCTCCGAGCCAGTTTTATGTGGCGATTTCGCGTGCTACGGACCCGAAACGGCTCAAGATCGATTTCAACCGGGGAAACCTCGAACATTATCTGCAGCGGGCGATCCGGGTCGATGAGAGGGTGGGGCGTTTTTACGCTTCGCTAGAAACGTAAAAAGAGTGAGGAATTAGGAGTGAGGAGTGAAGAGTTTAGGATTGCTTTGCAACGCTTCTATTTTGGATAATGACAGAAAGCCATTCTACTATGTAGGGCGAAGAAAGCCCTATCTCCCATTGACCGGTGAACTGGTGGCCATAACCCTCAATACATAGCACGTAGCACATAACACGAAACAGTTGGAAAAAGAATGAAAATCGACATCTACATCATCGACAAAAAGGGCAAAAAAGAGCTCTACGACCCCCTGATCGAGCACTACCGCAAGCTTTGCCGCCCGTGGGCACAGGTAGCGGTGCATGAGCTTTTCACCAAAGAGATCGCCAAAGCCCAGGAACAGAGCCCGGCGGCGGCGCAGAGGGCTTACGGCGCGGCGCTGGAGCGTTATCGGCCCGGAGCGTACAACATCGTCCTCGATCCGGAGGGAGAGGCCGTCGACAGCCGTCGCTTCGCAAAACTCCTTGAAGGGCACTCCACGATCCGCTTCTACATCGGCGGCGCGTACGGTTTCGAAAGAGATTTTTTGCGTCACAGTGACAAAACGGTTTCCTTTGGTAGAATTACGCTTTCACATAAACTGGTGAAGGTGGTTTTAATGGAACAGATCTTCCGGGGTCTTACTATAATTAACAACCATCCTTACCATAAATAAAACTTATCAGGAGCGGAAATGCTGACGAAGGAAGAGATGCACGAATTCGAAAAGGATCTTTTGGCCCGCAAGGAGCAGATCCTCAAAAACCTGGAGCACAGTCATCAAAAAATCACGATGATGCAGAATCAGGATCCCAAAGACGAGGGAGACTTCGCAGCACTTGCCACGGAAACGGACATCGACAGCCGGATCATCGAGCAGCAGCGTAAAGAGCTCAACGAGATCGAAATCGCTTTGGGTAAAATAAAAAACGGAACATACGGGATCTGCGAAATGTGCGAGGAGCCCATCGGTAAAGAGCGTTTGATCGTGAAAAATTACGCACGCTACTGCATCGGTTGCCGAGAGATCAACGAACGGGAAAATCAGAGTTGAGGGGGAGAGTAAGAGCGTTCACCCCCGTAAGCGAGAGGAGAAAGAAATGCGCATAGGGACCTACATCTTTTCGGGCCTGGTACTGATCACGCTTGTGGCGGGAGGAGTCTACCTGATCAATCCGGGATATTACTCCGTCACGCTGCTGGGGATCACGGTCAATCTGCCCGTCGCGGCCTGGTTCGCTCTGGCGATGGGATTGCTTTTTCTGGCGACTCTGTTGCATATGGTTTACCACGGAACCCGTAGCTATTTCAAGCGTCGCCGCTATCTTGACGACATCGAAGAGCTCAAAGACTCCCTCTACTGGAGTTTGCTGCAAGAACCCAAAGAGCACCGCTACCGGATTCCCCAGATGCGCGAGGGTGCCCCCCTGCTCAATGTCGCGCGCCTGCAGACCGTCGGATCCGTCTCGGGCCTGAGTGAGAAACTGACGAGGGCTCTGGAGTGGGTCAACCGGATCGAAAACGGTGAAGTGGTCGATCTGAAAGAGAAAAAGATCGAGCGTTTCCTCTCCAAAGAGAACCCCCTGCTCGTCCGCAATCAGCTCAACCGACTCCAAAAGGAGAAAGGGTTTGCCGAAAAGGTTCTCCAAGCCCGGGAATCCTATGACGAGAAAGTCGTGCAGGAAGCCTTGGAGATTCTGGTGGCGAGAGAGGATCTGAGTAAACTGAAAAAGTACATCCCCTTTCTGGAGCGCAAACATTTGTACCGGCTTCTGGAGCGGGCGGATCGTAAAGAGGAGATCGGCCTTACCCCTGACGTGCTCGAAACATTGGCCGAAGCGCTGGAGCCGGAGTGCGGCGATTACCTCCGCATCGCGCAGACGACGGTCCGGCGCTTCACGCCCGACGAAAACCTCGCCCTCTTCAAGCGTCTCTCCCGCAAGGACGAAAAGGCCCAAAACGCTTACCTTTATCTCCTTTTCGAGTACGAAATGGTGGACGAAGCCAACCGCTTTCTCGAAGAGCACGATGAGCGTGAGTTCCTTCCTTTTCGGGCTTTTGCAATCCTAAAAAACGAGAAACATCCTTTCAAAATCGACGATCTTCTCGATACCGAGATCGCCTGCCGATGACCCCGGATTTTTCCCAACCTCTCTACGCGCTCGCGCCGTTGGCGGGCTTTACGGATCTGCCGTTTCGTTCCGTTGTCAAAAAGTTCGGCGTCGATCTGACTGTCAGCGAAATGATCAGCTCCAATGCCCTGGCCCACGGGAGCAAAAAGACACAGCGGATGCTGGAGAAATCTCCGCTCGAGATCCCTTACAGCGTTCAGATCGCCGGTAGTGATCCCGAGATCATCAAACGTGCGCTCGATATTCTCAACGCCCGGGAAGGGATCGACGGGATCGATCTCAACTGCGGCTGCCCCGCCCCCAAAATCGTCAACAATCTCCAAGGAAGCGCCCTGCTGGGGGATCCCGAAAAAATGGGCCGAGCCATCGAGACGATCAAACAATACTCCGACAAATCCTATACCTCGGTCAAAATGCGTCTGGGCGTGCGGGAGAAGAACCACGTGGAGCTGGCCAGAGTGGCGGAGGAGGCAGGAGCCGATTTTATCGCGGTGCACGGCCGCACCCGGGCCGGACGCTACAAAGCCCCGGTGGACTACGACGCCATTCGGGAGGTCAAAGAGACGGTCTGCATCCCGGTGATCGCCAACGGTGACATCGACTCCCCCGAAAAGGCCCGATGGGTGCAGAAGTACACCGGCTGCGACGGGGTGATGATCGGCCGGGCCGCTGTGGGTAAACCTTGGATTTTCGCCCAGATCAAAGAGGGGATCGATACGCCGCCTCCGGAGCTGATCCGCGAGATAGTCTTGGAGCATTTCGATCGGATGATGGAGCATTACGGTGAGTACGGGATCTTCCTTTTCCGTAAACATTTGCACACCTATTCCAAAGCGGGACTTCCCGGAGCGGCGGCTTTTCGCAATGCCGTCAACACGATCACCGATCCGATTGAAATGCGTCGGGTGACGGAAGAGTTTTTCTCCCAAGAGCCTTTCGCTAAAATATCCGTTACCTAAGACGAGAGGAACAATATGGTCCTGATGATCGACAACTACGACAGTTTTACCTATAACATCGTCCAGTACTGCCGGGAACTCGGAGCCGATCTCCGAGTGATCCGTAACGATGAAATGACAGTGGACGAGATCGCCGGATTGGGTGCGGAGAAAATTATCCTCTCTCCCGGCCCTTCAACCCCTGACGATGCAGGAGTCACCTTGGAAGTGATCGAACGTTTTGCGGGAGAGACTCCGATCTTCGGGATCTGCTTGGGACATCAGAGCATCGCCCAGGCTTTCGGCGGCGAAGTGATCCGTGCGAAACGGATGATGCACGGGAAAACTTCGCAGGTGAGGGTGGCGGCCGAAAGCCCTCTCTTTCGGGGGCTTCCTGATGAATTTCGTGCGACCCGCTACCACTCGCTCACCGTCAATTCTGAAAATCTCCCTGACCGGATCGTCCCGTCCGCTTACAGTACCGACGACGGAGAGATCATGGCGCTTCAGATCCGGGATCTTCCGATCTACGGCGTCCAATTTCACCCGGAGTCGATCATGAGCGAATACGGTCACGAGATGCTGAACAATTTTCTGAAGCTTTGAATTCTCCATGATGGAGCTTTGGAAAGACGAGAGAATTTATTGGACAGGGGTTTTCCTCTACTTTTCGGCTTCGGCTCTATTGCTCCTGACGACACCGTTGAATCCCGCTGAGGCGAAGCTTTTCTTCTCCGGGACCGAAACTCCTACACTCTGGATAGCCAGGTTTTTACACCGAGGGATCCCGGGACCGGTCGGGGTACGTCTCTTCCCTTATCTTCTCGGCATAATTAACGCCTATCTCTATTGGCGGATTGTACGTAACTATTTCGCCCGTCGGGACGATGCCCGTTTCGCTTTTGTCATTTATCTGCTGCTTCCGGGAGTCATCGCTTCGGGCGTTCTACTCAACGAAGCGACGTACGCCTTGACGACGGTACTGCTCTTTTTCCTAGCCTACCGGGGAAACAATCTCCTTCTACAAATCGTGGCACTCTTGCTGCTGCTTCCTTCCCCGACGGCCACTTTCTCCTTTTATGGGATGCTCGCGCTCTACGGATACCGTAAAGAAAAAAGTAGGCTTATGTGGCTGGCGCTCTTTTTTTTCCTTCTCTCTCTCGGAGTAGGGAATTACGATTTTCGGGGTCGTCCGCAGGGGCATTTTCTCGAGCTGATGGGAGTATACGCCGCACTCTTCTCCCCTCTTTTTTTTGTTTACTATTTCTATTCGCTCTATCGGGTTTCACTGGAAGGTCCTCGAGATATCCACTGGACAGTCGCTTCGGGCGCTTTGGTGATTTCCATTTTCTTATCGGTGCGGCAGCAGGTTCTTATCGTCGATTTCAGTCCCTATCTTCTTGCCGGCGCTATGATCCCCGTAGCGGTCTATCTTCGCAGTCTTCGGGTACGGATTCGTCGATTTCAGCGTACATACCGTCTGGCGGGAGGAGTCGTAATCTTTTCGATGGTGTTGAGTGCCCTGTTGCTCTTTTTGCATCGTCCATTATATGAAATACTTGGAAAGCCGCGGCATTTTTTCGTTGCGCCGCTCTATCAAAACCGGGCGGAAATCGACCGCCTGCTTCAAGAGGGAGCTTCCTGCCATCCGCCTGTGGGGAAACGGGAAGAACCGGTATATCGCTTTTATGATCTTCCCCCTTGTACGCTCTAACTTTCGGCTTTTTTCATGACTCGTCTGTTCCCATAATACACAGCATCAACGAAAAAATCGGTCCATATTTTTCACTTTCATAACTTTAAAAGAATCTAATGATAAAATCTAGCCAACCCTAACCAGACAAAGGAGAAGCCGATGGCTCAACGAGCAATACGCGAATATGACGGAAAGCAGCTCTTTGCCAAACATTGGAACGAGTATTTCGACGGGTTCCACTACCCTTTTAAGTCGGTCCTGGTCACCAGCGCCGACGAACTGCGCGAAAAAGCCAAAGAACACGGATTCGAATGGCTCAACCAGGAACCCCTAGTCGTCAAGCCCGATATGCTTTTCGGAAAGCGCGGGAAGAACGATCTGGTC
>WFQO01000024.1 GCA_015486995.1 Nitratifractor sp. | reverse complement strand
TGAGGCTTTCGAGGCGTAGCCAAAGCTACGGCGAAGGAAGCATCAAGTGAAAGATCGCGTCTCCAAAATCCACCCTTGCGGGCATCACCGGTTTTCGCCCATGCTGTGTTATCGCTTCTTGACGTAGCTACGGCTATGCCTGCGAAGCGATGCCTTGCCTGGACAAAAACTGGTGATGTTGTGGGCACGACCTATTATTAGAGGTGCCTTTTATTCACTTCATTACAAAAAAGATTCGAAAATGAAAAAAATCATACACGACTATACCAAAGAGGAGTTGGCCGAAGAGATCAAACCCGCTTTTCGGGCCAAACAGATTTACAGTTGGGTCTATCATAAGCATGCCGACTCTTTCGAAGAGATGGCCAATCTACCCAAAGATTTGAGAAAGAAGCTCACCGAAGAGTACGAGCTTCATCCCCTGGAGAGAATCTCCAGGCAGGAGAGCCGAGACGGGAGCATCAAATACCTCTTTCGTTTACGTGATGGCCATACGGTTGAAGCGGTACTTCTGCTGATGAAAGAGGCGGAGTACCACGAAGATGGGACACTGAAACACCATCGCCGCTATACTGTCTGTATCTCTTCACAGGTAGGTTGTAAAGTCGGATGCGCATTCTGTTTGACAGCCAAAGGCGGCTTCATGCGGGATCTAAGTGCCGGAGAGATTGTCAGTCAGGTGCTTGAGATTTACAAAGATCAAGGCATCCCATCCAACCATCGGGTCAACCTCGTTTACATGGGAATGGGTGAACCTCTCGACAATCTGGACAATGTGGCCAAAGCGGTCAGGATATTTTCCGATATGGATGGGATGAGTATCTCTCCAAACCGTCAGACGATTTCGACCTCCGGGCTCAGCAGCAAGATCGAGCGACTCGGAAAAATGGATCTAGGGATCAATCTCGCTATCAGCCTTCACGCTGTTGACGATGCTTTGCGTCAACGTCTGATGCCGATCAACAAAGCGTACAATATCGCCTCGATCATCGAAGCGGTCAGAAATTTTCCTGTCAACCAGAGGAAGAAAGTCCTCTTCGAGTATCTTGTCATCAAAGATGTCAACGACGATCTGGAGTCCGCGAAGAAACTTGTCAAACTGCTCAACGGCATCAAAGCCAAAGTCAATCTGATCTATTTCAACCCTTATCCGGGTACCGATTTCCAACGACCGGATCCTGAAGATGTACGTCGATTCCAGGAATATCTTTTGAACAAGGGGGTGCTCTGTACGATTCGGGAATCTAAGGGATTGGATATCTCCGCTGCCTGCGGCCAACTCAGAGAACAGAAACTCAATGAAGGAGTCGGAAAATGACAGTGGTCGATCTAGCACTATATATCATTATCGGCGGTGTAGTGATTGTTGGGGTCGTTGGGTTTATTCTTGCGATACGAAGCGATAAGTAACAAGAGTCACTTGTCATTGGTCATTAGTCATTGGGAAGAAATTTTAACCTTCTCTCCAATGACTATGAATGACAACAAATGACAATCGAGTGTTCTGAATAACCTCCGGTTTCATTCGGTAGCTCTGGCAGTCACAAACAGGAGAAGCGAACAAGGCAATATCAACTGCTTGATGTTGCCCGCTTCGAACGGCACTTCGTTTATGCCAAAGGCATCGAACGCCCATACCTTTCACGGGTTGAGTGCTCCTTTGTCGCCATCGAATGAAACCTCTCTTATACATTATCCAGAGGACTCAATCGCCAATCATAGATAAAGCATTTCTATGACAAAACCTCTTCAGGCTTTTCGCTTTCTATTTTCCACCCGTTCGTCAAATTGAATTCTCTCTTATCGGGTGGGGTGATCCGTGCTTTTTCCTGAGACAAGTCACTGCAGCTAAAGAGCTTCCAATGTTGTTTGTAATCGAACTCTACCGAATAGGCGTGGAGCATCAACCGGTCGGCTCCGGTGTGTCGTTGCCGTTCTTTAGGGCTTAGACGCTCCTCCAAATAGGCCTCTGCTATTTCGTAGCTTGTCCCGTAGATGGGGTCGCCCAGGATGGGATGTTTCACGTGAAACAAATGGATGCGAATCTGGTGGGTTCGCCCGGTATGGGGGATACACTCGAGCAGTGTGGCATCGAGGGTTTTATCGTATCGGATGGGGTGAAAAGTGGTATAAGCTCTTTTGCCTGAACGGTGAATGAAGACTTTGTGTTTGGTCGGTCCGTAATCATTGTTGAGGAGGATCGGAGCGTCGACACTGAAGGATTTTTCGATGCGTCCCTGCACCCAGGCGCGATAGCTTTTTTGGACCGCTTTACGCTCGAAGGCTCCTTTGAGAAAACGTTCTGCCGCTTTGTGGCGGCTGGCCAGGAGCAAGCCGGAAGTCTCCTTGTCGATCCGATGGACGGCGTTGGCGTGTTGGCCGCCGAAATGGCGAACTTCATCCAGCATAGAGTAGGGGGTAGTCATCTTCTTGGGATGGACCAGGATACCGCTGGGTTTGTCGAAAAGATAAAAGTCCGGTGTAGTCAGGATCGGTAGGTTCCCTCGGCTTTGCGCTTCGAAATAGACCACCTCGACCTCGCCGGAGATTCGGGCCGATTTGTCCGGAAGAGTCTTGCCGTGACAGAGCAGGCGTCCCCGGTCGATGATCCGCTGAGCTTCCCCCTGTGTGATTCCGAAGGTGCGCATCAGCCAGACGAATGCGAGAGTCTCTTCTTTCAGATCGAAACGTTTGAGAACGAAAGGCAATCAGGACTCCTTCACGGGCTTTTGAGTAGAATAGTAGCCAAAAAAAAAGGGGTCATTGGTCATTGGTTATTGGTCATTGGGAGGTTCCTTTTGGCATACCTAGGACTTTGGCGTTCCCCATTGAAGGATTGAGATGGTAGAACGATATGCACGCAAAGAGATGAAAGAGAAGTGGACACAGGAGGCGCGCTATGCCGCCTGGCTCGAAGTGGAAAAGGCGGTGGTCAAAGCCTGGAATAAATTGGGGCTTATCCCGGATGAGGATGCGAAGAAGATCGTCGAAAATGCGACCTTCTCTGTAGAGAGGATCGACGAAATCGAGGCGGAAACGCGCCACGACTTGATCGCCTTTACCACCAGTGTCGCTGAAAGCCTGGGGGAGGAGAGTCGTTGGTTTCACTACGGAATGACCAGTTCCGATACTGTCGACACGGCGGTAGCTTTGCAAATGCGAGACTCTCTCGAGCTCATCATCGAGGATGTCAAGATGGTGATGGAGTCGATCAAAAAGCGGGCGATGGAACACAAGTATACTCTGATGGTCGGTCGTAGCCACGGGATTCACGGTGAGCCCATCACCTTCGGCCTGGTGCTGGCGGTTTGGTACGACGAGATGCGGCGGCATCTGGAAAATCTTGAGCAGACGATGGAAGTGATCGCAGTGGGGCAGATTAGCGGCGCGATGGGCAACTTCGCCCATGCGCCTCTGGAACTCGAAGAGATCGCCTGTGAAGAGCTGGGACTCAAGCCCGCTCCCGTGAGCAATCAAGTAATCCAGCGGGACCGTTACGCCCGATTGGCTTCGGCGTTGGCATTGGTGGCCAGTTCCATAGAGAAGTTTGCCGTTCAGGTTCGTCATTGGCAGCGCACCGAGGTTTACGAAGCCGAGGAGTACTTCGCCAAGGGGCAGAAGGGCTCTTCCGCGATGCCTCACAAGCGCAACCCGATCCTCACGGAGAACATCACGGGCCTGGCCCGGATGATCCGGGCGTATGTCATTCCCGCGATGGAGAATGTCGCGCTCTGGCACGAACGGGATATCTCCCACAGCTCTACCGAGCGTTTCTGGCTGCCCGACAGCTTCGTCACCTCCGACTTTATGTTGCATCGCTTCAACAACGTCATCGCCAATTTGACGGTGATGCCCGAGAATATGCTCAAAAACCTCAACCGCACCGGCGGCCTGGTCTTCAGCCAGCGGATCCTTTTGGAGCTGCCCAAGGCAGGTGTCAGCCGCGAGCAGGCCTACAAGATCGTCCAGCGTAACGCGATGAAGGTTTGGGAGGCGCTCCAGCAGGGCAAGCCTCCCGTCAACGAAAAAGGGGAGAGTCTCTTTCTTCAGTATCTCCTGTCCGATGAAGAGCTACGCAGCAAACTCAGCGAAGAGCAGATTCGAGAGGCTTTTGATTACAGCTACTACACCAAAAACGTCGATCGGATTTTCGAGCGGGTTTTCGGTTGAGGCGAGAGAGGGGCCTTGCCAGGCTCCAGGATTTCTTCGGATAATTCAATAAAATTTCAGCTCCTTTTCCTTCCTTTTCTCATCGATTTTCAGTAAAATCTACCTCCTTTAGACCTGCGATCACCCAGTGATAAATCTGTCAATATTTCGAAGAATGTGCCGGAACCTTCCGGGGTGTGTCGTATGAAAAATCCGAATCCAGGAGCCAGAATGATCCGAGTAGTCAAGCGAAACGGCCGCGTCGAAAGCCTGGACGTCAGCAAGATCCAGAAGTATACCTCCGCTGCCGTCGAAGGCCTCGAAGGGGTCAGCCAGAGCGAACTGGAGGTCGATGCCAAGCTCCAGTTTCAGGATATGATGAAGACTGAGGAGATCCAACTGGCCCTCATCAAAACTGCCGTGGACAAGATCGATATCGATCGCCCCAACTGGACCTATGTCGCTGCGCGCCTCTTCCTCTATGACATCTACCACAAGGTCTCCGGCTACACGGGTTATATCCATCTGCGGGACTATTTCGAGCGGGGTGAAAGAGAGGGGCGCATCCTCCTCGGCCTCAAAGAAAAATACGATCTGGACGATCTCAACGACTACCTCAAACCCGAACGGGATCTTCAGTTTACCTATCTGGGGATCCGGACGCTCTACGATCGTTATCTGCTCAAGGATCGGGAGGGTAAACCTATCGAACTTCCCCAGCACCTCTTTATGGCGGTAGCGATGTTTCTGGCGCAGAATGAGTTCGACTGCCAGACCTGGGCCAAGAAGTTTTACGACATTCTCAGCAAATTCGAAGTGATGGCTGCGACACCCACCCTCTCCAACGCCCGGACGACTCGTCACCAACTCAGCTCCTGCTACATCGGTTCCACTCCCGACAATATCGAAGGGATCTTCGACGGCTACAAAGAGATGGCGCTTCTCTCCAAATTCGGTGGTGGGATCGGCTGGGACTGGACGCAGGTGCGGGGAATGGGCTCCTACATCGACGGCCACAAACACGCCGCCGGCGGGATCGTTCCCTTCCTCAAGATCGCCAACGACGTGGCCATCGCCGTCGATCAGCTCGGCACCCGCAAGGGCGCCATCGCCGTCTACATCGAGCCCTGGCATATCGACATTCGCGAATTTCTGGATCTGAAGAAAAACTCGGGAGAGGAGCGCCGCCGGGCTCACGACCTTTTCCCAGCTCTTTGGATCAATGATCTTTTTATGAAACGGGTGCAGGAGGATGCGATCTGGACACTCTTTGATCCTTACGAAGTTCGGGAGTTGACAGAACTTTACGGAGAAGAGTTCGAACGACGCTATGAAGAGCTGGAGAAGGACGAGAACTTGACAAAAGAGGTCGTCTCCGCCAAGCAACTCTGGAAAGAGGTGTTGCGCAGCTATTTCGAAACCGGCAATCCTTTTCTCTGTTTCAAAGATGCGGCCAACCGTGCCAATCCCAACCGGCATGCCGGAGTGATCCGCAGCTCAAATCTCTGCACGGAAATCTTCCAGAACACCTCGCCCAACCACTACCGTGTCAAGGTTATCTTCGAGGATCAGTCGACGGCCTATTTCGAAGAGGAGGAAGTGGTGACGGTTGACAGCGGTGTGACAAAACCCGCCAAGAAGATCACCGCATTGGACACACTCGACGGCCGGAAAATCTGGATGGTGGAGAAGGAAGCGATCGACGGAGAGACCGCGGTCTGTAACCTCGCTTCCATCAACCTCTCCAAGATCAACAGTGTCGAAGATATCGCCCGCGTCGTGCCTACGGCGATCCGCATGCTCGACAATGTCATCGATCTCAACTTCTATCCCTTATCCAAAGTCAAAAAGACCAATCAGAAAAGCCGCTCCATCGGCCTAGGGGTGATGGGCGAAGCGCAAATGCTGGCCGAAGCGGGGATCGAGTGGGGCAGCGACGAGCACTTCCATAAGATCGACGAGGTGATGGAGTCCGTCAGCTACTACGCGATTCGGGCCTCGAGCGATCTCGCGTTGGAGAAGGGGATTTATCCCAACTTCGAAGGCTCCGATTGGTCCAAGGGAATCTTCCCCATCGACAAAGCCAATCCCGAAGCGTGCAAGCTGGTGGATAGGGGAGGGCTCTTCGGCTATACCCACGATTGGCTGGCGCTCAAGGAGAAAGTCAAAAAAGACGGAATGCGCAACGGCTACCTGATGGCGATTGCTCCGACCAGTTCCATCTCGATCCTCACCGGAACGACCCAGGCGATCGAACCGGTCTATAAACGCAAATGGTACGAAGAGAACCTCTCGGGGATGATTCCCGTCGTCGTCCCCAATCTCAATCCCGATACCTGGGCGTATTACACTCCAAGCTACGACCTGGATCAGCGGCTACTGGTGCGTGCCGGAGCGATTCGCCAGAAGTGGATCGATCAGGGGCAGAGTCTCAACATCTTCATCCGCCTGGACAAAGCCAGCGGCCGCTACCTCAACGAGATCTATATGGAGGCGTGGAAATTCGGCCTGAAGTCCACCTATTACCTGCGTAGCCAATCCCCCGAAGCCGCCGCCGCCGAAGAGGGCGTCGAAGACCGGAGTATGGAGTGCGTCGGTTGTCAGTAATCTGACAATAAGTAAGGTAATGGAAAAGGGATAACATAGAGTTTGTCAGCTCCAAAAATCCAGAATCGGCGGCTTTGATTCCACATTCTCTTTACAAAACGGCAGAAGTGTCAGCAAAATCCATTTGTGTCAATCAACTATCCTACGCTTGAAAGTGCTCCCCCAATATACTAATGACCAATAACCAATGGCGATGCCGAAGGCACCTTTTATACCTTCGCTCCCAGATTCATACTGAAAATCGGAAGAAGCATCGCCATAACGATCACGCCGACGATGCCGCCGATGAGGAGCATCATCAGAGGCTCCATCAGGCTTAGAAGTATTTTGAGCCGGTCTTCGTTCTCTTCGCTGTAGAGTTTGGAGAGATTGAGCATAACGGAAGCGACTTCGCTGGACTCTTCGCCCAATGCCAGAGATTGCATAAAGTTTCGTTTGAGTTTGACACCTTTACTCAGATAAAGGGCGTTGGAGAGCTTGTTCCCCTCGACGACTTTCTCCGCCGCCCGATCAAAGAGATCCTGCAAAGCGGCGTTGCCGAACGTCGTACCGGCCAATTGGACCGCCTGGGCGTAGGAGATTCCCGAGTCGAGCATTAGCGAAAGGATGTAGCTGAAGCGGGCGAGTTCGTGATTTTGAATCAGCGGGCCGACGATAGGTGTCTTGAGCAGAAGGGCGTCGAAGAAACGTTTGAAGCCTTGCCAACGAGTGTAGGAGAATTTGAGAACGATGACGAGGGTGAGAACACCGAGAATCAGTCCGAGGTAGTGGTGGGAGAGAAAGTCGCTGAGCCCTAGAACGAACTGGGTGATTTTTGGAAGCTCCTGACCCGTGTCCTCGAAGATCCCCGTGATCTTGGGGACGACGTAGGAGATGAGAAAGCCGGTCATTCCCATCGCCACGACGAAGATGAAGATCGGATAAGCCATCGCGTTGGCGACCTGCTTACGGACTTTGCTCTGTATGGAGAAGAAGTTCCCCATATTGCTCAAAACTTCGACCATCTTTCCGCTCTGGCCCGCGACATTGAGGCTCTGGAGGAAAAAGTCGGGCAGAAGGTAGATATCCTGATTGGCGAGTGCTTTGTAGAGGGATTGTCCCTCTTCGACGCCGCTGCGGACTTCCCCGAGGAAGGAGGCATAGCGCTTTTCGTCCCGATGTTGGTTTTCCATCAGTTTCAAAGCGGTCAGGACAGTCATCCCCGAACCGAGGTAGCTGGAGAGCTCTCTGGAGAAGCCGCTAAGCAGCGATCCGGGCATCTTCCGCGCCATCAGAGAGCGAAAGCCCCATTCCCTTATCGGCTTGAGCGTTTCATAATAGACTCCCTGGGTGCGGAGTTTCTGCTTGGCCTCTTCGAGGGTCAGCGCGGTGACACGTCCTTTGACTTTTTTGCCGCCTTGGTCGATTCCCCTGTATTTATACTGCATTCGCGTTTCGGTTTTTCATACGCTTGACGGAGCCGTTTACTGCGCTTGACAGCTGCTACGGCCGGCGAACCATCCCTCGTGGTATTCACTGTCGGCGTTGAAGCGTTCGGAACTTTTGGTGTATTCTCCCTGGGCAGTTTTGCAGCCTGCCTTGTAACCTTCCTGGAAGGCGGGGCTTTTTTGTGAAAGGTCACCGGTAGAGGGGGCGGGATTGTACCAGGTGTTGACTCCGCATCCTGTCAATGAGAGTGTCATAAGGATGATCGCACTTAGATAAGTTTTATTCATTGGATTGCTCCTTGATTGTTCCATAGATTTTTCTGCGTCGATTGTATCGAAAGTTGACCGTGAGGGGCTTTGGCGTTATAATGAGAGAAAAGTGGAGTGTCGTTGTGAAAAATTGGAAAATAGGATTAACGGCATTGACAACAGTGTTGATGCTCTTGCCGGTATCGGCGGCAAATGTCAAAGCGGACAAGGCCCAAAATACTCAGACTCGGGTTATTCCTCTGAATAAAACGCAGTTTGAGGTCATCGACGCCCACGGCAAGAAGAAAAAAGTCGATTTGAAAGGCAAGGATTTTATCGTCGTCTCCCTCCGGGAAAAAGGGGCAGACGGAGCCGCGTATGCCGTGGACCGTGACGGGGTGGTCTGGTGGGCCACCTCCATTTCCTCGGGGGCCAAGGGGCACGAAACTCCCTCGGGGATCTTCCGGGTCTTGCGCAAAGAGCGCTACTATATGTCCAAAGCCCATCCCGACCCCAAGGGGGTCAACAATATGGATTTTTCCCTTTTCTTCACCAACCGTGGCCACGCCATTCATATGGGCAACACCAACGCGATGAGCCACGGCTGCATCCACGTCGGTGAAAAGGGGGCCGATACGATGTTCAAATGGGCTACCCACAAGACCAAAGTGGTAGTTACCCGGGAACACTATCTCCCTTTCGTCTACTACGATTTGCAGAAGGTGGGGTATCGGGTCAACAAAAAGACCCCGGCACATATCAAGGCCTATCTGAAAAAGATGGTCCCGATCCAGCCGCATATGCCCGCACCTGCCGCGGAAAACAACACCAGCCATTCCAGCGTTTTTTAGATGGCTTTTGCCGTTAACGGGTTGTGGATAGGTTGACAAGAAAGTCTCTGAAAGTGCTACCCGAGAGAAGCTTAAAAAATTAATTTAGTTTCTGAATGCGTCAGGAGATTCGATTTTATGGGGCTTTGGTGCGGACGGAGAGACTCGAACTCTCACGCCGAAGCACTGGATCCTAAATCCAGCGTGTCTACCAATTCCACCACGTCCGCGAATAGGTGAGGGTGGTACGCCCGTCAGGATTCGAACCTGAGACCGCTCGCTTAGAAGGCGAGTGCTCTATCCAGCTGAGCTACGAGCGCATCGGTGAAAGGTAAAAGGATGGTGCGCCAGAGAGGAGTCGAACCCCTAGCCCTCAGATCCGAAGTCTGATGCTCTATCCAATTGAGCTACTGGCGCGTCTTTCGGGAAAAGTGTGAATGGGGTGGGTAATGGGTCTCGAACCCACGACCTCCAGAGCCACAATCTGGCGCTCTAACCAACTGAGCTATACCCACCATCGATAAGAAGAGTCTCCGTAGCCTGGTCGGAGTGAAAGGATTCGAACCTTCGACCCCCTGCTCCCAAAGCAGGTGCGCTACCAGGCTGCGCTACACTCCGGTCGCCCGAAAAAGGATTGCAATTATAATCGAACTATTCTTCGATGTCAATTAAAGATCGGACGGATAAGAAAAATCGATCACTCTTTGATCGGGAGAAACTTTCCACAGCCCTTTTCGGGAGTGCCGCCGAAGCTTTTGACTTCCCGGGCTTTGCCCTCTTTGGCGATCTTGGCCCGGTTGCACTCGGGGTGTTTGATGCAACTTTCGTTGCGGCATCCTACATCTTCTGGGACGGCCATCGGCGCTCCTTTTGGATAAAATTCGGCGGATTATAGCACAGGAGGGACGGGGATGGATGTGGCACTGTCGATTGGGGGGATCTACCTCTTTATTCTGCTGGGTTTTTCCGCCAAAAGATACTTCGCTGAAAGGCTTCACGAATCGACGCTGGTGTTGCTGTCCATCTATTTTCTCCAGCCGATGCTCGTCTTTTGGGGCTTGACCCGCCGACCCATTGACCGGGGTGCGGTGGAGGTGCCGCTACTCTTTGTCGGTTTCATCTTGCTTTTTCTTCTCCTGGCTCTCCCGCTGGCCGGGCGCTTTTTTACCGACCCCAAAGAGCGCTCGATCGCGATCGTCTCCAGCATTATCGGCAATACCGGGAATCTGGGGATTCCTCTGGGGATCGCTCTTTTTGGGGAGGCCTCGGTACTTTACACCAGCATCATCAATCTTGCCAATGTTTTTCTGGTCTATACGCTCGGCGTCTATTTCTACTCCCGAGGAAGCTTTTCGGTGCGGGAGTCCCTGCTCAATATTTTGAAACTGCCGGCGATCTGGTTCGGCCTGGGGGCGATCGCTTTCAATCTCTCGGGGGCGTCGCTGCCGCGATCCTTGGAGCTGCCCCTGACGATGGGGGCCTACAGTACGATGGTGCTGCAGCTGATGATCTTCGGGATCTATCTCGCCACGGTGAAGCTGCGCCGCCTACGTAAAGAATTGGCCTTTTTCGTCACGGGGGCGAAATTCGTCGTCATTCCGCTGCTGGCGTGGGGGCTTTTGCCGCTCGTGGGGCTCGATCCGCTCCTTTTCAATGTCCTGCTGCTGGAGCTTATTGTCCCGATGGCGGTCATGAACGTCAATCTCGCCGCGCTCTACGACTGCCGTCCGGACCAGGTGGCTTTTTTGACGTTTCTAACCTCACTGCTCTTTCTGGGCTATCTTTTCGTGATGGTGCGATGGGGATTCCGATAGCGGACGTATCGGATCAGAAATTGGAGGGGACGTTGGCGTTGATGAGGTTGTAGAATTCGTTACGGGTGCGCAAATCGCTTTTGAACAGGCCGCGAAGAGCGGAGGTGACGGTTGTGGAGTTGATCTTTTCGACGCCCCGCATCTCCATACACATATGACGGGCCTGGAGGACGACGGCGACCCCTTTGGGGTGAATGACCCCGCTGATGGCGTCGGCGATCTGTTCGGTCATCTGTTCCTGGATCTGGAGACGGCGGGCGTAGAGATTGACGATCCGGGGGATTTTGGAGAGGCCGACGACCTTGCCGTCGGGGATGTAGGCGACGTGTGCCCGGCCGACGATGGGGAGCATATGGTGCTCGCAGAGGGAGTAAAATTCGATGTCTCGCACCAGGACCATCTCGTCGTTGCTGCTGGTAAAGAGGGCTTTTTCGAGGATCTCCTTCGGGTCTTTATGGTAGCCTTCGGTGAGAAACTCCAGGGCTTTGGCGACCCGGTGGGGCGTTTTGACCAAGCCCTCCCGTTCGGGGTCCTCTCCCAGATTGAGCAGGATCGTCCTGACGGCCTCTTCAATCGCTTCACGTTTCTTTTGCATCGGATCTCCTCGCGTGGATTCGTATGATGCAATCATAACGTTTTTTGCCGAAAGAGGCACCCCAAGGAAGCTTGCATCGACTTTTTGGTAAAATCGTCGCCATTTATTACGTAAAAAGGACAGCAATCGTGGAGATTACGACCGAGAAAAAGAACGAAGCCAATGCGCTGATCAAAAGCAGCATTCCCAATGAAACGATCGAGAAGAAGATCGACAAACTGGCCAAACAGTACGGCAAGCAGATGAACGTCGCGGGATTCCGCAAGGGCAAAGTGCCCCCCAGCATCGTCAAGAAGATGCACGGTGAACAGCTGGCGCAAGACGCCGAAGCCGAAGCGATCCGGGAAGCGCTCGAGCAAGCCTACAAAGAGCTGGGGATCGAGGCAGCCGACATCATTGGCGATCCCGCCTTCAAAAAATACGAAAAAGGCGACGAAGCGGTCCAGGCGGAAGTCCTCGTCTGTCTGCGTCCGAAGATCGACGTAGAGGGCTACGAGAAGCTCGTCCCCGAGTACGAAGTCCCCGAGGTGAGCGACGAAGAGGTGGAAGAGCGCCTCAAAACTCTGGCGGAGCAGTCCGCTCCCCTCGTGAGCCTGGAGGAGGATCGTCCCCTGCAGGAGGGAGATACCGCGGTCTTCGACTTTACCGGCTACCTCGACGGCGAACCTTTCGAAGGGGGCAGCGCCCAGGATTTCGAACTGCAGATCGGTTCGGGTCAGTTCATCCCCGGTTTCGAAGAGCAGATGGTCGGGATGAAGAAAGGGGAGAGCAAGCGGATCAAGGTCACCTTCCCCGAAGATTATCAGGCGGAGAATCTCAAGGGCAAAGAGGTCGAATTCGACATCACCCTCAAAGACATCAAGGTCAAAGCCGAGCCCAAGATCGACGACGAACTGGCCAAAGCGATCACCAAGAAGGAAGACGCCACTCTCGAGACTCTCAAAGAGCAGATCAAAGAGCAGCTGCAGACCGAGAAACTGAGCAAGCTCTACAACGAAGAGCTCAAGCCCAAACTCCTCGAGGCGCTGGTCGAAGCCTACGAATTTGATCTGCCCGAGAACATCGTCGAGCAGGAGATCGACAACCTCGCCAACCAGAAAGCCCAGTCTCTCTCCAAAGAGGAGCTCGAAGCGATCCAGGGCAATGCCGAAAAGATCGAGGAACTGCGTGAGTCGGTGCGGGAAGATGCCGAGCGCAGTGTCAAAGCGACCTTTATCGTCGACGCCGTCGCCCGGGCCGCCGGTGTGGACGTCAGCGACCAGGAAGTGAGCCAAGCGCTCTACTACGAAGCGCTGATCTCCGGGCAGGATCCCGAAGCGCTGCTGAAGTATTATCAGAAAAACAATCTTTTCCCCGCGATCAAGATGGGGATGATCGAAGACAAGCTCTTCGCCAAGCTTCTCGATCTTGACAACGCCGGTAAGAAATAGTATTCTCCCCGACAACCCCAGGCGGAGGGCGGCGCCCGTACCCGCCGGATTTTTCCTCCCCTGATTTCACCTCATCGTAAAAGGTCAAAAGTATGAGTTATATCCCTTACGTTATCGAACAGACCGGCCGTGGAGAGCGCAGTTACGACATTTACTCCCGACTGCTGAAGGATCGCATCATTATGCTTAGCGGCGAAATCAACGACGCCGTCGCCTCCACCATTGTCGCACAGCTGCTTTTTCTCGAAGCCCAGGATCCCGACAAGGACATCTATTTCTACATCAACTCCCCCGGCGGAGTGATCACCAGCGGTTTTTCCATCTACGATACGATGAACTACATCAAGCCCGATATCGTCACCATCTGCATCGGACAGGCCGCGAGTATGGGGGCTTTTTTGTTGGCGTGCGGGAGCGAAGGCAAACGCTACGCTCTGCCCAGCGCCCGGATTATGATCCATCAACCCCTCGGCGGCGCCCAAGGGCAGGCCAGCGATATCGCCATCCAGGCCCAGGAGATCCTCCGTCTCAAAACCTATCTCAACAAGATCCTCGCCGAGAAGACCGGCAAGAGTGTCAAAAAGATTGAGAAGGATACGGAGCGGGACTTCTTTATGTCCGCCCAGGAGGCGGCGGAGTACGGGCTGATCGACAAAGTCCTTACCAAAAGTTTCACCTGATCGAGCCGGGAGTAAAACTGTGAAACGAGACATCGTCATCTATCCCGACAAACGGCTCAAACAGCACTCCAAACCCGTGGAGCGCTTCGATGCGGAGCTCCATAGGCTGTTGGACGATATGTACGATACGATGGTCGAGGGCAACGGCGTGGGGTTGGCCGCCATCCAGATCGCCGTGCCGCTGCGGATCCTGATCATCAACGTCCCCGTCGAGACCGATTCGGAGGATCCGCGGGTGCAGCAGCCCAAGGAGAACACCCTGGAGGTGATCAACCCCGTTATCCTCGAAGCCGACGGTAAGACCCGTTATCAGGAGGGGTGCCTCTCCGTCCCCGGTTATTTCGAAGAGGTGGAACGTTTCAAAAAGATCAAAATCGAATACCAGAACCGTCACGGGGAAAAGATCATCCTCGAAGACGACGATTTCCTGGCCATCGCGTTGCAGCATGAGATGGACCATCTCGACGGTCGGCTCTTTATCGAGAAGCTCTCGATTCTCAAACGCAAAAAATTCGAAAAAGAGTGGAAAAAACGGCAGAAGAAAAATCTCTGACACGAAGGCAGGAGATATCCTTTCGGAGCAGGCGCTCCTTTGTCGCCGTCGGGGGAAAACTCTCCTGAACACTGTTGCGGAAAACTTTTATCTGTCATTCTGACCTCCCGGCTATTCCGTGCTCGAAGCTTATGGCATACTACGCCTATGGAAGAAAATAGCTCCCGAGAAAACGACTCCTCCGCAAGCGCTCAGCAAAATCCGATCGTCAATACCCTCGCCTGTGCGACGCTCGAGGGTGTCCAGGCACGCCGTATCGATGTCGAAGCGACCTTCACGAAAGGATTGCCCGGATTCAGCGTCGTGGGGTTGGCCAGTAGCGATATTCAGGAGGCCCGGGAACGGGTCAAAGCGGCCCTGCAGACCAACGACTTCACCTTCCCCCCTCTGAAAATCACCATCAATCTGGCTCCCAGCGATCTGAAAAAGAGCGGAACCCACTTCGACCTGCCCATCGCGCTGCTTATCGCGCTCCACCGGCGGGAGATCCGACGGGAAGATCTCTACATCTTCGGGGAGTTGGGGCTTGACGGGAGGGTCAAAAGCAGTTCACTTCTCTTCCCGTTGATCCTCTCCCTCAAAGAGCAGGGGGCGATCCGCCGGGCGATGGTGCCCGCGGAGGCGATGGAGTATCTGCGGCACATTCCCGGAGTGGATTTCCTCCCGGTGGAGACACTGGAGGAGGCGATCGCCCGCCTTGCCGGAGACGAGGAGGGGGCGACGCATACGGAGCGCTCCGAGTATCGGGCCGAGTCGATGGAGATCGGAGACGAGCGCTACTATTGGCTTCGGGAGTATCCGGAGGATTTTCGGGAGGTCAAGGGGCAGGAACTGGCCAAGCGCGGAGCGCTGATCGCCGCGGCGGGGATGCACAACTATCTGATGGAAGGAAGTCCCGGCTGCGGCAAGAGTATGATCGCCAAGCGGCTTGCTTACATCCTGCCTCCGATGAGCGAGACGGAGATGCTGGCGGTGGCCAAGCATCAGTTTCTCGACGGGCAGGTGCCCGATTTCCGTCCCCGCCGCCCTTTCCGCAGCCCGCACCATACCGCCACTTCCGCGTCGATCTTCGGAGGAGGGAGCCACAGCGCCCGCATCGGAGAAGTGGCTTTGGCTCACCGGGGGATCCTCTTTTTCGACGAGCTTCCCCATTTCCAGAAAAACGTCCTCGAAGCGCTGCGGGAACCGATGCAGGATCGGCGGGTCCATATCGCGCGCGTCAACAGCAAGGTAAGTTACGAAGCCGATTTTATGTTTGTCACCGCGATGAATCCCTGCCCCTGCGGCAATCTTCTCTCCAAAAGCCGCCGTTGTAGATGCAACGAGAGGGAAATCCTCCGTTACCGCAATCGCCTCTCCGATCCGTTTCTGGATCGCATTGACCTTTTTGTGACAATGCAGGAGGTCGAAAGCGGTGATCGCAGCGGGGAGGATTCGGCGTCGATGCACGCCAAGGTGATCGAGGCTTTTCGTCGTCAGAAGGAGCGGGGCCAGAGCGCCCCGAACGGTAAGCTCGGCGAAGCGGAGATCGAGCGCTACTGCCGTCTCGACAAGGAGGCTGCCGGCGTGCTCGAGCAGGCGGTGGGGCGTTTCGCCCTTTCGCACCGCTCCATCGTCAGCATCAAGAAAGTCGCCCGTACCGTTGCCGATCTCGACGGAGCCGAGCCGATCGGTAAAAAACATCTCCTCGAGGCCTTGAGCTTCCGACGGAGAAAGTGAAAGCCTCGAAAGGATTTATAACACGGCGGTGACGGCCTTGACGACGACGAAGCCGCCGAAGACGAGCCAGAGGAACATCCCCAGCGCCGTATAGAGGGGAGCCAGACCCAGGCCTTTGAATTTGGCGAAACGGGTCTGCATCCCCAGCGCGGTCATCGCCATCGTCAAGAGGAAGGTATCGGTAACGTTGATTTTCTCGACAAGCGGGTGGGGAAGAAGATGAAAGGAGTTGAAGGCGGCGACTCCGATGAAATAGACGGCGAACCAGGGAATGACCAGTTTGACGGCGGCTCCTTCTCCTCCTGTTTTCTTCGCCTGCCAGGAGAGGTAGAGCCCCAACAGAATGAGCATCGGAGCGATGAGGATCACCCGTGTCATTTTGACGATGACGGCATCGTTAGCCATCACCTGAGGTGCGCCGGGGATGGAGTTGGGGACGGCGACAACCTGGGCGACTTCGTGGATGGTCCCGCCGGTGTAGATGCCGAACTGCTCCGGGGTCATATGCAAAAAGCCTGTAGAGTGCTCGATGAACGTCGCGTACATCACCGGATAGAGAAACATCGAGATCGTTCCGAAAAGGACGACCATCGAGACGGCGACGGCCGCCTTGTGCCCTTCGGCTTTGAGGACCGGTTCGGTGGCCAGGACGGCAGCCGCCCCGCAGACGCTGGCTCCCGCGGCGGTGAGCATCGAGGTATCCCGATCCAGGCCGAAGATCTTCGTCCCGAGCCAGGTCCCCAGCAGGAAAGTCGTCGAGAGCATCAGCAGGGAAACGGTGAAACCCGCCGGCCCGACATCGATGATCTGCTGAAAGGTGAGACGAAAGCCGTAGAAGACGATGGCGAAACGCAGAATCTTCTTGGCGCTGAAGATGATTCCCGTCTCCCAGGAAGGGGGGAAGTGGTTGTGCAGGGTGTTGGCATAGAAGATACCGATGACGATACCGACGACGAGCGGAGAGATGCCCAGGGCTTTGACCGGGCCCAATCCGGCGATGTAGGTGGCCGAAGCGGCGACGAGAGCGACAAAGACGATGCCGCTGATCGTCCCTCTCCTCTTTTCGGGGGAAAATGCCATATCGTTCCTTTTTATCAGTAAAGCTGATTAGATATTTGGAAGTGTAGTATTTTTCTGATAATATATCAAATAAATCATTATTGATAAAATCATCAGAAAAAGAGAACGAATGAAAACTACCCTCCGACAGATCGAAATCTTCCTCAATGTAGTGGAGCGGGGCCATCTGACCCAGGTCGCCAAAAGTATGGGTTTGAGTCAGTCGGCTGTCTCGATGTCCATCAAAGAGCTCGAACATATCCTGGGCCGCCCGCTTTTCGATCGGCTCAACAAAAAGCTGATCCTCAACGAAGTGGGACGCAATTTCTACGAAGCGGTGGAGCCGCTTTTCCGAAAGCTGGAGGATATCGAGTACGAGTTTCAAAACACCGAAGACAAGGGAACGGTACGCGTCGGAGCCAGCACGACCATCGTCGACTATCTCATCCCGCCGATTGCCTGCCGCTATATGGGGACTTACCCCGATGTCAGAGTCCAGCTCAAAGAGGGCAACACCCAGCAGATTGCGGAGTTGGTCAAGCACGGAGATCTGGATATGGGCTTCGTCGAGGGAGAAGTGCATGATCCCGATCTCATCAAAGAGCGGATCGGGGATGACGAGCTCATCGTCGTGACCGCCAATCCTCAGATCGCCTCCCGTCGCTGGAAAATCGAGGAGCTCGCTGGCGAGCGCTGGATTCTACGGGAAGAGGGAAGCGGGACACGGGCGGTTTTCCTGGACTATATCAAAGAGAAGGTTCCCCGTCTGGAGATCTTTATGGAGCTGGGACATACCGAATCGATCAAAAGCCTGCTCCTGGGCGGCAAAGCGATCAGCTGCGTCTCGGCCCTGGCGGTCAGCGAAGAGCTCGAAGACGGGCGCCTTCAGAAGGTGGAAATCGAAGATTTCCACTGCCAGCGGCACTTTTACGCGATCCACCACAAAGACAAATATCGCAGTGATCTTTTTATGAAATTTCTCAACTTTTCCAAATCGATGATCGGAGAGACGATGCAGTGCAAAAGCTGTGTTGAGGATGGAGAATTGAGAATGAAGGATTGAGAATGGAGGATTTTTTTCTTGACTCTTTCCGGTAGATGAGATAAACCCAGCACCTAGCACCTAGCACCTAGCACCTAGCACTTTTTTCGCTTTTTCGTATTCCTCCGGACGGTTGAGGTTGGCGAAGGGCTCCCGTCGATCGAAGGGAACTTCCAGGGTGTCGCTACGGGCAAGGAGGGTCTGGAGGCGGTGTCGGTCATCGTCCAGCATCCGACGGATTTCGGGGAGGAGGTTTCGGCGATAGACGGCGCAGAGGGGTTCGAGTCCGTGGGGGCTACGGGGGACCACGGCTTGCACCTCCGGTCGGGTGCGGGCGGCACTTTGGAG
>WFQO01000023.1 GCA_015486995.1 Nitratifractor sp. | reverse complement strand
CTTGGTCACCGATCGCCTCAGCGATCTGCTTTTGACACCCGATGAGATCTCCTCGGCCAATCTTCGGGCCGAAGGGGTCCCCGAGGAGAAGATCCGCTTCGTGGGCAATATCATGATCGATACTCTCGAAGCCAATCGTGCCAAAGCTGAAAACTTGAAGATCGAAGCGATCCTCCGAGAGAATCTCCTGGATCCTTCCGATGCAATACCCGAAAACCTTCAAAATTTTTCCGTCTTGACCATGCACCGTCCTTCCAACGTGGATCATCGAGAAGTCTTGGAACCCATCATCGACTTTTTGCTAGAGGAACTTTGCCAGCAAGAACATCTGATCTGGCCCATCCATCCTCGCACCCGTAAACGTCTCGAAGAGTTTGACCTCTGGGAAAAAGTCTCCTCCCATCCCGGTATCACCCTGCTTCATCCGGTCAACTACCACGAGATGCTCAAGCTCAATATGAGTGCGAGATGTATGCTCACCGATAGCGGCGGATTGCAGGAGGAGTGCTGTGTGCTGGGGACTCCCTGCTTGACTCTGCGCTGGAACACCGAACGTCCCGTCACCCTGCGTGAACACGGCGGCGCCTCCGTACTGGTGGGTAACGACATCGAAAAGATCCGCCAGACCTATCGAGAACTCTCCCAAAGCGAACGTAAACCACAACGACCTAAACTCTGGGATGGGAAAACGGCGGAGCGTTGTTTGGAAGCGATGTTGGAAGTTTGAAGTGGAGGGAGATGGATGGTCGGGCGTAGGCTTTCGCAGGCGTTGAAACATGGAAAGCTCCATTGGCTGGGAAAACCCCTCTACGAAGGGTTGATCGCAACGGAGTTGGCCTGGATCAGAGGGCGGGAACGAAAAAGCCTTCCTTTCGCATCTACTCCCCTCGTCGATGGCGAGCTGACCGCCATCGTCAAAACCTTCGAACGGCCCAAGACCCTGAGGCGGTTGATCGATAGCATCAGAAGATGCTATCCGAACTTGAGAGTGATCATTGCCGACGACAGCCGGACTCCCTCCTTTTTCGAAGGTATACGAACCATTGTGCTGCCCTATGACAGCGGCGTTTCTCTGGGAAGGCAGCGAGCTCTCGAGGCGGTGGAGACTCCCTATGTGCTGCTTCTGGACGACGACTTCATCTTCTATGGGGAAACGAAACTTGAGGCGGCACTCCGGCGTATGGAAAAGAACCGGCAAATCGACATTATGGGCGGTGAAGTGGTCAATCTTCCCTCTTTCAAAGCGGTGGAATACAAAAACGCCGGATTGTATCCCACCGAAAGCCGCTCCCTCATCACGCCGGGAACCCTCATCGACGGTATGCCGGTCTATGACAAAGTCCCCAACTTCTACATCGCCCGCACCGAGCGCCTCAAGCTGGTGGGATGGGATTCACGAATCAAACGTCTCGATCATGCCGACTTTTTTACGCGTGCCAAGGGGGTCCTGCTTACGGTTATGAACAAAGAATTCAAAGTGTTACATGCTCAAACACCGCATAACCGAGTCTATATGCGAAAACGCCAAGATGTCCAACAGGATCGTACGGTTTTGCGGATGAAATATTATTTGAGTCGATTATGAATTTTCCGCCGGAGAACAGAGCTTTAACTTCCGGCAGAAGAGAAAGCGATACCCCATTCCCAAGGGTCGCAGGGGCCAGTAGAGCCAGAACCAGCGATCCGAAAGAACGATACCGCGTCGCTCGTTGATCCCCGGGCGAAAGAGAAATTCCAGTAGTGTCGCGGCTTTATAGCGGAGGGAATCCCGCAAGGCGATGACTTTGGCGAGTTTTGTAAGGCTGTTCTCCGGCGTCGGGTTGTCTCGATTTAGCTCCGAATCCACATAGGCAAGAAAACTGTCGAGATTCAGGTTCCGACAGCGTTTCAGTATGGAGGGGGGCAGGGGAGTGCTGAAATATCTTCGGGAGAGTGCTACGCCGGAGAAAAACATCTTTTCCGCACCCATTTTTCGGGCCATCGAGATGATTTCGTCCCAATCAAGATTGCCGGAATTCCGGATCAAACGATCGATATCCACGATCCATATCAGCCGTTCCCATGCATGTTTCGCTCCGTGCAGAGAGTGATAGAGTAGATGGGTTTCCCGGGAAAGTGTCCGAATCCTTCTCCCGTTGATCACCACGGTTTCCACATTCTTCCAGGGAAAGAAAGCTTCGGTAGGTAGCGCGAGTTTCCGAAAAAAATCCCAGTGGATCTCTACGGCAAGTCCACGTTTCCTGTCGTAGAACGGACAGTCGTTGTTCATCTCGAACATCACTTTATCGCCGTGGAATGTTTCGATGGGATAAAGCGGTGTATAGCCGTTTGCCCGCATAATCTCAGCGACACTTCTAAAGTCCTTTTTATGCACAAGAATGTCCAAATCTCCGTATTGCCTTGAGGTGATATCTCCGTAGGCTTCCTGTGCAAGAGCCGGGCCCTTGAAAGCGAGAGCTTCGACATCGACTTCTTCAAACAGATTCATTATTTTTATGAGTTCACCGGTCATTAACATGTTTTTTTTGAGAAGGGAAATATAGAGCGGTTTCAGTTTAGAGAGTAAATATTGAATATTATCGGCTTCATCGAGGTTTTGTAGAGTTTTGTAGAGCAAGGGCAGGACACCGTGATGGTGGGAAAGAGCTATCAAATGTCGAGTGTCGAATGTCGGATTTTCAAGTGCACCGAGAATAAAGTCGATGTCTTTTTGGTCCGGTTCCGTTTGTGAGCAAGCGATGAGAAATCGGAGTTCCAAAGAGAGAGGAGTGCGGCAGTCGGATGTTAGATGTTTAACGCTGGATTCGGCTTGAATATACGACATAGATTTTATAGCGTTACATACTCCGTTCTTTAGACTTGGGAATTAAACTTCCACCTATCTAAGGATTTTGACGTAAAGAAAAAAATGCGTAGTTCGATCGGCGACACTTCGGTCGCCCTTTATCTATGATTAGAAGTGATAGATGACACCCACATTGATAGCGTCGTCACTGAGCTTGTCGTATTTTTTGGGATCGTAATAATAGAGTCGCTGGGGAGTGATGGACTTGTCTTTCATCAAGCTGGTGTAATCGACAAAGAGGCTCCAGCTGTCAGTGACATCGTAACCCATTCCCAGTCCCCATTGGAAACTTCCTTTATCCACGATGGTTTTTCCAACGTTGGCAGCAGGAGTATCGCCGTCCGTGCCTTTGACTCTGACGACACCGTAACCCAGGAGACCGTAAACCGTGAAATCATCGGTGACGGGATACTGCGGTTTGAGGAAGAGGCTGTAGGTCAAAACGTCCGCATAATCCTCTTCATAAACACTTTGACTGATACGCCCCTCGACGGAAAGATAGCAGTTGAACTGATACCCGATCAATCCAAAAATGGGGTTTGTCTTATCCTGAGTCGCCACAAACTTACTCCAGTCCTTGTCAGTCGAGTAAGTTCTCTGTATGGATCCGCCGCCGCCGACATAAAAGCCGTGATGACATACGTCCGCGACGGGAACAGGAGCGACGGGGGCGATATTGCCCCCTGCAAAAAGTGTGCCGCTCAGTGCACCGGCTGCCACCATTGAAAGAATTGCCTTTTTCATTTTCTACCCCTTTTGATTGGTATTGTTTAATAAGTCATGTACGGAAGAATAACAGATATAAACTTAAAGTAAACTCATATTTGCTGATATGTAAATAAATACTTTCAATCTTCTTTATTTAGAGTATCGCAGTGAGCGCGAATCACTTTGTAAAGCTCCGGCAATCTTCCTCTATCCCACGGGCGTCGAAGACGGAAGAGAGGGAGGGAGTCGAGAACGCCGGCAAGATAGCTGAAACGTCGAACGTTTAGGAAATCGAAAGCGTAGAGGTAATGAGCTCCCAGAGCGTCGAACTTTTCGTATCCGCGGATCGCTTCGATGGTAATCCGGTCGTCTTCGTTGTTCCCTTCCAACAGATAGAGTGCATTCAAAGGAAGAGGCTGGGTGCAGAAATCCATGCTGAGATCCCCCAGAACTTCCGGCTTTCTGTAAGGGCGGTGGTAGGGGTGTGACGGAACGAGACGCAATCGACCTTCCTCGACGTAGCTTGCGATTTTATCATCAGAAATGAGGGGATGCCCCTGGCGAAGGAAAAAGTCAGTCATCGTCGATTTGCCTCCCATCGAGGGGGCTGAAAACATTACGGCCTTTCCATCCAATTCGACGGCTCCCCCATGAAAAAAGTCATAGACTCCCTCCAGAGTAAAGTAAAGAGGCAGGAAGAGGTGCACGAGCCAGAACGAGAACAGTCGTCTCTCCTCTCTCTCCAAGAATTCATAGAGGAGTGTGGACTCTGAGCTTTTCCAATAGAATCGGACAAAATGTTCGACTTCATAACACCAGGATTGCCCTTTCCTGTTTTCCGCGAATTTCCTATCGGAATAGAGTCTTACCCTTCTGCCGTGTGCCTGATATAGGGGCATCGAGTGATCCATCGCGGCGAATGGAGCCGCCTCTTTGTATGTGATGAGTAGTAAAGTATGGCGTGTCTCGACTGTTTCGGGGATGGAAAGGGGGAGTTCGATATCGCTGAAGATCGCCGTTCCGTAGATCTTTGTTTTATTATAGTGCATCGAATTCGAATTATTCTCTCTCTTTTCGGCATTCGGAGCTCGAAATGCGGAATACCCTTCTTAGTGTTCCAAATTGATTTCGACGCGGCGGTTTTTGGCGTGACAGGCGGGAGTGTTACCGGTGCAGACGGGGTTGCTCTCACCGTAACTGACGACATCGATGCGGGAGGAGGGGATACCGTTGGAGACCAGGACGGATTTGACCGATTTGGCTCGTTTGAGTCCCAGAGCGTGGTTGTACTCGTCGGTTCCGAATTCGTCGCAGTTTCCTTCCACGCGCAATCGACCCTTTTCTGAAAGTTTTCTGATTTTGGGCATGTCGCTCATTATTCTCTGCAGTTGATCGGGCTCGACCTCGTATTTATCGGAAGCGAAATAGACCATTTTGATTCCGCTGGCACTGACGCCGTCCTGGCCGGTGTATTTGCCGGTCGAAGTCACACCGCCGGGGACTTCGGTACTGACGGAAGTTCCGGGAGTCGGCTGAGGCACTTTGGGTGAACATCCGACGAGGAGCAGTGCCGCGATTGTAAGCGAAGCGAAAAGAGTTTGTCGTTTCATAATTATTGGTTCTCCTTTTGAGTGCTACGAAAAAAACCGATACAATCAGATTTTGTCATCCTGGATCCTAGTCGGGATTCACGATTTGACGGATATTCCGCACCCTCTCTTCCGGATCAAGTCCGAAATAACAAGGGACTTTCATAGCACTCTATTTTTAAATTTTATTATTGAATCTCATAAAATTGTAGCGAAGTTTTATTACTGTACCATGTAAATATCTCTTAAAGTTTAAGGTATTTATTTGGTGCGGTAATAAGTGTGGGAATCAGCAGACTCTATCCACTTTTGATGATTTTGGCAAGAAAAAATCCGTCGAAGTTTTCATCGGGGAGGATGCGGCGCAGAAGAGAAAAAGATGGGGGAAAACTCTTTTTCCCCCATCGCCTCAGCCCTTCCTGCCAGCGATCGACCGGAAGCTCCATCGAAGCGATTCGGACGGTCTCGGGAAATTTTTTCAAAAGGTGGGCAATGACCTCTTCGTTTTCTTCCGGCGCGAAGGAACAGGTCGAGTAGAGTAGTACGCCTCCAGGCTTGAGACTCTCCCAGGCTGAGAGGATCAGACGCTTCTGTAACCGTTGGCTCTCTTTGATTTTACGAAGACTCCAGTAGGAGAAACTTTGGGGACGTAAAGTCGAAAATTTAGCCTCGGAAGAGCAGGGAGCGTCCAGAAGCACCCGGTCAAACATCATGGGACAGGCCCGTCCGACTCCCCGCCCGTCCTTGCGGTAGGTGCGCACCATCGTCGCTCCCGCGTTTTCGAGATTGCGACGGAGTCTGTGATAACGCTCCGTTACCGGTTCGACGGCGCTCAGGATTCCCCGATTTTGCATCATCGACGCCAGGAGTAGGGTTTTACCGCCAGGAGCCGCGGCGAGATCCAGAACACTCTCTTCGGGTTGCGGATCGAGAAGAAGAGGAGCGAGCATGGAGGAGGGATTCTGTATATAGAGTCTGCCTTCATAGAAAGCCGGCGTCTCGGTCAGTCGGCGGCGCTCTTCATTCGGAAGAGTGAAGACCCCTTCCAGAGGATTAAAAGGAGACGGATGCAGGCCCGCACTCTTTAGCTCATCCTCCAAAGCGTTTGGAGTACTTTTAAGTCGGTTGACCCGGAAAATTGTCCGTTTGGGACGCTCGAAACTCGCTTGGACATCAGGGAAAGACTCTTCAGGGACAATCTGTCTCAGGCGGCTGACAAATTCGGGCGGTAGGGCACTTTCACGTGCTTGCGGCGATGGAGTCGACGACATGAGGGCCTAACTCTCGTCGGTGTTTTGCAGGCGAAGCCGCTCACGACGCTCCTGCTCTTTACGGTGTTTCTCCTTGCGCACGGAACGAACCCAAAGCCAGTTGATGAGGAGATAGATACAGTAGCTGACGACGATGGAGTAAAAGGCGGTTCCAACGTAGAGAGGTACGACGATGTCGCTCCAGTGCCTGCTGAACCAGTCGAGAGTCAGCTGCACATGCTCAAGCCCCGGACGTCCCAGCAGGAGGTTGCCTGTCTTGTACTCCATGTAGTACATCTCCGGCATCGTGAAGGGGTTGGAGAGCCATACCATACTGATGGCGATGGGGACGTTGAAGCGGATGAACGGCGTCGTCATGATAACGGCCAGCATCTGCATCGGCATCGGGATGAATCCCCAGAAGAGCCCCACCAGCACTCCCCGGGAGACAGAGCGTCGATTGATCGAGAAATACTCTCGGGGAATTTTGTATTTCTCGAGTAGTTTCCCGATCTTGCTCTCGGGATCGTGCTTTTTCTTTTTGAAAATCTGACGAATCATCGGGCGCTCCGTACTACGTCCGGAAGAGCGCCGAGCCGATGCGAACCATGTTGGATCCGCAGAGAATGGCCAGTTCGAAATCCCCGCTCATACCCATCGAACAGATTTTCGCACCTTTTGATTGAAGGGAGTCGAAGATTTTACGGGTCGTCTCGAAGCTTCGACGGACGGTCGCTTCGTCCGTCGTGTGTGCCCCGATAGTCATAACTCCCTCCAGACGTATGCGGGGAAAGCGCTCGGCGATCTCATCCCAAACATCAAGTGCCGCTTCGGGAGAGGCGCCGGTTTTGCTCGCTTCGCGGGCGCTGTTGATCTGCAGCAGGCAGGGCATCGTCCTATCTTTTGCCTCCAGTCGCTTATCGAGGGCTTCGGCGAGTTCGACCGAATCGAGGGATTGGAGGAGAAACGGTTCTGCTTCGATCAGTTTGTTGATCTTGTTTTTCTGCAGACGTCCGATCATGTGCCACTCCAGAGGAAGATCGTCGGTCTCGTGCATCCGTTCGCTCAACTGCTGGACCTGATTCTCTCCGAAAGCCCGCTGACCCAATTCGTAGAGCGTCCGGACATTCTCCAGAGTCGTGTATTTGCTCACGACCACCAGTTTGACGATGCGGTGTTCGTCGGCGGCGATGCGTGCCTGTTCGATACGCTGGATTACCGAGTCGAGATTACGTGCCAGAATGTCGCGTGCGAGTGTTTCAGCCATGAGTTCCTCCCCAGATGCGATGAATGTCGTTGTAGAGGCCCAGAAACATGAGCCCACCCAGCAGGACCCAGCCCAGAACCGTTAAACGGTAGTAGACCGCTTCGCTGGGAGCTTGCCGGGTAAAGATTTCATAGAGATTGAAAAGAATGTGTCCGCCGTCAAGTGCGGGGATCGGTAGGAGATTGAGAATCCCCAAATTCACCGAAATCAAGGCGGTGATGAAAAGCAAATAGATGAATCCCGCCTGAGCGAACTTCATCATCACATCGAAAATCGTCAGAGGACCCCCGACGTTTTCGGTCCCGACTTCTCCCGTACTCATTTTGGCGATTCCCCGCACGATGAGTGAGGAGGCCTTGAGTGTTTCTCTACCGGCGTAAAAAAGCGCCTCCGAAGGAGAAAAACGGATCACGGTCCCGGGGGTGACTTCGGGAGAGATGCCGATGATCCGCCTGTGGATCTTCTGTCGAAATTCGTTGCTTCCCTCGACCACTTTGGTACGCAGGGTCAGGTGAATCGTATGATCACCCCGTCGAATCGTCAAAGTGACCGGATCGGGATGCTCCTGAATCGCTTCGCTGATCTGGTACCAGTAGCGTACCGGTACCCCGTCGACGGAGAGGATCCGATCCCCGGGTCGAAGGCCCGCATCGGCGGCCGGAGTCTTGGGGGCCACCTGCCCGACGACCGGAGGCAGGTAATCGTGTGCGGCGATGAGCGGAGCTCCCGCCAGCGCGATATAGAGATAGATGAAAAAGGCCAACAGAATGTTTGCCGCCGGACCTGCAAGGAGTATAAGAATCCTCTGCCACGGTTTTTTGCCGCCGTAACTGTCCGGATCGTGACTGGTCGCGAGTGGATCGCTGTCGTCCTGGCCTTTCATCTTGACGTAGCCGCCCAGAGGCAGAGCGCTAAAGGCCCACTCAGTCCCGCAACAGTGTCGACGTGCCAGGACCTTCCCGAATCCGATGCTAAAGCGCTCAATGCGGACTCCCATCAACCGAGCGACGGTAAAATGGCCCAATTCATGGAAAAAAACCAAGACCGATAACGCAATCAGTGCAATGAGAAGATAAAGGATGAGACTCATGAGACTCCACGATTTTTGGAGAAATTATATCCTAAAAGCATTGCTACGTTTCGTTCATCGCTTTTGTGATAAAATTGACGCATACCGAAACAATCAAAGGAGATGACATGGCTGAAGATATTCGGAAAGAGACAGGAGAACCTCGCGAAGAGGTCGAAGCGATGGAGGGGGCGGAAAAGGTCGTCAACGAGGAAGCGGGTGCAACAGAAAATCCGGAGGAAGCCGGGGAGCCCGATTCCCAAAAGAGCGTAGACGAGGCAGCCTCGGAAAGAGAAGGACCGAAGGTGGAAGAGGTAACCGAGGAAAGCAATGAGGATAATGCTGAATCGGAAGAAGAGGAGGAAAAGCCGGAGGAAGCCGCAGCCGTCCAAAGTGCCGCACCGGCTCCGACCCTCCCGGAAGAGAGAATCCAGGCGGCCAAAGAGAAGGTGGCGGAGGCAAATCGGGAGATTCAGAGTTACATCGACAAAGCACGCAAAGAGTTTCATCAGTTCGAAGAGTACGAAAAGGCGGAGCTCCAGCCTGTTCTGGAAGAGAGCCGTGAAATTCTGCTGAAAGTCGGAATCGAGGAGGAGCTTCCTGTCGTCGAGGGGAAAGCTTCCCTCCCCGAACTCGAACTCGAAAATCCCGAAGAAGAGCGTCTGGAAATCCCCGCCGTATCGAGTGGGAAGGGGGGTGCATTCTTCTGGGCACTTTTGGGCGGCATCGCCACTTTGGCAGGATGGTACGCCTTCGCTGCCGAGCGTGCGGGGTTGCCGCTGATACCCAAGCATCTGCCGCAGATGCCTCAGCTCGAAAAGCTGAGCGCGGCGATCGCCGATCTCTTTGGACAGGGGACTCATGCCCCCGTGGGAGCCGCCATTGTTATCGGCTCTACCCTGGTCGTCATGTGGATCATCTATATAACCCTCATCGCCGTGCGCCGCTCTCACAACCAGCGTCTTGCGGAAGAGGTCGAAGCGCAGGCGAGTGAATACTGCAAAAGCCTCGACGAGTGCAAGGCCAAGATGGAATCCGTCGAAGAGCTGGTGCAAACGCTGGACGGTACAGCGCGAAAATATGAAGTGGTACTCAAAGAGATGAATGCCGGAATCAATCGGGCACTCTATATCGAAGAGGTCAGCGATTTCGACGAACTGCATGAGAAGACAAAAGAGCGGATCGAACATCTCAAAACACTTCTCGAAGAGATCGAGAAGGTCCTGGAGACACCGATCGCTCGTTCCGGAGAGTTGACCCCCGAAAGCGTCGAAGTGTTGCGGGAAGCCAAACGCATGATCAACGACGAAATCCTCCGTCTCTATAGCTGATCTTCATCGTGGGCACCGAATACGACGTCGCGATTCTCGGTGCCGGAGCGTCAGGGCTGATGCTTGCCGCACGGCTCGAGAGGCGACACTCCATTCTTCTGATCGACGGCAACCGTTCTCCCGGTGCCAAAATCGCTGTCAGCGGCGGCGGACGCTGCAACCTCTGTAATCTCGAACTTTCCACCGATCGCTATCGTGCCGATCCCGATTTCATCCGACCGGTGTTCGATCGCTACGATCAAAACTGGCTCCTTGAGTGGGTAGGCAGACGGGGAGTCTCCTGGCACCCTGAGGCCAAGGGCAAAGTCTTCTGTGACCGGGAAGCACGCAGTCTCAATCGTCTTTTCGAACGGGTGATCCCTCCCGAAATTTTCGTCGCGGGAGAGCGAATCGTAAAGGTCGAGGGGAGAGGGCCTTTTCGAATCATAGGTCAGGAGCGTAGTTACCGCGCCCGCACCCTCGTCGTCGCCAGCGGTGGTTTGAGCTTTCCGAAACTGGGAGCTTCGGGAATCGGTTACGAAATCGCCGAGTCCTACGGGCACAGGATCGAAACACCCGCACCCGCTCTCGTCGGCCTGACGCTTCAGCCCGATGAGTTCTTCATGAAGGATCTCGCCGGGATCTCTACGGAAGTCGAGGTGCGCGTCGGAGAGAGACGGTGGAAGGATCGGCTGCTTTTCGCCCATCGGGGACTCAGCGGTCCCGCTGTCCTCAATGCTTCGCTCTGGTGGAAAGCCGGAGAGATTACGATCGACTTCATTCCCGGAGTCTTCCCGGACAAACTGCAGGGGAACCGGCAGCTGACGACACTGCTACCTCTGCCGAAACGGGCGGCTCGTGCGTTTCTGGAACGTCTGGGGATCCCCGACCGACCCGTTGATCGTCTGAGCGATCCGCATCGCCGCCGTCTACAGCGGCTCAAAGCATACCGCTTCGCCCCCGCAGGAACCTTCGGCTACGGCAAAGCGGAGGTGACACGAGGCGGTGTCTCTACCCGGGAGATCGACCCCTACACGATGGAGAGTCGTCGACAGGCCGGACTCTACTTCATCGGAGAGGTTCTTGATGTCACCGGAGAGTTGGGAGGGTACAATTTTCAGTGGGCCTTCAGCAGCGCCGCGGTGGCGGCAGATGCCCTGAATGGGACATTGGAATAAACCGGCAGCGGTGCTCTCAGATAACTTGTGCTCTGTGTTCCGTATTCTGTGGAGTACGGGAAACCGTGCTCATAATATGAAATGTGCTAAAATCCCGAAAATTTTATTCGAGTCGTGAAAGGTTCATCCTATGTCGAAACGTAAAATCAAAAAAGCGGTATTGGCCTATTCCGGAGGTCTGGATACCAGCATTATCCTTAAGTGGCTGCAAGACGAATACGGGTGTGAGGTGGTGACTTTCACCGCTGACCTGGGACAGGGCGAAGAGGTGGAGCCCGCCCGTCAAAAGGCGTTGCAGCTGGGCATCAAACCCGAAAATATCTACATCATGGATCTACGGGAAGAGTTCGTACGGGATTTCGTCTTTCCGATGTTCCGGGCCAATGCCATTTATGAGGGAGAGTATCTCCTGGGCACCTCCATCGCTCGACCGTTGATCGCCAAAAAGCAGATCGAGATCGCTCACGAGACCGGGGCAGATGCCGTCGCTCACGGCGCTACCGGCAAGGGAAACGATCAGGTGCGCTTCGAGCTGGGCTACCTGAGCCTCGATCCCGAGATCGCCGTCATCGCCCCTTGGCGGGAGTGGGATCTCAATAGCCGGGAGAAGCTCCTGGCCTATGCCGAAAAACACGGTATCCCCATCGACAGAAAAGGGAAAAAATCCCCTTACAGCATGGATGCCAATCTTTTGCACATCTCCTACGAAGGGCAGGTTCTCGAAGATCCCGCCGCCGAACCCGAAGCGGATATGTGGCTCTGGACCAACTCCCCCGAGGAGGCACCCGACGAGCCCGAATACATCACCATCGGTTACAAGCAGGGTGATCCCGTCTCCATCAACGGAGTAGAGATGTCTCCGGCGACGCTGCTCAAGACTCTCAACGACTACGGCAACAAACACGGTATCGGCCGCATCGACATCGTGGAGAACCGCTACGTAGGGATGAAGGCCCGCGGCTGCTACGAAACCCCGGGCGGCACGATCATGCTCAAAGCCCATCGGGCCATCGAGTCGATCACACTGGATCGGGAAGAGGCGCACCTCAAAGACGAGTTGATGCCCCGCTACGCAACCCTGATCTACAACGGCTACTGGTGGTCTCCCGAGCGTGAAATGCTCCAAGCCGCCATCGACCGGACTCAGCGTTTCGTCGAGGGAGAGGTCCGCCTCAAACTCTACAAGGGCAACGTCATCGTCGTCGGACGCCAGTCTCCCAAATCCCTCTACTCCCCCGAGCACAGTACCTTCGAGGAGGATGAAGTCTACAATCAAAAAGACGCCGAAGGCTTCATCCGTCTCAACGCCTTGCGTTTCATCATCGAAGGAAAACAGCAGCCCGAACGCCGGGAAGAGGAGCTTGGCGAAAAGTGAACCGCCTCTTTTCTCCTAGAACCCTATGTCCCAAAAAGAGTAGCGAATGACTCTGCCTCTGGCCGTCTCCGTCGGTGACCTCAACGGGATCGGGATCGAAATCGCTCTGCGCTCACACACTCTTTTGTGTGGGCGGGGAATCTCACCGCTCTACCTGATCGACCGTGAAATGCTTGAACAGGCGGCCGATCGACTCGGTCTCACCATTCCCGAAGATTTTTCCATTCTCTCTCCAGATGCCGCCCCCTTCGAGATCGACCCGGGACGGGTCAGTACGGAGGCGGGAGCCTACAGCTTCGCCTCATTCAAAACGGGAGTGGAACTCACCGCCTCCGGTGAATGCGCCGCGATCGTCACTCTCCCGATTCACAAAAAATCGTGGGAGTTAGCCGGAATCGTTTACAAAGGCCATACCGACGCTCTGCGGGATTTTTTCGATCGGGAGGCGATCATGATGCTCGGCTGTCCCGAAATGTATGTGGGACTCTACACCGAGCATATTCCCCTCCGCCAAGTTCCCGCGGCACTTGAGAAAGAGCGACTCAGCCGCTTTTTGATCGACTTTTATCGGCAAAGCGGTGCCGAAGAGGTCGCTGTGCTGGGACTCAATCCCCACGCCGGCGATCACGGTGTCCTGGGCGATGAGGAAAGCATCATAGAACAAGCCATCGCCCAAGCCAATCAATTTATCCAAAATCACCCCTTCACGGGGCCTCTCGTCCCGGACATCGCCTTCACTCCGGCGATGCGTCGCCGCTTCCGCCACTATGTGGCTCTCTATCACGATCAGGGGCTCATCCCGCTCAAAGCGCTTCACTTCGAAGAGAGCATCAACGTCTCCCTCAATCTTCCGATTCTTCGAACCAGCGTCGATCACGGAACGGCCTTTGATATCGCCTACCGGGGAGCGCCTCTGAATCTGCAAAGTTATCTCAACGCCGTCGAATACGCCGCTGTAAGAAACCGACCGAGAGGATAAGCCGTATCAGGCAACTATAAATCTTCACTCAGGTTCAGGATGACAA
This sequence comes from Nitratifractor sp., assembly GCA_015486995.1. Lineage (GTDB taxonomy): Bacteria > Campylobacterota > Campylobacteria > Campylobacterales > Sulfurovaceae > Nitratifractor. The sequence continues at coordinate 16,225 of WFQO01000023.1, read as the reverse complement.
AGAGGAAAATCTTTTTCGGAATACTGAACCCGGAACACGGAAAACAAATCAACCGATCATCTCCCGCATCTCCCGCACCGCACGCTCCAGCCCGACGAAAACAGAACGTGCGACAATGCTCTGGCCGATGTTGAGTTCTTCGATCGCTTCGACGGCGGCGATGGGCGCGACGTTCTGGTAGTTGAGGCCGTGACCGGCGGCCACACGAAGATGAATGCCGCGGGCATGCTCGGCGAGGCGTTGCACGATTTCGAGCTCTTCGGCCAACATCTGTTTCAATTCTCTGCGCGGCAGCTCCAGTTCGGGAATACTGTGGCGGGTATGACGGAGATTGCCATAGAGCATCGCGTGGATGTTCGCATAACGACCCGTATGGAATTCGATCCAGTCGGCACCGAGCTCTTTGGCCGCCAGAACGGCGTCGGGATGGGGATCGATAAAGAGGGAGACTTCGATTTCGGCCTCATGAAGCCGACGAATGACTTCCCGCAGACCCCTCGGTTTGTCGGTGACGGCAAGGCCACCTTCTGTCGTCACTTCTTCCCGCTTTTCCGGAACGATGGTGGCACGCAGCGGGCGATGGCGACAGACGAAATCGATGATCTCACCATTGACGGCACATTCGAGATTGACAGGAAGAGGAGAATGAAGCAGGATCGCCGCCGCGTCGTCGTCATGGATATGACGGCGGTCTTCACGCAGATGGATCGTGATCTGATCCGCTCCGGCCCGTTGACAGATCCCCAATGCCTGGAGAGGATCGGGATCGTTGATGCGTCTCGCTTCTCTGAGAACGGCGATGTGATCGATATTGACTCCCAGTTTCATCTGCTTTCCTTTCTTTTTTCAGTGCAAACGACGGATTTTTTGCATTGTAGCGAAAGAGCACTCACAGATACGATCCGTTCCCTACCTATCGAGCGGTTTTATCTATCCAACGCCGAGAGATCTCTGCGTAGAGGAACACGCTGTATCCATACACGAAAGATCGGCGGCGGTTAGGTGAGGGAAAAGTGGGAAGAGAAGATCCGCCGAGAGGGATATCGCGCATGCAGAGCTAAAAGCTAAAGGCGACGATCGTTCCGCGGTTTTTAAGAGTTTGTCGGATTTACATTCAAAATCGATTAAAGGTTGAGAAGGTCCTCCAAATAGATATTCCGAAAGCCTAACTTTTGACCCTTTTCATAAAAAGAACACTGAGAGAGGGGAGTCTCATTAAAAGCGAATGTTCCCGGCCGTGGACTTCGACAGTGTCACTACGAAGCCGGGGATATTCATCCGCTTCATCCCAACCTCCGAAACGCTTCCACTGGGAGCTGAAGATCGTTTCATATTCGCCGGCTTGAGGGACGCCGATCCGGTAACCTTCGCGGACGGTATCGGCGAAGTGGCAGACGACCAGGATATCGTCGTCGCTCTCGTCGCCTTTGCGCAGGAAGCTGATGAGATTGCTCTGGTAGTCGAGTTCGTCGATCCATTCGAAGCCCTTGGCTTCGCAGTCGTAGCGGTGCAGGGCCCCTTCGTCGCGGTAGAGGGCGTTGAGTTCACGGACCATCTGTTGGACTCCGCGGTTTTTCGGGTTGTCGAGCAGGTGCCAATCGAGGCTCTCTTTGTAGTTCCATTCCCGCCATTGGGCGATCTCTCCGCCCATGAAGAGCAGTTTTTTCCCGGGGTGGGCGGTCATATAGGCCAGGAGGCTGCGCAGATTGGCGAATTTCTTTTCATCGTCGCCGGGCATTTTGTTGATGAGCGAGCCCTTCATATGCACTACTTCGTCGTGGCTCAGGGGCAGGACGTAGTTTTCCTGATACATATAGACGAAACTGAAGGTGAGCTGGTGGTGGTGGTGTTTGCGGTGGATCGGATCGAGCTGGAAGTATTCGAGAGTGTCGTGCATCCAGCCCATGTTCCACTTGTAGCCGAAGCCCAGGCCTCCGAGGTAGACGGGGCGACTGACCATCGGGAAGGCGGTGGACTCCTCGGCCATCATCATGATCCCCTTGTTCTCCCGGTAGACCGACTCGTTGAGCTGGCGCAGGAACTGAATCGCTTCGAGGTTCTCGTTGCCGCCGAATTTGTTGGGGATCCACTCACCCTCTTTGCGGGCGTAGTCGAGATAGAGCATACTGGCGACGGCGTCGACCCGGATCCCGTCGATGTGGTATTTCTGGAACCAGAACATCGCGCTGCTGACGAGAAAAGCCCGTACTTCGTTGCGGCCGTAGTTGAAGATCGCGCTGCCCCATTCGGGGTGAAAACCCTGCCGGGGATCTTCATGCTCGTAGAGGGCGGTACCGTCGTAACGGATCAGGCCGTGGCCGTCGGTGACGAAGTGCGACGGGACCCAGTCCATGATGACCCCGATACCGTGGCGGTGCATCGTATCGACGAAAGCCATGAAATCCTGCGGAGTCCCGTAGCGGGCGGTTGGGGCGAAATAGCCGGTGACCTGATAACCCCAGGAGCCCTCGAAGGGAAACTCGGTGATGGGCATCAGCTCGACGTGGGTGTAATTCATATCGACCAGGTATCGGGCCAACTCCTCGGCCGCTTCCCGGTAGCTCAGTGGGCGGTTTCCCTCCTCGATCTTTCGGCGCCAGGATCCCAGATGCACCTCGTAGATGTTGACCGGTTTGTCGTGGGCGTTGATCTCGTGGCGCCGCTGCATCCACGCCGCATCCTCCCACGCGTACCCCTCGATGCTGTGGATTTTGGTCGCCGTTTTGGGGGGCGTTTCGAAATAAAAGCCCAGCGGATCGATCTTGTCGAAGCCTTCTCCTCCTTCCGGCGGAGTGATGTGGTATTTGTAGGTGGGGCCTTCGCCGAGGTTCTCGATGAAGCCTTCCCAGACGCCGGTGCCGTCGATGCGGGGCTTGAGGGGATGCATCCCGGGGGTGTAGGCGTTGAAATCCCCGATGACACTGACAGCCCGGGCACTGGGGGCCCAGACGGCGAAATAGACCCCCCGGACGCCGTCGCGCTCCATGAGGTGGCTGCCGAGGATTTCGTAGATGTGGGTGTGGGTTCCTTCTTTGAAAAGGTAAGTGTCGGTTTCTCCCCAGGGGGAGATGTCATAACGCACACGGCTCATGCTTTTTCCTTTCGATGCGCGATCGCTTCACGGTAGACGGTTTCGTACTCTTTGGCGGAGCGCTCCCAGTCGAAACGGGCTTCCATCGCTCGGCGGCGCATCGCTTCGATAGCGGCGGGAGCGTTGCGCCAGGTCTCGGCGGCCCAGCGGACGGTGGAAGCGAGGGCTTCGCGGCTGGGCTCCCAGAATTTGAAGCCGGTGCCCGCACCGCTCATCGGATCGTAGTTTTCGATGGTGTCGTCGAGACCGCCGGTAGCCCGGACGATGGGCAGAGTCCCGTAGCGCAAGGAGTAGATCTGGTTGAGGCCGCAGGGCTCGAAGAGGGAGGGCATGAGGAAAAGGTCGCTGCCCGCTTCGATCCAGTGGGCCAGCTCGTTGGAGTAGCCGATGTGGCAGGCGAAGCGGTCACCCCAGCGTCCCGCCACGTCGGAGAAGAAGCCCTCGGCCCACTTCTCCCCGGTCCCCAGGAAGACGAATTGCGCCCCGCTGTGGAGCAGCTCTTCCATCGCGCCGGCGATGAGGCCGATCCCTTTCTGCTCGGCGAAGCGCCCCACGAAGCCGATGAGAGGCAGATCGTCTCGCTCGGGGAGTCCGAAACGCCGTTGGAGTTCCCGTTTGCAGAGCGCTTTGCCCGCGAGGTCGTCCACGTCGAAATGGGCGGGAATGAAGGGGTCGGCGGCGGGCGACCACTCGCTGTAGTCGACGCCGTTGAGGATCCCTCGCAGACGGTCGGCGTGGGAGCGGATGTGCTCCTCCAGGCCGAAGCCGAACTCCGGGGTCTGGATCTCTTTGGCGTAGGTGGGGCTGACGGTGGTGATCCGGTCGGCCCGGGCGATGCCGGCTTTGAGGAAGTTCGTGGCCCCCATCGATTCGAGCTCGAAGGGGGTGAAGTGCTCCCAGCCGCACTCGAGAATATCGACGATCCGCTCGTCGAAGATCCCCTGATGCTGGAGGTTGTGGATGGTCAGGACCGTCGCCGCGTCGGCGAAGCGGGGCTCCCAGAGGTAGCGGCTATCGCGTAGCAGGGGCTGGGGGGCGGTGTGCCAGTCGTGGGCGTGAACGATGTCGGGGCGAAAGTCGAGCATCTTCGCCAGCTCGAAGGCGGCTTTGGAGAGGAAGGTGAAGCGCAGGTCGTTGTCGGGATAGCTGTAGCCGTTCTCATCGGCGTAGAGCCCGGCGCGCCCGAAATAGGCTTCGTAGTCGATGAAATAGATCGGTACGTCGCTGCCGGGAAGAGTGTCTTTCCAGATCCCCGCCCACTGGGTATGCAGAGGCCCCATCGGGACACCGAGAGGGTGGGGAAGCTCTTCGAGTTTCGAGCGGTCGATGCTGTAGTAGCGGGGCATGACGACGATCACCTCGTGGCCCAGCGCCGCCATGGCTTTGGGCAGGGCGCCGGCCACGTCGGCCAGGCCGCCGGTCTTGGCGTAGGGGACCACTTCGGAGGCGGTAAAGAGTATTTTGAGTTTTTGGGGCACGAATTGCTCCTTTTCTTCTAGGTTGATAGGCCGCTATGCAAACGGAGAGGTATCCATTCTATCCAATAGCAGCTTTGCCCCTTCGAGTGAAGCCTCTTCGAGACGGCTGAGTTCGATTGTGAGCCCTTCGAGGGAGGCGGCGAGGGCGTAATCGCTCAGGCGCTCTTTGAGGGGGGCGAGGATCCAAGGGTTGTGGGCGATGACGCCGCCGCCGAGGATGAGGTGGCGAGGATTGCAGAGGGTGACGAGGTCGGCGGCGGCGTGGAGCAGGGCATCGAGGTAGCCCTCGGCGATCTGCCGGCAGTGGGGATCGTCGGAGTCGCGCATTGCGGCCAAATCGACAGAGCCGTCGCAGCCGAAATGATGCATCCATTTGGCCATTCCGCTCCCCGAGGCGTAGAGCTCCAGGCAGTTACGCTTGCCGCAGCCGCAGGCGAAAGGAGCTTCGCGGTAGGGTAGATGGCCGATCTCCCCGGCCAGGGAACGAAAGCCGTGGATGAGGCGCCCCTCCTCGACGAGGCCCGCTCCCAGCCCGCTGCCTGAATAGAGGGCACATAAGTAGGATGAGTCCCAGTAGAGCGCTTCGGCCAGGGCGGCGCAGTTGAGGTCGTTTTCGAGAAGGAGGCGCACCGGATAGCGGCTTTCGATGTAGTCGCGCAGATCCGGCTCCCGGACCCGAAGATTCGGGGCCGAGAGGATCGTGCCGTCGTGCACCTGTCCGGCGAAGGAGATGGCCACGGCGTCGATCTCGGGATGCTCCCGCAGCGTCGTTTCGAGGAAGTCGACGAGATCGTTCTCCTGCGAAGGAATTTTGCCGCAGAGCTCTTCCTCGCCCACGGTTTCGTAGCGCAGCCAAGTCCCTCCGATGTCGATGGCGAGTCTCATAGTTCTCCTTTGCTTGATGGGGACCCGGATAGCAGCTCCCCATAGAGTTGCCGATACTCCTCCGCGCATCGGCCGATGCTGAAGTCGCACCCCATATCGAAACGGCGCAGCGCCTCAAGCTTTTGGGGATCGGCGGTGAGGGTGAGGGCCTTTTCGATTGCGGCGACGAGTCCGCAGGCGTTGCCGTCCTCGAAGGGAAAGCCCTCTCCGCAGCGGCCGCTTCCGGCCGGATGCACCGTATCTCTCAGGCCTCCGACGGCATGGACGACCGGGATCGTCCCGTAACGCATCGCGATCATCTGGTTGAGGCCGCAGGGCTCGAAACGCGAGGGCATGAGCAGGAGATCGGCTCCGGCGTAGAGGCGGTGGGAGAGGGCTTCGTCATAGCCGAAAAAGCAGCGCAGATTGGCGGTGCGCCCTGCCGCGGCTTCCAGAGCGGCGTGGTAGCGCTCTTCCCCTTCGCCGAGAAAGATGAAATTCGCCGGCAGTGCCGCCAGGGCGTCGAGGGCTTCGATGATCCACTCCATCCCTTTTTGGGCTACGAAACGGCCGATGAAGACCACGAGGGGACGTGCGAGGTCGTCGAGTTCGAAATCCCGGCAAAGAGCCGCTTTGCACTCCGCTTTGCCTGCGAAGTTCTCGGCGTCGAAATGCGCCGGCAGCGAGGGATCGCTCCCCGGATCGTAAAGGGTGGGATCGATGCCGTTGAGGATGCCCCGGAGTTTGGCGGAGTGCCGCCGCAGGTACCCGTCGAGCCCGCAGCCGAACTCCGGCATCAGGATCTCCCGGGCGTAGGTGGGGCTGACGGTCGTCACGGCGTCGGCGAAACCGATCCCCGCCTTCATCCAGTTGACCTGCCCGTAAAACTCTATCTCCTCCGGAGTGAAATGTCGCGCATCGATCCCGCAGCGTTCGAGGGAGGAGGGCGGGAAGATCCCCTGATAGGCGAGGTTGTGGATGGTATAGACGACGCGGCTCTCTACCCCCGTCTCTTTGGCGAGTAGTGCGGCCAGGGCCGTGTGCCAATCGTTGAGATGGCAGAGGTCGTAGTTTCCACACCGCAGCAGCTCCACCACCACGTGGCAAAAGATGGCGAAGCGCAAGTCGTTATCGGGATAACCTCCCCCCGGAGGGCCATAGAGGTGTTGGCGGTTACAAAGGATTTCGTTGTAGACGAAGAGGATCTCCACCCCTTCATACTCACAGCGATGGATCTCGACATCGTGAACCATTTGCCCGATCTTGAGTCGGAAACTCTCTTCGGTTTTCAGAATATTGTATTTTTTCTTATCAATGAATGCGTAGAGCGGAGTGACCGCTGTAACCTCCTGCCCCTTTCTGTTGAGAGCACGAGGAAGGGCGGAGGCCATATCGGCAAGTCCGCCGCTCTTGGAAAAAGGAAAGAGTTCGGCACTGGCAAAAAGGATTGTCATCTACGATGCTTTCACGCCTGGATTTTTCATCATTATATCTTCTTTACTTCACCCGCCACTCGATCTCCTGGGGTAGGTGAGCACGGTCGTAGATCCGGCAATGGACGTCGTAAGCCACCAGGAAGCGGCGGAGTTTGCTTTTGAAATCGACGAGGGTGAGGCGTTTTTCATGGAGGAAGCCCGGCGTGTGCCTTTCCCACTCCAGAAAGAGGTTGGCGGGTATGCTCCAGCAGAGGGCAGAATGGGGCAAACTCCCGCAAGCCTGAGCGCCGGGCTCCTACGAGGTCCGAGAGAATTCAGACGAACTTCTGGACCAATCGGCGTTTTGAAATATTATAAGATCTTTCTCAATAGAACGGAAATGTTAGAATCATTCCAGGCATCGAGCATTTTTCCAAAAGGGTGTTTATGAGCGAAATCGTCTCATTTGCTGAGAAAAATGCAACAGTTTAAAAAGAATGCGATCGGGCAGTAACCAATTGACTTGTCCTGAGTTAAAACCTATAAAACAGGTATTGATTACTACTTTGTAGTTGTGAATAACTCGAAAGGATACAAAATGCTTGAGCCTTTGCTCGGTTCCAAGAACTGTGAAAGAGTCCTCCAGTATCTTCTGACCGGAGGCAAAAGCTGTGCCAAAGAGATCGCCGATTTCTACGGTGTGGTGTGAGATCTGGCAAAAAGATCCCTCTATGGATGTTCGGGTTTTTGTATTGAAGTGAGGAAGGAGCAGATTATCGGTTGTCACCTGGGACTTTTCTCTTTGAGTATCGAAAGATTTATTACACTATGTGTTATAATATCCTATGATCAAATCGTTTGCAGATAAGACGACGCAGGATTTTTATGTGACGGGGAAAAGTAAGAAGTTGCCTGCTTCCATTTTCAAAGCGGCGAAACGGAAACTCGATTATCTGCAAAACGCGTATGAACTTGATGATTTGCGTTCACCTCCCGGCAACAGGCTGGAGAGTCTGAAAGGTGATCTGAGAGGGAAATACAGCATTCGTATCAACGATCAGTACCGTATCGTCTTCGCTTTCAGCGGACATGATGCGTATGATGTCCGGATTGTCGACTATCACTGAAAGAAAGGAAGCAAGAAAATGTATCAACTGCAACGCATGCCGACCCACCCCGGCGAGATTTTGAGAGAGGAATTCCTGGTTCCTCTGGGGCTGACGCAAAGTGCCCTGGCCAAGGCGATCCATACCTCTTTTCGTTCGGTCAACGAACTAGTGAACGAGAAGCGTGGGGTGACACCGGAGATGGCGCTCAAGTTGGCCCGCTATTTCCATACCACCCCTCAGCTGTGGCTGAATCTGCAAAACGAGTATGACCTCTACAAGACTCTCAAGAAAAAGGGTGAAGAGATCGAGAGTATTGAGGAGTGTGAAAGTATTCACGTGGCATAGCCGTTGTTTTTCGACGGGGGGATATTTATCTGAATCGATGGCTTTGACTCTGAAAATCGCTTTTTGATATGCCATTTATGGCATAATGGTAAAAAGATGGAAGGGAGATACAATGACTCGAAAAGTGCTGATTGAGCGGATTCAGAAGCGCAGAAAAGCCGTCGGCATTACTTATGAAAACCTGGCGAAACTGACCGGTTTGAGCTTGAGGACGGTCAACCGCTTTTTTGCCGGTGAGGATGTCAAGCTCAGTACCGTAGAGCGGATTACTTCACTGCTGGGGCTTGATTTTTCCGGAAATGAAATCGTTCCTCTGGAAACGCTCCAAAAACAGCGAGCGAACGAAAAGGCACTTTTTCTTGCTTCACTGGTCCAGGGGACTTCGACATTGGAGATACAGGGACTGGAAAAGTCTGAATTGCAGAAGATGATCCATCGTTTCGAAGAGGAGCTGCTTTACGGAGAATACCGCGACAAACTCTGGGTCGCCTGATGGATCGTACCGAGCCGTTGGGCGGCGCCACTCCGCCGAATGATACGTCGGGATTGAAACTGTCGCCCAAACGGCGATGGACGCTGAAAGAGATTCAAAAGAAAGAAGCCGAAAACATTGCCAGGGCAACGCTCCGATATTTCGCGGCACCGCCGACGAAAAAGACGGCCCCGTTTGATTATGCTTGGTTGTTGCAGCTTCATGAGGAGATGTTCGGTGATGTTTGGGAATGGGCGGGCACGTTACGCCAAAACGAACTCTCCATCGGTGTCAGCGCCTATCTCGTGCCTACGGAGCTCAAAAAGCTGGTAGACGATCTGAGATTTTGGGAAGCCAACGGAACCTATCCACTTCATGAAACGGCAGCCCGGCTGCATCATCGCGCGGTCTGGATCCATCCTTTTCAGAACGGCAACGGTCGTTGGGCGCGGATGCTGGCAAATATTTACCTGTACAGCCGCGGATCATCACCGGTCAAATGGCAGGAAGATCTTCTGGCAGAAAAAAATCCGAAACGCGATGCCTACATCGCCGCACTCAAAAAAGCGGACGAGGGTGACTTCTCCGATCTCGTCGCTTTGCATATGGATACGTATTGAGTGCTCTGAAAAACCTCCGTCATTCCGGGCTCGATCCGGAATCCAGGGCCTTGAATGTCCATGATACCGTGGATCCCGAATCAAGTTCGGGATGACGGGATTGGACTTTTTGAGGTTTTTCAGAACCCTCTATTAGGCTTCCCTGCATTTTGCTGACCTGAAAAAGAACTGTACTTTATCGGAAACGGCGGTAGGTTAAAGAGTTTACGTCAAACTCGAGTATATGGAGCTTTGTGGCTGCCGACGGCATCGTCGCAGGATCGGGCAACAAGATCCCTCTATGGATGTTCGGGTTTTTGAATTGAATGAGGGAGGAGTAGGTTATCGGTTGTCACCTGGAACTTTTCTCTACGAAGGTAATCGAAAAGGCATTAGGAAGCTGACTTTTTAGGGATGAAATCCCGCCGGTGCACGATTTCAAAGGATGCTATCAGCTATCACCACTTTACCCCCCTGCTGGAGCGTGCGAGGGAGTTCTACCCTCCCGAGGAAAGAGAGCGCCTGGTCATGGGTCGCAAACGCCCCAGGAGAAAAGGAAAACCGCTATGAAACTGATTACCGAGCTGGTGGATGAGGTGGGGTAAAGCATGACGGCTGATGCTATAATCAGTAAAATGGAACAGAAACGATATGGAAGGGAGCTTGAACAATACAGATAACTATCGATGTAAAGAATGGTGCAGTAGATAAGATTCTCTATCTTCTGGAGCATTTGAAAGACGATGTCACCATTATCAGCCGCTCTCCTGAGAGTGATTTGGAGCTTGAAGTGGTCAGGGAGAACGACCCTGATTACGGCTACATCAAAAAGGCAAGAGAAGCCAGAAAAAAGGGGGAGAAGACCTACTCTTTGGATGAAGTTCTGAAAGAGTTTGAATGAGGATCGAGATCCGAAGAACCATTATCCTCCTTTTCGGTATCGGATTGGCCAATACAGAGTTTTGTTTGATGTTGAGGGTGAAACAGTTATTGTCGTTCATATCAAACACAGAAGCAAGGCCTATGAGTAGGGTAGGCTTTTCCCCACTTGTCCCCACCGTCCCCGGTGGGATACCTCATTACGTTCGGTCAACGAACTGGTGAACGAGAAGCGGGGAGTGACACCGGAAATGGCGCTCAAGCTGGCCCGCTATTTCCATACCACCCCTCAGCTATGGCTGAACCTGCAAAACGAGTATGACCTCTACAAAACGCTCAGGAAAAAGGGCGAAGAGATCGAGAGCATCGAGGAGTGTGAAAGTATTCACGTGGTGTAGCCGTCGTTGCATTCAAAATTTCTCCACCTGTTCCCACCGTCCCCGCCGTGGGAACGTATTAACCACTATAGAGAATACCACCCATGTGACACAATGTTGTCAAAGCCATATGCTACAATAACCGATGTCTCGATTGAGAGACACCCCCGGCCTGTCGAAAAAAATGTGTCGTCGACAGTCACCGTAACTTAGGACAATAAAACCTTCACCGTTTCGATTCCCGAAACTTCGACCGTTTTATTGCCTCTATTCACCAGGAGGTAAATTATGAGAACTTATGACACCCTTGTACGATTCGTCAAAGCATCCGACCGCAAAGAGCTGATGCACTCGCTGGGATATCACGATCTGAGAAAAGGAGAGGAAAGTCTGAACGCCTTTTTGAGTGCGGGATCGTTGAAGAATTGGTTGGCGCACGGTCATTACGATTTCGTCCACAGCTCCGAAAGCTTCACCAAGAAACTCGCCTCGCTCGCCGGAGTCGATCCAGGCGCCATCGACCGGATCGTAGACAAAGAGGCCGAACGCCGTGCGATCCTCTCCCAGTTGTTGCCACCCTATATTTTCGTCGATACCCGTTTCAGGAGAAAGAATGAACCGATCTTCGCCCTGGCGTTCATGGAAGGAAAACGCCGCATTGCTCTGGACAAAGAGACGGTCTACGACCAGGGCCTGGAAGCGACCCTCCGAGAGGTGGGCCAAATAATCCGGGAACATTACCGAAACACCGGAGGTAAACTCAAACTCTGGGGGAAGATCCACGAATACCGCTACCACCACCTCGACGGCAGAACGTTTCGCTTCGATACCGAAGGCCATCTGATCGAAGAACTCCCCCGAAACCTGGACGAAGGAGGAGCAGTTTTGAGTGTCGGAGGGAAGGAGATTCCTCCCGATATGCTTATCTCCTGAGAGAAAACGATAAAAAAGTGTCAAGGAGGAGACGATGGAGCGAAAAAAATACATGACTTTGGAAGAACGAAAGGAATTCAAAAGGAAAGAACACGAAGAGATGAGTTTCCAACTCTATTTCAACCTCCCCGTTGGGCTCAGAGGGGAAGGCTTGGCATTTGGAATCCCCTTCAGAGAGTTTTTGACAGAGAAGTTGCGATTGCAAAAGACGGACTACGGTAGGCCGCCAAGTTTTAACGACAGGAAGTCCGTGATGATAAAGAATAGGCCTGTTGTCTTTTTCGATGTCGGATGCAGGGACAAATATGCGCTCATTTTCGAAGATACCGATATGAAAGGAGGTGAAGCGGTATTCGACAAGGTGACTAAGCTCGAATATGATGGCGAGCATATCCTCGAAGCCGACTTCATGGGAGATATTACGGAATGCCGGGAGGATTTCAGCCTATTCGGATACGCTCTCTACGTTCTGGTCGAGATCATGGAAAGCACGGAAGCAGAGTCTTTCTATTTCAGGCTTACCGATAGGATCAAAAAGGAGATATTCAAGTGTATCTTGGAGAACAAGGCGTTGAAAAAGCAGGTTTTCGAAGAGGGGTATTCTTTTGAGATAGAAAATCAAGGTGGGGCGGATCGGTTTTACATAACGAGAAAGACATGCATATTTTGATTTAACTACAATACCAACATGAAATGAAAGGTGTTTTGATATGAGATGTATTTATTGCAATGAAGAAAAACCAGAGAGCGATTTTAGCTTGGAACATATTTTTCCTACTGCATTGGGTGGGAAATCCATAAAAAGCCCTTTGTTCAAGACAAAAAAAGTTTGCAAAAGATGTAATAATCTTTGCGGCTTATATATAGATAGCTCTTTTGTCAAAAATTTTTTTGTTTCATCTCAAGAGTCCTACTCACGGTATTTCGGTTTTTACGATTTTGAAAGTAATCCCTATATTCCGTTTACATACTTGGGATTCGTGGAGGATATCAAGCATCCAGATTATAAATTTTGCGAAACATGGCTATGGGCTGATGGAAGTAGAGTATTCCACTTCCACAATAACTCCAGTGGAGGTTTTGATACGATTGCTGGAGGAGATCCAAGAAAACGAAAAAGCAATGAGAGCAGTGTTGCATATTTGCTGGGAATAACAAATAATAGTTTTTGGGTTTCACTTTTGCTAAAAGCATTTCATATACAATTCAAAAAGTCAAGAAAGTTTCTCACAAACTATACAATCTCAACATGTATACCTTATATATTTGATATTCCTGTAAATCAAGATAAACTAATCGCTGAACAGCTGATCGATTATCATAACTCTGGAGACTATTTAAAAAGTAGATTGATCGTTGACCAATATTTCAACGTAAGATTCCAGGCAAAAATTGCCCTAGGTTTGGGCACAACGCTATTTGGTGAAAAATTCGCATTCTCTGAAGAGGGGGATCGGCTTAGGGATATTCTTTGGGACAAAGAGTATAAAAAGCTTGATGATATAAAACCGGAAATGTTGAATTTCTTTTCACCTTCAAAGCTTGCATTGGAAAAAGCCGGTTTTGTCGGTAATTTTCCAGGATCTCATGCGCTATATTTTATAATCATAGAAAATTCATTATTTTTCTATGCAGACCTCTACGGAGAAAGCAAGTATTTGGCTACGGTGCTGATAACAAAAAACTTAGAAAAATATAAACATGATTTCATTGACAAATATCCTTTTGGATGGGGGTATATTTTGCTTCCTCAACGAGATATTTTCATTGGTGAATTTCCCATTGAGTATATCATTGCCTATAATACCGGAGATAAATCTTATATCCCAAAATTAGCCAAAATAGAAAAATTGCATAGAGGCTTAGACGAATTGCCTCCCTTCATTTTGAAACAAGACTTTTGACACAAAAAAACTAGAAATTGACTTTTTTTATTGTATCGATCTCCCGCATGATCTCATCAGTCAGCATCAACGCCTTGACGATCTTCTGGTAGTGGAGTATCTCATCGAAGCTTAGTGTCCTGCCGTGGCGGTCTTTGAGCCATTTTTGCGCCGGCTGGTAGCCGCCGATGTAAAACTCCCACGCTTTTTGAGGCACGCCGTCGAAGTATTGGGTATCGTTTATCCACACGCGGCCAAGGCCCTGTTCTTTGTCGGTGAGTTCGTAGTCTTTTTTGACAATTTTGCGGGTGACAGTGTTGTCGCCTTCGACGGGATAGCGAGTGATGAGAGGCGAGAGTTCGGGTGAGTCCATCAGATGGATGGTGCGCAGTCTTTTGCCAAGCTCTGCCAATCGCCAAAAGGTCTCGACATCGGTGGGATACGGTACGCGGGGGAAGTCGGTTTTGAGAAATTCTTGAAACTTTTGGCGGTAGCTTGGGCTGTGCAGCACGGCGTAGATGTAGTCCAGTAGGTCGATGGGGGCAAAGGTGTTTGGCACGTCGCTCTTTTCGGATGTAAAAGCGAGTCCTAAATTGTCGGCGATTTGCTCGACGATGTGGGTATCGAGGTTGGGCGTGCGATGGATGGCGGATGTTTCATTTTCGGGGTAGAGGTAGAGTGGTGCTAAACTTTCCCCGCCCTTGTTGTCTGAACGTATAATGCCATCAGAAATGATTTTATTTGTGATGAAATAGTATGTAGGATTTTGTGAGGGTTGCTGTCTTCTAAATATTAGTCCCACATTCTCCCCCGCCAGCATGTGATGCATGACTTTTTTAACAGTCCGCCATACAAGCTTATCTTCGTAAAAGATATATCTGTTATCAAATGGGCGATAGCTGATTGGTTTAACCAGTTTTGACAAATCATCGATTTGCTGAAGATTTTTCCAACCAGCCAATATATCCCATCCCTTTTTCTTTTTGACATTGAACTTTCTGTGAAGTTGGTCAGCGTCAGGCTTCGATGCTCTGAATTGTTCAAATCGTTTGAACAAAACCTCTTTTCGCTCATCGATGACGAATGAGTCGTGTGCGGTGGTAATGCCAACTCCATTGACTATAAAGAGCTTCGCCAACGAAAATCCCTTTTCATACTCTGCCTGAAGGCTTTCGTCTTTGGGGACGAAGTAGTATTGGGGCGATTTGGGTTGTAGCTGGGTATAGGCGACATTTTCGACACTGTGGCTTTGGAGATATTCGTACTTTCGCTCTCTTAGGCCATAGAGGTCGGCGTGGTAAACTTTGGCCAATTCACCTTCGCTCTTTTTGCCCGTTTTGACAAAGATGTTGATGCTTACGCCCTGTTTGATGTCAAAGACGTTTTCATCTTTGCTACCGTCGGGGGTGGTCTCTTTTTTGTTGGCGTTGCCATGCAGGTCGAGCACGTAGATTTCATCGAAGGTCTGTAAAAGTTTGTAGCGCATGCCGCGAAACGTGGGGTTGTCCAGGTAGCCGTGGGGATTGATGTACGCGAGGATTCCTTCGCCGTTGCGTTCGATGTAGTATTGGCCGTAGCGGATGAATTTGACGTAATCGTCGTTGAGCCATTTGGGGTTTTTCTCTTTTAGTTTGCCGCCCGTGGGCTCTTGTTTGTAATCGTCCAGCAGCTTTTCTATCCATTTGCCTTTGTTGGCGGAGTGTCCCGAGTAGGGCGGATTGCCCAGCACCACCATCACGGGGGTGTCGCGTTTGACTTCGTTGGCTTCGTCGGCCTCCTTGGCCAGCCACGAGGCAAAGAGCGTGCCCGTGTCGGGATGGTACTCTTCGAGCGAATTGGTCAGATAGATGCGAAGCCTCTGGTTTTTCCGCGGCTTGTAGCCGGTTTGGCCAAGCAGGAGGTCGAGTTTGAGATGGGCGATGGCGTAGGGGGCCATGAGGATTTCAAATCCGTTGAGTCTGGGAATGAGATGCTCGGCTACATAAGAGCTCCAGATGCCCTCTTGGCCTTCGAATCTTTTGTAAATCTCTTTGACCACGTCGGCCAAAAAGGTGCCCGTTCCCGTGGCGGGGTCGAGTATCTGGAGTTTGTGCATCTGCTTTTCGATGCGTTTGTAGCCGTCTTTGTAGCGTTTGTCGCCGCCTTGGGAGGATTTGATTTTGACAATGGTTTTGGAGGTGTCGGCCAGTCCGTCGGAGAGAGTGAACTTCTCTTTGAGCAGCCAATCGACGGAACGAACGATGAAGCTCACCACGGCTTCTGGGGTGTACCAGACCCCGCGGGACTTTTTGAGCTTTTTGTCGTAGTGGCCAAGAAACGTTTCGTAAAAGTGCAGCATCGCATCGCGCTGTCCCGTGGCTTTGCCAAAGTCTTTGAGCAGCGCTCGTACATCGGTGGCGCGGAAGATGTCGGCAAGGTCTGTGACTATCCACTCGATACGCTCGTCGATGTCGGGGCCTGCGATGTAGCCAAAGAGCGAGCGTAAAAAGGGGTTGGATTTGGGTATCAGTTCGGCGGCTTCCTGACGACTGAAATCTTCCAGTGTGGGGTCGTGCAGCCTTGCGGCAAACATCCCGTAGGCGATGGTTTGGGCGTAGATGTCAGCAAACGCTTTGGGCGTGATGTCATGGATGAGGATACGTTTGAAAGCCTCCATCTGGTCTTTGAGAGTGGAGTCGGCACCGTTTTCTTCGTCGCTGACAAGCGCCTTTTCGATGACGTTGGCTAATAGTTTGGCTTTGGTCGCCATCATCTCGGAGAGTTTGGCGGCGGATTTGATG
>WFQO01000022.1 GCA_015486995.1 Nitratifractor sp. | reverse complement strand
CTCTTTTCTTTGTAGTATCATTACGCCGAAACTTCTCTCAAGGAGAGTATGATGAACATCGATCTCGATTATTTCAGCGCGTTGCGGCATGAACTGCATCAAATCCCTGAACTTTGTTACGAAGAACAGCTCACTTCGGATCGGGTGGCTCGAGAGCTGGAGAGTTACGGGATCCCTTTCGAGCGGGGGATCGGCGGGACAGGGATCGTCGCCTGGATCGACAAAGGAAGCTCACAGCGGGCGATTGGCCTGCGGGCCGATATGGATGCGCTACCGATCGAGGAAGAGACCGGAGTGAGCTACGTGTCGAAGCATCCGGGGCGGATGCACGCCTGCGGACACGACGGCCATACGGTGATGCTGTTGGCGGCGGCGAAGTATCTGAAAGAGGAAGTGGATTTCGACGGACGGGTCGTCCTGATCTTCCAGCCGGCCGAGGAGGGGGGTGCCGGAGCGAAGCGGATGATCGAGGATGGCCTCTTCGAGCGTTTTCCTATGGAACGGATCTATGGGCTGCACAATCGCCCCAGCCTTCCGCTGGGAAAAGTCCTGATCAAAGAGGGGCCGGTGATGACCTCGGTGGATACCTGGGAGGTGAAGGTTGTAGGGCGTTCGGGCCACAGCTCCCAGCCCCACAACGCGATCAATCCCATTGTCATCGCTTCCCACATCGTTCTGGGTATCAAAGAGATCTCCGCGACCGCCATCGATCCCGCCCAGGCGCATGTCATCACGGTCGCCAAGATCGAGAGCGGAGTCGCCTTCAATGTCATTCCGGATGAATGCCGGATCGAAGGTTCGGTGAGAGCCTTTAGCCCCGCGGTACAGGATCTGATCGAAAAGAGGATCGAAGAGATAGCTCGGGGTGTCGCTGCGGCATTCGGTGCGAGCGTGGAGGTGGCGTACCGGCGCAAATACCCGCCGACGATCAACACCCATACGGCTACGGCGATTCGGGCGGCAGAAAAATGTGTAGGGAAAGAGGGGATCGTTCATGATTTCCCCTCCAGTATGGGCTCGGAAGATTTCAGTTTCTTTCTGCAGCATGTCCCGGGTTGTTATGTCTGGCTCGGGAGTAAGAAAAATCCCGAAGAGGAGACGATTCCTCTGCACTCGAGCCGTTACGATTTCAACGACGAGTTGATCGAAACGGGAGTCTGCTACTGGGTGAATCTGATCGAGGAAGAGTTGGGAAAATCGGTTCGGGAATGAACTTCAGAACATCCGATCCGACTAGGGAAAGATTGAAGTCCGGGTGCTTGATGCTCCGGACGATCAGGGCTTTTGGAGTTTGCTGAAGACGGCGCCGTCGAGGGAAAGGTTGGCCATAATGCCTTTGTTGTCGAAAGCGAAGGCGACGATGGATTTCTTGAAATCGACGGTGCTGAGGTCCACACCGCCTCCCCAGTTGACGAAGGCGATGGAACCGTCGATACCGACTTTCCATTTGTTGCTTTTACGGAAGCTTTCCAGAGCATGAGGGGTGAGAAAGGCGATAATGACGGAACGTTTTTCCGCACCGGCCTGAAAACCGATGGAGGCGGTGATCATCGAATAGTAATCGACGATTTTTCCCTGGACGACAAGGCCGCCCTCTCCGTATCCGCCCCCGACGATGAAACCGGCTTTGTAGAGGTTGGGGATGACGAGATAACCGCTGGTTTTGGCCAAGAACTCTTTACCCCCTTTGGCCTGGGCTTCGAAACGTTGGATCGTATTTTTGATCTGGAGATCGAGAACATTTTTGTCTTCGGCTGCAGCGGATTCTACTCCGATGAAAAAGAGCAAAGTAAAGAGAAAGAGAATTTTTTTCATACAACTGACCTTTGAAAATAAATTGAAACGAAACAAATGATAGCGAAATATGCGAGGGAGGAGAGGAGAAAGAATCCTCCTCTCGGGGAAAAATTTATTTTGTCAGTTCTTTCTCGGCTTTGTGGACCTCGATCAAGTCTTCGATGTTGGTATCGAGGACGTAGACGTTGCTGTAGCCCAGCATTTCGAGATACCCCATCACCCGGTTGGCGAACCATCCTTTCAGACAGGCGACGACGATCGCGTCGCTCTTGTTTGCGGGCAGTTCGTCCGCATAATCATAGAACGACGGATAAGGCATGTAGTAAGCGTTGGGGATGTCGGCTTCCTGGGCGTTGTCCCCGTTGACCTTGGCGGGGGGGCGGACATCCAGCAAAACGGCACCGGCATCCCGAATCAGTTCCCGAGCCTGCTGGATCGTGACATGGCCGAGATTCTCTTTCTCTTTGTTGGGTTCGATAACCTCTTTGAGGCGTTCGGCGATACTCTCTTTCATTACTGTCTCCTTGCTTTTGGAATGGGAAAGTCTACCGCCGGGACGTTAACCGTCTCTTACTTGACGGCGATGTCTCGACGCTTTTTGGAAGCGACTTTCTCGAAGGTGATGATCAGGCGTCCGTTTTCGTAGCGGGCGTCGATGCTGTCACGGTCGATGTCCTCGGGGAGATAGAAGCTTCGGGTGTATTTTCCGTAAGCGCTCTCCATCAGATAATAGTCCCCTTTTTGGACCTTTTCGTCAAATTTCCGTTCGGCACTGACCGTCAGGTAGTTGTCTTCGATGCTGACGTTGATGTCCTCTTTTTTCACACCGGGTAGATCCACCTCGATGGTATAGGTATCCTTCTGCCGATTGCGTGAAAGGTTGGCCAGCGGAAGATGGCTGGCGACATTGCTGAAGACCTCCTTGAATTTCTTTGCGGTTTCAACCACCCCTTCGTGGGATTTTTTCTCGACCTTTTGGACTTCATTTTTGATATCGCTCATGAGGCACCTCCTTATTTGATCTCGATTTTCTTGGGCGTTTTTTCGACGCTTTGTACTTTGGGGATTTTGACGGTTAGTACTCCGTCTTTTGCTTCAGCTTCGATCTTGTCGACGTCGACATCTTCGGGCAGAGTGAAGCTGCGCTCGAAAGTCCCGTAGACACTCTCCACCCGATAGAAGTCGTCCTCTTTACGCTCCTCTTCGATCTTTCGTTCTCCGGAGATGGTCAGGACATTGTCTTTGACGTCGATAGTGATGTCTTCTTTCTTGACCCCGGGAAGATCGACTTCGATGTAGTAGGCGTCATCCGCTTCCCGGGTATTGACTGCCGGGACGAAATCGACTGCTGGAGCCTCTTCCGCTGCTTTTTCGACGCTTTGCATCAAACGGTTCATATACTCGAACGTTTTCTGCATATTCTGGAATTCCTTGAAGGGATCGAATTGTGTCAATTTCATTTTCTTCTCCTTTATGTTCGATTTTTTTCAGTCTTTGAGACTGATATTCATGAGTATTCTATCGTGGAAGTGGAGAGAAGAATGCTACCCAGGTAGCAAAGATAAATAATAATATAAGAATTATTTAGTGGAATCAACTAAATAATTCTTAGAGATACTCGGCACTTTTTATAGGAAAAATACATTGTGTTTTTTTCGTAACACGCAACACAGAATACAATCTTCGCCGTTAAAGGACCGGGAGGTGCCAGCGGCGGAGGTAGGCGATCATTCGAAGCGTAACGGCGAAAAGGAACACGAGAGTGACGCCGAGCGTTCGGGGAGCATGAAGATGATGTAGAAGATACAGAAGCGCTCCGACCAGTACCGCGATGACACCGTAAAAGCCTCCATGCAGCAGATAGGGGATGCGGTTGAGAAGAACATCCCGTAGAATCCCTCCTCCGACGGCAGTGGTGAAAGCGAGGAGGACGACACCGGCGAGATTGAATCCCGTCTCGAGCCCCACCAGAGCTCCGGAGACGGCGAAAGAGACCATTCCCAGGGCATCGACGAAGACGAAGAGAAACTTCGATTCCCAAGGATGATCCTGCATCCTTCGCCAGATCAGGATCGTAGTCACAGCGACAACAACGACGGATGGGAGCGAATGGGTCAGGGAGTAGGGAGGCCGATCGGAGAGGAGATCGCGTAGGATCCCTCCGCCCAGAGCGGTTAGGAAGGCACTGAGATAGATGCCGAGTAGATCGAGGCGGTGCCGTACCGCGATGTAGAAACCGCTGGCGGCAAAAGCGGCGATACCGAGATATTCCGCTATAAGGAGAAGCAATGCTTCTCCTTATAGCGAGTGAGGAGTGAGGAGTGAAGAGTGAATTTGTGGTGGGAGGGTGAGAAGGTGGGAGGGTGAGAAGACCGGTGGTTCATCTCTTCCCACTCTTTCACCAACGCGAAGCGCGATCTCACCTCCTCACCTTTCCTCGAGAGACGAAGAGGGGCGAAGCCCCGTCCAAACGACAAACGACGATCCATCGATAACCCGGGCCTCCGGCCCGTTAATGATTGAGAATCTGTTTGAGGAAGAGTTGGAGGCGTTCGCTCTCGGGATGGTGGAAGAAGGTTTCGGGGTCATTCTCTTCGACGATTTGGCCGGCGTCCATGAAGATGACGCGG
>WFQO01000021.1 GCA_015486995.1 Nitratifractor sp. | reverse complement strand
CCCGACGACTGGGCCGTGAGCCAGTTTGACAGCAGCCGCTTCTACCGGGAGCGGGTCGATCGGCTCAACGGGATGAAGGCGGTGGATATCCTCGCCGCCAAAGGGGAACGGCTGATCCTGATGGAGGTCAAAGACTTCCGGGGCCACAGCCGGGAGAACCTCCGCCGCCAGACCAGCGGCACCCTCCTCATCGAAGTGGCCCAGAAGTTCGTCTGCACCCTCTCGGCCCTCGTGGGAGCCCAGCGCTCGGGCTTGCCGGAGTTCGCCCCCTTCTACCCGCCGCTGGAGCACTCCCGCCACGTGCAGATGATTTTCTTTCTGGAGCGGGATGAACACGCGCCGGGCTTCCTCCACGAAAAACGCCTCACCCTCGCCGATTTCAAAAGCAAACTCCGCCGCCTTCTGGTGGCTTACGACGTCCACTGCCAGGTCTACGACCGAGCCCACCTGCCCAAAGGGATCGAGTGGAGAGTGGAATAATAAATAGGGGAATTTGAATGGGACACAAAAAAATCAATCTGCTGGCACTTTTTTATCTTGTTTCGATGTTTTTCCTCTTGAATGGATGCGGAGGCGGAGGAAACGATACCGGTACGCCAAGAGAAGATAAAAATGTCACATGGTTTCTGAAACAACATGCGGACCTGAAAGAGAATTACTTCGTAGGAAAGTTTGGGGTAGACAATAATCCTGCCGGATGGGATACCGGAGCCTACCTACGTGCCTATATCGACATGTATGAGGCTACGCACGATATCCGGATCCTACGAGATTTAAATGAACTGTTGAAGATCGTCGCCGACGGGAACGATGTATTGACCGGGCGGATCGATGAGCGTACCGGTACGGTTCTCCCCGGGTGGGGGACCAGAGCCTACGACTACGGTCCGGAGGGGGGAGAACGTTATTCGGATATGTTGACCAATGCACTGTTCGCCTATCCCCTCGCTGCCTTTGTGAGAATTGTAAGGGAAGATCCCGCTCTCGAGCATGAATTCGGCGCGGATGCACAGAGATACGAGAAGATGGTGCGAGAGCTCTATCGCGTACAAAAGCCTTTCGTCAAAGCGAAGGGGTCTCCGTATCCGGATGGAACGACGGGGGCCTGTTATGCCTATCCGGAAAATTATTACGAAGACAGACAAAATTACTCGGGACACGAGGCCCCGATCAATTTGACGGTGATCATCGCCGAACCTCTGGTCGAACTCTATCGTGCGAGCGTAGCGGAGGGAACGCCGGATGATGCATACAAAACGATTGTGGAGAAGGTCGCTAACTACATCTGGTGGAACATGAGGTTCAAAACTACAGCGCAAAAAGATCGGTATCTCGTCTGGTACTATTGGCCGGATGACATTGATCCCGATACGATACGGATGGAGGATCTTACGCACGGAGCACGACTGGCCGAATTTGTCGTTACTCTGCACGATGCCGGTCTGCGGAAGCGATGGACGCAAAAGCGGCTGCAATACCTGGCCAATACCTTTACCTGCGGTGCTCTCATCGACGATACGACCTTCGCTAACTATGTCGACGGGACGGGAGGAGTCTATGAAGACGATGCTGCGACTCTCTACGAATGGCTGGTGTTGCAGCGATACTCCCGAGCCTCGTCCCGAAAGTCGATCCTCTACTATCTGGAAAAAGCGATGAAAGAGGAAGGAGAGAGCAGAAAGTACAATCTCGCCGTCTTCGCCAAATTTGTGCGCTACGGGAAAGAGTGAGGAAAAGTCCTCTGCCTCATTCGTTCAAAATACTCCACTCATAAAAGGGCATCGCTTCGAAATCGATGGTGCCGATGCGGAAAGCGTAGCGGTTGGAGACGGTGACGACGGAGACCTTTGTCACGTCGAGTTTCTTAAAGCGGGAGTATTGCTTCTGCGCTCTGTGCCAAAATTGCTCTTCGTTTTCGAAAGGAGAGGGGAGGATCAGCTCCCGGCTCTCGTCGAGACGGTATCCGAAGCTTCCGGCGGAGTGGAAAGGGAAACCGTGCTTGAGCAGAGCCAGGGCGATCATGGCGTCGAAGGTGGCGAGGAAAGGTTGGCGTTTGTTGAGGTAGCGGGTGAGGACGAAATCGTAGAGGATGAGTTTCTTCCCGCTTCCGCCGCCGATCTCCGGGATAAGAAAGAGGAGCTTTTCGGCTTCGAAGCGTTTGAGCGCGGCGTAAGTCCAATCCTTGGAGATGCGGAAATACTCCCGCGCGGTGGTGTAGATCTGATGCGCGCTGATGCGCCGCCCCTGGAAGCGTGCCAGAATCAGTAGCAGGCGGCTTTCGGCGTCGTTGAACGCTTCGTAAAAAAGCTCTCGCAGACGCAGCGGAGCCGCCTCGGGTTCGCTGCGAGCCATAGCGGGGAGGGTCCCGAGTTTGAGAAAGCGGTTGAAAGCGAGGGTGGGCGAGTGGCTGCGGTCGAAACCGAGAAACTCCTCGTAGTCGAGGGGAAAGAGTTCGTACGCAGGAAGTGAAAGGTGGTCCGTGGCGGGGGCCTCTCTGCCGACAAGTATCAGACGTTTACAGCGGGGAAGCCGTTCGAGAAAATCCGGGTACCAGTGATCGATGGCCAGCGTTTCGATGGATTCCTCACTCAAGAAATCCTCCAGAAGATCCGCATCGATGTCTTCGAGGGCGAAGGCGGGATCCTGGGCATCGAGGTAAAGCCACTCTTCGTTATCCAGACAGTGGAGATACTCCAGCAGCAGGGCGGTTTTGCCCGTGGCTCTGGCGCCGTGAAGCGTGAATGAACCTTCCTTGGGCAGAACGAGTTTACGGGGGCGAAATACCTTGGGGCGCGGTTTCAGGGTCTGAAAATATTCGAGAATATCCATACTTTTCCTTTTTGGAAGGAAATAAATTTTCAAATCATACCCTTTTTGCTCTGAAACTCAAGGGGGAAAGAGGGCCTTTTCTGTATAATCTCGTTCCCAAATTTATGTCGGGTCTGCCGACGAGTTCTTTAGATAAGGAAAAAAATGGAAAAGATTCGATTGAAGCTTAAAGCTTACGATCACCGGGTACTCGACCGTTCTGTGGCCTCCATCGTGGATGCCGTCCGCCGCACCGGCGCCGAGCTTCGCGGGCCCATTCCGATGCCCACGAAGATCAAGCGTTACACCGTGCTCCGCTCTCCTCACGTCAACAAGGATAGCCGAGAGCAGTTTGAAATCCGGGTGCATGCACGGATGATCGACATCGTCTCCGCCACCAGCGAGACGATCGATTCGCTGATGAAACTGGATCTGGCTCCCGAAGTGGAAGTCGAAATCCGGTCGATGGACAAGTAAGGAGTAGGGAATGGAATACATCGTAGAAAAGATCGGCATGAGCCGAACCGTTGACGTCCCCAGCGTTCCCGTCACCCTGCTGAAGGTGGTCGAAGCCAAGGTTTGCGAAGTCCGTGAGGACGGCAAAGCCCTGGTCGCCTACCCCGGCAGCAAGAAGATCAACAAAGCGATTGAGGGTCAGCAGAAGAAGTTCAGCGTCAGCAAAGAGTTCAATAAATTTATGACGCTGGAAGTCGCCGAAGGCACGGAACCCGGTGACCTGAGCACCGAGCCCCTGGCCAACGCCAGCGTGGTCAAGGCTTCCTTCAACAGCAAGGGCCGCGGATTCAGCGGGGTCATGAAGCGCCACAACTTCGCCGGAGGCCCCGGCGCCCACGGGAGCCGCTTCCACCGCGCTCCCGGTTCGATCGGTATGTGTGAGTGGCCCGGCCGTGTCCAGCCCGGACAGAAGATGCCCGGCCACTACGGCAACAAAAAGACAACTGTCAAAAACGAAGTGATCTCCTACGATGCCGAAAACGGCATCCTGGTGCTCAAAGGGGCCGTTCCCGGCCACAAGGGCGCTCGCGGAGTGGTAAGGATCGTCAAATGAGTAACGCAACCGTCATCAAAACCGAGGATCTTCCCCAGGCTTTCCTGGAGGTGCATCCCCACAACCTTTATCTCTACTGCAAAGCCTACGCGGCCAACCTGCGCGCCAACACCGCGCAAACCAAGAACCGCTCCGCCGTCAGCGGCGGCGGCAAAAAGCCCTTCGCCCAGAAAGGCGGCGGGCGGGCCCGTCAGGGGTCGATCCGCGCTCCCCATTTCCGGGGCGGCGGGGTAGTGTTCGGTCCTACGACCGATCGCAACTACACCCAGAAGGTCAACAAGAAGCAGAAGCGCCTGGCGCTGATGCACGCCCTGGCGGACAAAGCGGCCAACGGCAAGCTCTTCGTCGTCGACAGTGTCGCGATCGAATCGGGCAAGACCAAAGATGCCAAAGCTTTCGTCGACGGTTTCGCTCAGCGGGATCTGCTGGTCGTCAAAGAGATGATCGACGACAAGACTTTCCTGGCCTTCCGCAACCTGCAGAGCAGTTATCTGATCGAAGAGAACGAACTCAACGGATACCTGGCCGCGGCTTATCACGCCATCGTGATCGAAAAAGCCGTCTGGGACAAATTGACAAAAGAGGGTTAATCCATGGCAGACATTACTGATATCAAAGCGATTATATATACGGAGAAGACCCTGGGTCTGCAGGAGGAGGGTGTGATCGTCGTTCAAACCACTCCCCGGATGACCAAAAACGGTCTCAAAGAGGTCTTCAGAGAGTACTTCGGCATCAAGCCTCTGAAAGTCAATTCGATGCGCGTCAACGGAAAAGTCAAACGCTTCAAGGGTGTCGAGGGCAAGCGCGCCGACAGCAAGAAGTTTTACGTCAAGCTTCCGGAAGACGCCAAGATCGAAAGCCTAGCGGTATAAGGGGAGTCGGATATGGCAATCAAAACATTCAAACCCACCACACCTTCCCGTCGGTTTATGACGGTCCTGGACAGCAGCGACATCACCGCAAAAGCGAGTGTCCGTTCTCTGCTGAAAAAGCTGCCCCGCAAAGCGGGCCGCAACAACAACGGCCGGATCACCTCCCGCCACAAAGAAGCGGGCGCCAAGAAGCTCTACCGCATCATCGACTTCAAGCGGAACAAGTACGGAGTCGAAGGGCGCATCGCGACCGTCGAGTACGATCCGTACCGCAACTGCCGCATCTGCCTCGTCAATTACGTCGACGGCGAGAAGCGCTACATCCTTCAGCCCAAGGGTGTGAAGGTCGGTGACGTGATCATGGCCGCCGAAGCGGGCCTGGACATCAAGCCCGGCAACGCGATGAAGCTCAAGAACATCCCCGTCGGTACCCTGGTGCACAACATCGAGATGAACCCGGGACAGGGCGGCAAAATAGCCCGCAGCGCCGGCGGCTATGCCCAGATCATGGGCCGCGACGGCAAATACGTCTCTTTGCGTCTGCCCTCCGGCGAAATGCGCTACATCCTGGGTGAGTGTATGGCGACCGTCGGAACCCTCGGGAACGAAGACTTCGCCAACATGGTCATCGGAAAAGCCGGACGGAACCGCCACCGCGGTATCCGCCCCCAGACCCGCGGTTCGGCGATGAACCCCATCGACCACCCCCACGGAGGTGGTGAGGGCAAGACCAACTCCGGCCGTCATCCCGTCTCTCCCTGGGGTATGCCCACCAAGGGATACAAGACCCGACGGAAGAAGGCCAGCGACAAGCTGATCATCTCACGCAAGAAGAAAAAGTAAGGGATAAGTATGGCACGTTCACTGAAAAAAGGCCCCTTCATCGACGATCATTTGATGAAGAAGGTTCTCAAAGCAAAAGAAGAGGGCTCCACCAAGCCCATCAAGACATGGTCCCGCCGTTCGGTCATCTTCCCGGAGATGATCGGCCTGACCATCAACGTCCACAACGGTCGTCAGTTCGTTCCCGTCTACATCACGGAGAACCATGTCGGCTACAAACTGGGAGAATTCGCTCCCACCCGTACATTCAAAGGGCACAAAGGCAGTGTCCAGAAGAAGGTAGGTTGATCATGAGCAGAGCAGTACTCAAATACGTCAGAGTCTCCCCCACCAAAGCGAGACTGGTCGCCCGTGAAGTCCAGGGAATGAACGCCGAGCAGGCGATTGCCGCCCTGGAGTTTATGCCCAACAAAGCCGCCGGTATCATCTCCAAAGTCATCGCTTCGGCCGTCGCCAACGGTGACTACGAGCCCGAAGAGGTCGTCATCACCTCCTGCCGCGTCGACAAAGCGTCGGTGATGAAGCGCTGGCGCCCCCGGGCCCGCGGTACCGCGACCCGCATCCTCAAGCCCACTTCACACATCGTCGTCGAAGTGGCCGAAGCCGCCGCGGAAGAGGCCAAGAGTCAAAAGGCCGCCAAAACCGCTGCCAAAGTCGCCGCCGAAGCGAGCGAGAACAACGATAACGGAAAGGATGCGTAACCATGGGTCAGAAAGTCAATCCTATCGGTCTGAGACTGGGAATCAACCGTAACTGGGAATCCCGCTGGTATCCTTCCAAGGACCGCGCTCCCGGTTTCGTCGCCGAGGACTACAAAATCCGGAAGTTCCTGAAAAAGGAGCTCTTCTACGCCGGAGTGAGCAATATCATCATCGAGCGGACCGTCAAAAAGATCCGCATCACCATCGTCACCGCCCGCCCCGGGATCATCATCGGTAAGCGCGGTGCCGACATCGAGAAGCTCAAAGCCAATCTGCAGAAAATGCTGGGCAAAGAGGTCGCGATCAACATCAAAGAAGAGAAGCGCCCCCAGGCTTCCGCACAGTTGGCCGCTGAAAACATCGCCACACAGCTGGAACGCCGCGTCGCCTTCCGCCGCGCGATGAAAAAGGCGATCCAGGGGGCCCTGAAGTCCGGCGCCAAGGGAATCAAAGTCCAGGTCGCCGGTCGTCTCGGCGGTGCCGAAATGGCACGGACCGAGTGGTACCTGGAGGGACGCGTCCCTCTGCATACCCTGCGGGCCAAGATCGACTACGGGTTCGCCGAAGCATTGACCACCTACGGCAACATCGGGATCAAAGTCTGGATCTTCAAAGGCGAAGTCCTCCAGAAAGGAATCCAGCCCGAGCCGAAGGAAGAGCGCAAGAGCCGCAAACCCAGAAGAAGAGGTGAATAATCATGTTGATGCCCAAACGAACCAAATGGAGAAAGCAGCAGAAGGGCCGCAACCGCGGTAAATCCTTCCGCGGCAACCGCATCGAGTTTGGCGAATTCGCCATCAAAGCAGTGGAAGCGGGCCGGATCGACTCCCGTCAGATCGAATCCGCACGTATCGCGATGACCCGCCGGGTCAGCCGGACCGGGAAAACCTGGATCCGTGTCTTCCCGGACAAGCCCCTGACCAAGAAGCCCCTCGAAACACGGATGGGTAAAGGTAAAGGAGCCGTGGAGAAGTGGGTCATGAACATCAAGCCCGGCCGGATCATCTTCGAGATGGCGGGTGTTCCCGAGAGTCTGGCGCGCGAAGCGCTGACGCTGGCATGCCACAAGCTTCCTTTCAAGACGAAAATCATTTCAAGGGAAGAGAGCAATGAAATATACTGATCTTCAGGACAAAAGCATCGACGAACTCGAAGCGATGCTCAAAGAGAAAAAACTGGAGGTCTTCACCCTCCGGGCCAAACTCAAGACAATGCAGCTGACCAATACCAGCGAGCTGAAAGCGGCCAAAAAAGATGTCGCCAGAATCAAGACAGCCCTGAGCGCTGCAAGAACGAAGTAAGGGGTGTAGCATGCCGAAAAGAGTCATATCAGGAACGGTCATCAAAAAAGCGGGCGACAAGAGCGCGACCGTGCTCGTAGAGCGCAAAGTCCTCCATCCCCGCTACCACAAGACCGTCAAACGTTTCAAGAAATACATCATTCACGACGAGAAGAACGAAGCCAATGTCGGAGATACGGTCAGCGCCATCGAGTGCCGGCCTCTCTCCAAGAACAAAGCGTTCCGTCTTCTCGAAATCGTTGAGAGAGGAGAGGGCTGATGATCCAGAGTTTTACCCGTCTGAACGTCGCGGATAACAGCGGCGCGAAAGAGATCATGTGCATCAAAGTCCTGGGCGGTTCCAAGCGCCGCTACGCCAGCGTGGGAGACGTGATCGTCGCTTCGGTCAAAAAAGCGCTCCCCAACGGGAAGGTCAAGAAAGGGAAGGTCGTCAAGGCCGTCGTTGTCCGGACCAAAAAAGAGATCCAGCGCGAGAACGGATCCCTGATCCGCTTCGACGACAACGCCGCGGTCATCATCGACGACAAGAAAGAGCCCATCGGGACCCGGATCTTCGGGCCCGTCAGCCGTGAAACACGCTACGCGGGCTTCATGAAAATCGTATCGCTCGCACCGGAGGTATGGTAATGGCAAAGAAATTCAAGATCAAAAAGGGCGATCAGGTCGAGATCATCGCCGGAGACGATAAGGGCAAAACCGGAGAGGTCCTGCGGGTCCTGACGGCCAAAGACGCCGTGATCGTCGCCGGATGCAAGGTCGCCCGCAAGGCGGTCAAGCCCAGCGAAGAGAACAAAGAGGGGGGCTTCATCAACAAAGAGATGCCCATCCACATCTCCAACGTCAAGAAAGTGGAGGGCTGATATGAGCCGAATGAAAGAGAAATACGCATCCATCGTTCCCGCGCTCCGCGAAGAGCTCGGGATCAAGAATGTCATGCAGACCCCCAAACTCGAAAAGATCGTTATCAGCGTCGGGGCCGGAGAAGAGGGCAAGGACAGCAAACTGATCCAGAACATGGCCGACACCATCAGCCTGATCGCGGGCCAGCACGCCGTCATCACGCTCGCCAAGAAATCCGTCGCCGGCTTCAAAGCCCGTGAGGGAGCTCCCAGCGGGATCAAAGTCACGCTGCGCGGTGAGAATATGTATAACTTCCTCGACAAGCTGATCTCCATCGCCCTTCCCCGGGTGAAGGACTTCCGCGGGGTTCCCCGCAAGGGCTTCGACGGACGCGGCAACTACAACTT
>WFQO01000020.1 GCA_015486995.1 Nitratifractor sp. | reverse complement strand
TCAAGCGACGGCGCAGTTCATCGAGATCAAGCGGTATTTTGGGCATGAAAAGCTCCTGATTTTTCTTTAAGTACCTTTATCATACCATACCAGGATTTCCTGCCCAAGGAGGCTCTGTGACTCTTTTCCAACTCGGGCTGTTGATTGCAGCCGGTGTGATTTTCTATCTCTTTTTTCGGCAGCTTTTTTCCGGAGACTTCCCTCGCCGGGGGATCGATTTCGAAGCGAAAGTCCCCGACGAACGGATTGGAGAGATCAATCGCCCCGATAAGACTTTCGCCCGGGCCAAAGAGCCGACGAGCCGTCTGCGGGAGTTGCTGCAGATTGCCGACGAATCCCTCGAAAAGGACGACAACCTGGAAGCCAAGAAAGCGCTGCAGAGTGCCTTGGTGCTCGACGAAGAGAATCCGGAAGTGTTGCGTCGTCTGGGGGTCGTCTATATGCGGATGAACGATTACGTCGATGCTAAAGAGACCTATGAACATCTCCTGCAGATTCACCCCGAAGATGATCTGGCGCACGGTTCTTTGGCCAATGCGCTGCACAAGCTGGGGGAAGAGGAGGCGGCGTTGCGTGAACACCGGGAAGCGATCCGCCTCGATCCGGGCTACGCGCCCCACCATTACAATTACGCCAATACGCTCTACGACCTCGGACGCCGTAAAGAGGCTTTCGAAGAGTACCGCAAAGCCCTGGATCTCGATCCGAATCTGGAAGAAGCAAAAAAGATGATCGGAGAGTTGCAACGATGAACGGCCGTCACTTTGTTCAACAGAGAGGAAGCGAAAAAATTTTCACCTGCGTGAGCCGATACTGTGCCGAATGCTATCGTGAACTAAAGGAAGGGGAGACGCTCTACTACGATTTGGAACATTATCGTTATCTCTGTCGGGATTGCGCGAGTCGTATCTCGGAAGCACGTGATCGCTGTATACATGAAATCGAAGAGTCTGAGTACAAAGAGAGCAAGACACTCTTTTGACAAAAGTTTCGATAAAAGGATGGAATATTTTGCAAAATACACGACGCATCCCAATGCGCTCATGGACAATCTCGGTGCTGGCGGGGTGCCTGCTCCTGTTGCTGAGTGCCTGTACCGGCCCCCATATCGGGGATGCCAACGGATGGAGCGCAGATCAGCGACGAGAGTTCGAACGGATTTTGGCGACGGATGCCTACGCGTCTCGCTGTCAATTGACTCCTCTCTATCAGAATTATCTTCGCACACGGGATACCGCGCTTCTCTCCAGAATTCTTGTCGGTTATGCGGAGAATCTGGCCAACAGTTGCATCGATATTCCTGCCTACAAGAAAATCGAAAAAGAGCGCAATCTTCACAAAGTCCACACACATTTCACTTTTTACACCCAGCGCGTCTCCGCCTCGACACTCTTGTCGAATCTTCGATCGGGAGAGAGCATCAAACAGATCCTGGCTCCCTATCTTCCTGCGAATCCGGAGTTCGCCCGCCTGCTCGGTTACTACCGAAATGCAGCAGTTTCCGGAGAGAGATATCGCAAGCTTTTCATGAGTCTGCAGCGAGCCAAGGTAATGAGCGATGAGGGATGGGAAAGCTATTTTCTGGTCAATGTTCCCGAGTTCAAAGTCCGTTTTTTCGAAGAGGGCCAGCTACGTTTCGCTTTTCCGGTGATTGTCGGGAGAAAAAACTGGCAGACACCGATTTTCAGTGCGACGATGAAATATGTCGTACTCAACCCGACCTGGAACGTGCCGGACAATATTGCAAGAGCGGAGGAGATTCCCCATCTGTTGCGAAGTCGGAACTATTTCAAACGGAAACGGATGATCGTACTGAAGGATTACACCATTGACTCCGAGCGGGTGGACCCTCGTAGTGTGCCTTGGCGCCGTTATCTTCGCCCGGAGTGGAAAAAGAGGGAACTTCCCTTCAAGCTGATCCAGCTTCCCGGACCGGGCAATGCGTTGGGGCGGGTAAAATTCATGTTTCCCAATCCCTATTCGGTCTACATGCACGATACCAACCAAAAAAACCTTTTCAGACACAGCTACCGTGCCTACAGCCACGGCTGTATCCGTCTGGCCAAACCGATGCTGATGCTGGAGTATCTGGCGACTCACGGGTATCTCAACGACGATTGGCCGACAATCAGGAAAAAATTGGCGACGATGAAACTTCAGACGGTGGGTCTGCGTCGGCCGTTGCCTGTACATATCGCCTATTACACCGCGTATGCGGATGATTCCGGATTGCACTTCTTTCCCGATGTCTACGGCTTCGACAAACTTATGCCTTTGAAGAAGGCATCGCCTCCTCAGGAGCACTGAAATGGCGATGCGCAGTTGTCGATACAGGAACGCGGAGTATTCGATCGCTTATGAGATACTCAATCCGTCCTTATGTCCGACGATCCTTTTCCTTCACGGTTGGGGGAGCAACAAAGAGTTGATGCGTCGGGCGTTCGGAAAGCTTCTGCCCGGTTTTCGTCATCTCTATCTCGATCTTCCCGGCTTCGGCAAGAGTCCTAACGAAGGCTTTCTGAGTACAGCGGATTATGCGGGAATCGTCGGAGAATTTCTTCGGGAACTGGAGATTGCTCCGGGAATAATCGCCGGGCACTCCTTCGGCGGCAAGGTCGCGACTCTGCTGGATCCCGACTGTCTGGTCCTTTTATCCTCGGCGGGAATCCTCGTTCCCAAACCTCTCTCCGTTCGGATGAAGATCGCCCTTTTCAAAACGCTCAAACCCCTGGGATTCGGCAAATTGCGCGGATTTTTTGCCAGCGCCGATGTGCAGGGGATGAACCCGGGGATGTACGAAACGTTCAAGGCGACAGTCAACGAGGAGTTCGAAGGGAATTTCAGCAAGGTTCACGGCAAAGCTCTACTGTTTTGGGGTGAAAAAGATACGGCGACTCCCCTTTGGACCGGGGAGCGGATCGCCGAGTTGATCCCCGATGCCAAGCTCTATTCGATGGAAGGGGACCACTACTTTTTCCTCGATCCCGCCAACGCGAAAAACATCGCGGAAACCATAGAAAAAGGGTGTGGCGGTGAAGCAGGAAGTTCCGGTGATTAAAAATCCATATTTCACAACTCAACAGTTGGCGGGTGAGAATGATATCGCCTTCGTCGACGTTATTGGTTATTGGTTATTGGGGGCGCCTATTGTAGTGTTTTCCGTCGTTTGTCATTTGAACGGGGCTTCGCCTCTCTTTGTTGTTTGAAAAAGAGCGTTGTGGCGCAACACATACCAAAACTACTAGTGACTAGTCACTTGGTACTAGTTTCTCAATCTTTTCTCATAAATAAATTCGGTTTTTTACCCTTCACCCCTCACTTCTTACTCGTCTTCCGAAGGAGTCGTCCATGCTGACCGTCGTGAATTTGATCGCTTACTTTCTCATGCTCGCTCTGCTCGGCTATTACATCATCACCACCCTGCAATGGTACAGCTATCGACTGGAGCGGATGATCTTTCATCATACCAAGCCTTGGTGGAACTATCTCTATTTCCTGCTCCCCTTTCTCAGTTACGATTTCGTCATGGGAATCAGCCATGGGCGTTACGGCTTCGTCGTTGCCTTGCTCTATCTGCCGCTTTTTACTCTTTGGTACCGGAAAATCGATAAAAAGTTGGTTTTCACCGGGCGGGTCAAGCGCTTTTTCGCCGCTTTGGGACTCTTTGGACTTTTTTTTACGCTGGTCTTCGGAGTTTACAGCACTTTTCTTCCTATTCTTCTGGCTTGGATCGTCTCCGTAGTCATCGAGAAGATACTCTTCGGAGCTTTTCGCAATCGGGCACGAAAACGTCTTGAGGCGATGCCCGATCTAAAAGTGGTGGGAGTCACCGCCAGTTACGGCAAGACGAGTATCAAGAATTTCATCGCTACGCTCCTTTCGGAAAAGTATCGGGTCTATGCCACCCCCCGTTCGGTCAATACCCTGGGCGGGGTGATGAAGGATGTCAACGAGGATCTTCCCGCCGATGCCCAGATCTACGTGGTAGAGATGGGAGCCCGCGGGGAGGGGGATATTGCCGAAATCACCGAGTTTGTCAGGCCCCATTACGCCGTCGTAGGAAAGATCGGCCCCGCCCATATCGAATACTTCAAAACGTTGGAGAGGATTCGTGATACGAAACTGGAGATCCTCCGCTCACCCCGGCTCGTCGAAGCCTGGGTGCATGAAAGCGCCATGGTCGATGTTTCGGCCGATCCGAGAATACATATTTTCGGGCCCGAGATCGAGGAGGTGGAGGCGACTCTGGAGGGAACCTGCTTCACGCTGGAGGGGGAGCGCTACTGCGCCGAAATCCTCGGGGCCTTCAACGCCATCAACCT
This sequence comes from Nitratifractor sp., assembly GCA_015486995.1. Classification (GTDB taxonomy): domain Bacteria; phylum Campylobacterota; class Campylobacteria; order Campylobacterales; family Sulfurovaceae; genus Nitratifractor. Next base: position 7,542 of record WFQO01000020.1, on the reverse strand, counting down.
CGCCGCGGCGATTCATATAGCCAAAGCCCTGGGCTTAAGTCCCGAAGAGATCCACCGCGCTCTGAAGAAGATCGAGTCGGTCCCCCACCGCCTGCAGCGGATCGATGCCGGGGGCAAGGTGATTCTGGATGACAGTTTCAACGGCAACATCGACGGGATGATGGCCTCTTTCGAGTTGGCATCCGCCTGGTCGGGGCGGAAGGTCCTGATCACTCCCGGGCTGGTGGAGGCCGACGAGAAGCTCAACGAACAGGTGGCGAAACGGGCGGATGAGATTTTCGACCGGATCATTGTCACCGGAGATTTGAACTATGGGATCTTTCAACGGGTCGTCACTCCCGAAAAACTCCGACATCTGGAGAGAAAATCGCAGATGGAGGAGATGCTTGTCGAAGAGACCCGGCCCGGAGATCTGATTCTTTTCGCCAACGATGCTCCCAGTTTCATTTAACCTAAGAATCACGCGCCGTGTTTGGAAAGAATATCGGGTAAAATAGCGCAATTTAAACGGCGGAGTGAGTATGGAGAAGAAAAAAGATTTTTTGCGGATGATCGTGCAGGAGGATCTGGCTTCGGGGAAATATAAGGAGGTAGTGACCCGCTTCCCTCCCGAGCCCAACGGTTTTCCCCACATCGGTCATGCCAAGGCGATCACCATCAATTTCGGTATCGCCCGGGATTTCGAGGGGCGTTGTCATCTGCGAATGGATGATACCAACCCCGTCACCGAAGAGGAGAAATACGCCAAGGCGATCGAGGATGCGGTTCACTGGCTCGGCTTTGAGTGGGACGGCCCGGTGCGCCACACCTCAGATTATTTTCAGCGGCTCTATGACTATGCGGTACAGCTGATAAAAATGGGCAAAGCTTACGTGGACAGTCTGAGCGAAGAGGAGATCCGGGCGTATCGGGGGACAGTGACCGAACCGGGGCGGCGTAGCCCCTACGCCGAACGTAGTGTTGAAGAGAACCTGGACCTTTTCGAGCGGATGCGTAAAGGGGAGTTCAAAGACGGAGAACACGTCCTGCGGGCCAAAATCGATATGAGCTCTCCCAACATGCAGCTGCGCGACCCGCTGCTTTACCGCATTCGCCATGCCCACCATATGCGAACCGGTGATGCCTGGTGCATCTATCCGATGTATGACTTTGCCCACTGCCTTTCCGATTACATCGAGGGGATCACTCACTCTTTCTGTACGTTGGAGTTCGAGAACAACCGGGCCGTCTACGATTGGATCCTGGACACTCTTCACCTGGGGCCTCCGCGCCCCTACCAGTACGAATTTGCCCGGCTCAACATGAACTATACCGTGATGAGCAAACGGAAACTCAAAGAGTTGGTCGACAGCGGCAAGGTCAGCGGATGGGACGACCCCCGCATGCCCACCATCGCCGGATACCGCCGCCGGGGCTATACTCCCAAATCCATCGTCAACTTCTGCAACAGCATCGGCATTTCCAAGGCCAACTCCGTCGTGGATGTCGCCCAGCTGGAGCACGCCATCCGGGACGATCTCAACCCCAAGGTCCCCCGGGTCATGTGTGTGTTGGATCCGCTGAAGGTCGTGATCGAAAATTACGAGGGAAGCGAGGAGCTGGACGCCTCCTACTATCCCCATGACGTCCCAAAAGAGGGGTCCCGGAAACTCCCTTTTTCTAAGGAAATTTACATCGAACGGGATGATTTTTCGGAGAATCCCCCCAAGGGCTACTACCGTCTGACCCCCGATCAGCCGGTCCGTCTGCGCCACGCTTACGTCATCCGCTGCAAAGAAGTGATCAAGGATGAGACGGGACGCATCACTGAGATACGCGCGGAGTATTATCCGAACTCCAGAAGCGGTGCCGATACCAGCGGTATCAAGGTCAAAAGTGCCATCCAGTGGGTGGATGCCGCTACGGGCTACCGGGCGGAGGTGCGGCTCTACGACCGACTTTTCCGGGTGGAGAATCCCCGGGGGATCGAGGATCTCAACCCCGATTCTTTGAAAATCGTCAAGGGGGCCTATGTCGAAAGGGCGGTGATCGAAGAGAAGCCCGACGAACGTTTTCAGTTCGAGCGGCAGGGATACTTCTATCCCGACCCCGTCGATTCCGGCGGCGAACATCCGGTCTTCAACCGGATTGTCAGTCTCAAAGACTCGTGGGCGAAGCAGAGCGGGAAAGGGAAGGAGGCTCTCCAAAAGGTTTCGAAAGCGGAGCCGAAGGCCGCAAAAAAAGAGAAGAAAAAAGAACCTTCGGGTGAAGCGGGAAGGGTCGCCCCCCTCGACGAAACCCAGCGGAAGATCTTCGACCGCTATCGGGAAGAGTTGGGCCTGCGGGAAGAACAGGCCAACCCTCTGGCTCGGGACGAAGTACTTCGTTCTCTCTTCGAGGCGGGTCTTGAAAAAGGTGCCGCCCCTGTAATTCTGGCCAATCTGGTACTCAACGAAGTGGCCAGAGAGTTGAAAACTGTTTCGTCGGAAGAGCTTCGTTACGGTCCCGAGGAGTTGGCGGAGTTGGCGAAAATGATCGAGGAAGAGCGGATCTCCGTCAAGATCGCCAAGCAGGTTTTCGAAGAGATGGTACGAAGCGGTGAAAGCCCCGGGGAGATTGTCGAAGCGAAAGGGTGGGAACAGATCAGTGATCCCCAAAAGATCCTCCCGATTGTCGATGAGGTTTTGACGAAATATCCCGAAAAGGTCGCTCAATATCGGGAGGGCAACCGAAAGCTCTTCGGCTTTTTTGTCGGACAAGTTCTCAAAGCGACGGGGGGCAGAGCCAATCCCCGAATCGTCAACGAACTGTTGAATCGAACATTGAAGTAAACGGTCATATCCTCCCCCGTTGGGTAAGATCGATCCAATCAATCGAAGGAGTCTCAAAGATGACAGCCGAGGAACGCTACAAAAAACTCAAAGAGTATCTCAGTGCCGAAAATCCCATCCTCTTGGACGTGATCCGGGAGTATCAGGTCCTGGATAAAGTTGCGGGAAAACTTGGAATTCTGGGAGAGGAGGAGAGTTACACCGCCAAAATCTCCTGGTGGCCGCTGATTTCCCTGCTGGGGACTTTTTCCTCGGGAAAATCGACCTTCATCAACAATTATCTGGGGATGGAGGTGCAGCAGAGCGGCAATCAGGCCGTTGACGACAAATTTACCGTGATCTGCTACGGAACGGGTGATCGGGTCACAACGCTGCCCGGCCTTGCACTGGATGCCGATCCGCGTTTTCCGTTCTACAACATCAGTGAAGAGGTGGAGCGGGTGGACAAAGGAGAAGGGAGTCGGGTCAATCTCTATCTACAGCTCAAGACCGTTCCTTCCGAACGGATCAAAGGGAAAATCCTCATCGACTCTCCGGGTTTCGATGCCGATAGGCAGCGCAGCGCGATTTTGCGCATCAGCAGCCACATTATCGAAATGTCGGATCTGGTCTTGATCTTTTTCGATGCGCGCCATCCCGAACCCGGTGCCATGCGCGATACGCTGGAACATTTGGTTGCCGGGACCGTCGAGCATCGTGACCGAGACAAAATCCTCTACATTCTCAATCAGATCGATACGACCGCCCGGGAAGACAACCTCGAAGATGTCATCGGTTCCTGGCAGCGGGCGCTCTCCCAGGAGGGGCTCATCTCCGGGAACTTTTACGCTATTTACAACGAAAGCGCCATGCAGCCGATCGACGATCCGGGAATCGCGGAGCGTCTCAAGCGCAAGCGGGACGAAGATATGGCGAAAATCCTGGAGAAGATGGAGGGAGTCAAGATCGAACGGGCCTATCGGATCACCAAAGCCTTGGAGGATTTCGCCAAGAAAATCAAAAACGAAACATTGCCGCGCCTGGAAGAGGCGCTCAAGCGTTGGGGACGGAGAGTCCTCATCTACGACGCGATCGTCGCAGGGCTTTTGGCGGGAGGTTTGCTCTTCCTGGTCGTTTCGGGGGCGCTGCCGGTCGGGAGTACAGGATTACTCTGGGCGGCTCTGGGTGCGTTTCTGCTCTTTCTCGTTTTTCATTTCAGAATCCGTGCATTCGTCGCAAGGAGGATGATCAGAAAGCTCGCGAAAGAGGATCCGGAGATCTCCCGGGCTCTGGACAAACGGACCCGCTGGTATCGGCCTCTTTTCCTGGTCTGGAGCCGCGGGTGGATCCGCCGTACCCGGGAACGTCTCGACAGGATCGTGGATTACTCCCGTTCGTCCATCCGGCGCCTCAACGATCAGTTCGTCAACCCTTTCGGTGAAGAGAGCCCCGATAAGCCTTCGGAAAAGACGGCGGAGAATCTATCGAAGTAGGGGAGTCGGGAAATCCCGAAAGAATTGCTCAGCCTTGCTCGGAAGAGCTACCTCTTTTCCGTGAGGAGACGGAGAAACTCCTCTTCGGGAAGGGGTCGGGAGAAGAGATACCCCTGAAAGAAGGTACATCCGTATCGATCCAGGGCCCGGAATTGCTCTTCCCTCTCTACTCCCTCGGCTACGACGGTGAGATGGAGATTTTCCGCTAAGGTGATGATGGTCCGGACAATGGCGACGCTGCGTTCATTGTCCGGAATATGGTCCACGAAGGATTTGTCGATTTTCAATTCGTCGGGAGGGAAATTCATCAGATAGCGAAGGGAGGAGTATCCGGTTCCGAAATCGTCGATGGAGAACCGAAATCCGTGTCGTTTCAGTTCGAGCATTGTCTCCATGGCGTATTCGGTGTTGGAAACGACAGTCTCTTCCGTGATTTCCAGAATGATAAAGCGGGGATCGATGGAGAAGCGTTCGGCTTGAGACACGATAAACTGGGCGAAATCCGCCATCATGAATTGCGCGGGAGAGATGTTGATGGCGAGGCTCTCCATTCCTGATTTTTCCATCGCCGGTCGGTGGTCGCGAAGGAAGCGGAACACTTTGGCGATAATGCGATGATCGATGTCAAGAATCAATCCCGTCTCTTCGGCATAGGGGATGAACTCTCCCGGAGGGATCAGGCTTCCGTCATTCCGCCGGAGCCGGGTCAGTGCCTCCGCAGAGCGGAGTTTACGTTCTCGATCATATTTGGGCTGATAATGGACGATAAACTCGTCCTCCAGAATCGCGTGATGGAGGTACTGCTCTATCTCCAGTGTTTTGTCGGCACTGGATTGCATGCCCTCATGAAAGAAGGCGATCGTGTTTCGATTCTTCTCTTTGGCTTTGTACAGGGCATTGTCGGCGTGCTTCATGATCGTTTCGATGTCTTGCCCTTTTTGGAAAAGTTTGATACCGATTCCGGCCGTTATTTTAAAAGACTTTCCGTCGAGTTTGAATTTTTCTCCGAAAAGATGCCGAATCTCTTCGGCGTATTGTTGCGCGAGTTTTCGCGCTTTTTCCGGGGCGTCACTGAGTGTTTCGGTGAGGAGCAGAAACTCATCGCCTCCGATCCGATACACATCTATTCCATGATTTTTCAGCCGCTTCAGTCGTTTGGCCACTTCTCTCAAGGCGGCATCTCCCACCGTATGGCCCAATGAGTCGTTGAGTATTTTGAACGAGTCGAGATCGATGAAATAGAGAGCCGCGGATTTCCCGGTCACTACGCACTCTTCGATACGCCGGGAGAGATCGTTTCGCAGCGATCTGAGGTTGGGGAGACCGGTTAGCGGATCGTGGAGGGATTGGTATTCGAGTCGTCTGTAGGAGTCCCGGATCATTTTTTGCATTTTATTGATGGTGTTGACGAGGGAGCTTAGAGCATCATTGCGTGTCCAATGATTCTCTTTCCGCTCCAGCCGCAAAGGAGGAATTTCTTCTTCAAAACGGATTCCATCTGTGTAAATCTGAATGGTCAAAAGATGCTTGGATATGAGTGACCAGACCAGTACAAGAGTGAAAATCGCCACCAAAAGCATGGTGATGAGAAGGATCGTCAGTGTGCTGAGCGTATTTCGAAGGATATTCTCATAGATGTATCGTGTGGTGGCGACCATGGTGAATGTACCGATGTAAATCCGCTTGCCGTAGGCATCCTTATGGTAAAGCGGTACTTTTTCAAATAGAAAATTTTTGGAAGGGAATTTCCCCGCTTCGACGAGTACTTTTCCCTGATCGTCCGTCACTTTGAAATAGACGAAATCACGCTTTTGCAGCAGGCCTTTCAGGATCGTACGCAAAGCGGGAATATCGAGGATCCACAAGTTATCTCTGATGCTTGGAAGATTGACTTTTTCGAGCTGGCGGAATGTTTGTCGGAGCCTCTCCTTTTCGTGTTGGAATTCCCAAATGACGTTGAGCGTAGTGACGAAGAGGGCTATTGCCACCGTAATGCCGAATATATAGAGGCTGAGTCGTTTGGCCAGTTTACTTCTGAAAAACGGAAAAGATTTCTGAGTGGACATGGGATTCATGCTTTTTCTTCCGAATATTTTTGGAAAGCTTTCTCTATCGGTAGAAAGAGGGTTCGAGAGGATTTCATCGGATCTCCGTTGTTTTTATCCGGTAGCGTTGCAGGATCTTTCGACAGCTTCCGTCGCGGTACATCCGATGTAATACCTCATTGAATCGGTCGGTAATATCGACGTAGGGAGAATCCTTTCGTATCAGAAGCCGATAGTCTATTTTCGTCAGAGGATGTGTTCCCGATACGATCTTCTTGAGTCGGTCGCCGAGGGGGCCTCCTCTGCGTATGTGATCTTCGAGGATATACGGGCCGGTGTAATTACTCATCAGATAGATGTCCGCCCGTCCGGATGCGACCATGTTCAGGGCGCTTTGGGCAGTAGGAACCCAGATGATTCTCATTCCTTTGAAATGTTCCCTCGACCATCCACTACCGAGAGTCTCCACCAGGGTGAAGCGCTTCAAATCCTCGATCGATCGGATTTTCAGGATCTCTTTATAGTTCGGATTCTCTCGACTGACAAAGATCCACTCTTCGACGCTGACGATGGGATCGGTAGATCTGAAAAGTTTACGGCGAGCTTCCGTCGCTACGGTAACCATCCCGTCCGCTTTTTTCTCTTCGACCATTTTTTGGGCCCGAGTCCAAGGGTAGAGTCCGCATCGCAGCGGAATCTTCATTCTCCGAAAAGCCTCCGTCAGCACCTCGTAGAAGATTCCTTCGGATTTCCCCGTACTGTTGCGGTAGATCAAGGGTTTGAAAGCTTCATCGTCCGCCCACTGAAAAGGACGATCGGGAAGCTTGCCCCAAAGGGAGGAATGTATCAACAGTACCGTCGAGCACAAAACAGCAAGGAAATGAAACAATCGCCTCATTTTATCCCTTCCTCCTTGCCTCAATTTTTCGTAAGGAAAATCGAATATTCAGCTCTATTCTAGCGTTCGTTTTTATCAAAAGGCTGAGAATCGTTGTTGTCGATCCCATAACCTCTCTGCTCTATAAATTTTTTCGTCCGTAAAGAATGAGAACTATAGGAATTTTGAGTGAAATATTACCTACAAGCCTTTCAACACCGTAGAATAAATGAGATCGACTTCCGAATCTTCCAGCCAGGTGCATTTGCCGCTTTCGAAAAAATTTTCGAGCTTTTTGCGGGGGAGGGAGGGGCCGTAGATGCAGCCCGGGTGGGCGG
>WFQO01000019.1 GCA_015486995.1 Nitratifractor sp. | reverse complement strand
TCGTGGAAAACCGGCACTTCGTAGGGGCAGTTCCAGGTGCAGTACTGACAGCCGATGCAGTCTTCGTCCACATGGTAGACGATACCGTTGTCGAGTTTGATGTAACTGTTGGTGGGGCAGCCTTTGAGACAGGCGGGGTCGATGCAGTGGTTGCAGCTCATGGAGTTGAAAAGCTGCAGGGTGTTCGGAAAATGGCCCGTCTCCATCTCGCCCACGCGCCGCCATTTGACATCGGCGGGGTTGCCGTTTTGTTCGTTGCAGGCCACTTCGCAGCAGTGGCACCCCACGCAGGCGGTCATATCGAAGTGGAAGCGGTACTGCTGGCCCGGTTTCAGCTCGGGGATGTCGATGGTATAGTTGCCGCACTGCATGCCGGTGTCGGCTTTGTGGTTCAAAAAGCTGTCGATGGGACTCTGGATTTCACTCATGCATGCTCCGAATTGGAAAATTGCTCTAATTGTAACAGGGAAGAGGAAGGAAATCTGTATAGTTTTTAGTCAGGAGAGGATAAACTCGTGTTTTTGGATTTACAATTTTTCTCAACCTTTTTAAACGGTTGACGGACCGTTCTATCTTCGGTTGCTCTTCGTGCCGAAGTGCGAAACATTCAACCGCTCAACTTAGAGTTTTCTAGCCTTTTTCAAGAATAACTGCAGACTTTTTTGCTCCCTCCAGCCGATGCGATAGTCGATGTGTCGGAGATACCAGCGAAGCTCTTTAGGGGTGATCCCCCGCTTCCCGGCTTCCTTTTTTAAAATATATTGCGGGATTTTCCACTCTTTTACACTGAAACTCCTCGCCAGTTTTTGAAGGCGTCTATCGTTACGGGTGAAGCAGAGACGGGCGAAGACGAAAGGAAGACCGGTACGTTCTTTCCATGCCTGGGAGAGATCGATGCCTTCGCCGCCGTTCAGACGGTAGCGTAGGGCGGCATCGCCGATGAGGATTCGGCCTTCGAGGCCCAAAACCTTTGCCAGGACATTGGAACTGGCGGAAGCGGGATCGTCAGAAGCTTTCCCGGGGAGGGCAAAGACACTGTGGACCGGGCCGTTTGAGACGATTCCAAGATCGCTGCAGTTGCAACCGCGACTCGTAATGCTGGAGATAAAGGCGGCATGGACCCGTCCCCGGTGAAATTCCCGATTGATCACGCTGGGTACGGCTCGCTTCCATCGCAGCATCTGAGTGAATTGCGTCGAAGAGCTGCGCCGTTTCATATAAACCTGGAAGGGAAGGAGGTTGAGGTAGGAGATGGAGCCGAAAATCACGAAGATCTCCTTTGGCGATCTTCGTAAGTGAAGAGTGAAGAGTAAAGAGTAAAGAGTTTTGGTAAGCATTGCTTTGCAATGCTTTTATTCAAACGACAAACGACGAACGACGAACGACGACAAGTTTGCCCACTAACCAATAACGGCGCTGAAAGCGCCTTCGGTTTCTCACGACTCACTCCACACTCCTCACTCCATATGGTTGGCGTATTATATCCAAGGGAAGGGTGCTATATTTGGTATAATCGTCCGATTTCAGACCAAAGGACAGTCATGGTCAAAGTGGAATTTTTGGGACCCATCGCACGGGAGCCGATGGAGGTAAAAGCGGAGTCTTTGGCGGAGTTGTCAAAGCGGCTTTACGACGAGGAGACAATCCGTCCCTGGCTGGAGAAATGTGCGGTGGCGATCAACGATGTGATGGTCAAAGATCCGAATCATCCTCTCAAAGATGGGGATAGGGTGAGCATTTTACCGCCGGTCTGCGGAGGATAGGGGGCACTTCGCTTGAGCGAAGTGTGAGGAATGAGGAATGAGGAATTTCAGTATGCGTTGCCTCGTAACACTACATTTAAAAAAACTAGAGACTATGGACTAGAGACTAAGTGGGGGAGAAATGAGTGATATGGAGCTGTATGAAGGGCCTTTGAATGTCAAAGAGATCTTCGGGCGGTGGCTGGATGAAGAGGCGGAGTCCAATTACGGGGCGTATATCCCTTTTGTCGGAACGATCCGGGAGGAGGAAGGAATCGAAGCCTTGAGCTTCGACATCTACGAGCCGATTCTCCGTCAATGGTTCGAGGCGTGGCAAGCCAAAGCGGCCGAGCGCGGTGCCAAAGTGAAGATGGCCCACTCCATCGGTGACGTCCCGGTCCATACGTCTTCGTACATCTCCGCGGTTTTCTCTCCGCGACGGCGTGTGGCACTGGAGTTGATCGAGGAATTTGTCGAGGACTTCAAGGCCAATGCCCCGATTTGGAAATATGATGTGATTGACGGAAAAAGGATCTACGCGGCGGATCGTAGTACGCCGATGGAGGGGGCCGGGATTCTTGGAATTGGGAACGAGGAACGAGGAATTTAAAAAAGCGTTGCATCGCAACGCTTTTTTAAAGAAATGATGATAGTAGAAGGTGCAATCAACAATTGAGTGTTCTGAAAAATTTTCTCTTACACTTTGGTTGAGAGGGCTTAATCCCTAATTTCTAACTTGCAAAAAGGATTTTCTGCATGGCTTTTATGCATTTTGACGAGTCGATGAAAATTCTCGATGAACAGAAGATCAGCCATTACAACACCCGGCGTATGCCGCTTTCGGAAGCCCGTGGATACATTCTGGCCGAAGAGATCGTGGCGGATTGCAACTCTCCGGAAGCCCCGACTTCCGCAATGGACGGTTATGCCGTTCGTTTCGAAGATCAGGAACGGGGTCGTTTGCGGATCTGTGGGATCAATCCCGCGGGAAATGCGCGGCTAGAAGAACTCCGTCCCGGTGAAGCGATCAAAACGTTTACCGGTTCACTGATGCCTCCGGGTAGTGATACGTTGATCCCCATCGAAAATGTGACGGTCGAGGGGGAGGAGATCGTGATCGACAAGCCGGTTCCCCGGGGCTTTTCGGTGCGGCCGATCGGGGAAAACTACACCCGGGGAGAGAGGCTGATCCCTTCAGGAACGGCGTTGGAGTATCCGCAGATCGGTGTCCTGGCGGGGCTCAACCGTGCCCACGTCACCGTCTACTCCAAGCCGAGAGTGGCGATTCTCGCGACGGGCTCTGAGCTTCTGGAATTGGGTGAGCCTCAGGTTCATAGCGGGCAGATCCGCAGCTCCAACAGTTACACCCTCGAAGCCCTCGTGGAGCGTTACGGTGCCGAGGCGATCCAGATGGGCTGTGTCGGAGACGATCGTCAAAGCATAGCCGCAGCGGTGGACAATGCCCTGCGTCAGGCTGACATCGTCGTCAGTACCGGCGGCGTAAGTGTCGGAGACTTCGATTTCGTCAAAGATGTGGTGGCAAATCTCGAAGGGGCCGAACTCCTCTTCAAAGGTGTCCGGATCAAGCCGGGGCAGCACATTATGGTCGCCCGACGGGGGGACCGATTCATCGTCGCTTTGCCGGGCTTCGCCTATTC
>WFQO01000018.1 GCA_015486995.1 Nitratifractor sp. | reverse complement strand
GGGCGATCCAGCACCGGCGCCTCTTCGCTGACGGGATCGACGGGAACGTCGGCCACCTTCTCCCCGTGCCAGAAGAGCTCCATCCGTCCGGTATCGGTCACTTCCCCGATGACGGCGCAGTCAAGATCCCACTTTTCGAAGATCCCGATGATCTTCTCTTCGGTCCCCTTTTTAGCGCAGATCAGCATCCGCTCCTGGGATTCGCTGAGCATGAACTCGTAGGGGGTCATGCCTTCTTCCCGGGCGGGGACCTTGTCCAGATGCATGATCATCCCGCTGCCGCTGCGTCCCGCCATCTCGAAGGAGCTGGAGGTGAGCCCCGCCGCCCCCATATCCTGGATTCCGACGACGTAGTCGGTCCGGAAAAGTTCCAGGCAGGCCTCCAGCAGAAGCTTCTCGGTGAAGGGGTCGCCCACCTGGACCGTGGGGCGCAGCTTCTTGGACTCTTCGGTGAAGCTATCACTGCTCATTACGGCGCCCCCCAGGCCGTCCCGGCCGGTTTTGGAGCCGACGTAGATGACCGGGTTGCCGATCCCTTCCGCCTTGCCGTAGAAGATCTCGTCGGCCTTGGCCAGCCCCAGGCTGAAGGCGTTGACGAGGATGTTGCCGTTGTAGCAGCTCTCGAAGCTCATCTCACCGCCGATGGTAGGCACGCCCATGCAGTTGCCGTAGCTGCCGATGCCTTCGACGACGCCTCGGACCAGGTGGCGCTGATAGCGCGGAGTCTCCCCGTCGCCGTCGATATCTCCGAAGCGCAGGGAGTTCAGATTGGCCACGGGGCGGGCTCCCATCGTGAAAATGTCGCGCAGGATCCCGCCGACTCCCGTCGCCGCCCCCTGAAAAGGCTCGATGTAGCTGGGGTGATTGTGGCTCTCCATCTTGAAGACTGCGGCCATCCCGCCGCCGATGTCGATGACCCCGGCATTCTCCCCCGGCCCCTGGATCACCCAGGGGGCTTCGGTCGGAAAGCCATTGAGATATTTTTTGGAAGATTTGTAGGAGCAATGCTCCGACCACATGGCGCTGAAGATCCCGATCTCCACCAGATTGGGCTCGCGCCCCAGAATCCGTTTGATGTGTTCGTAATCTTCACGGCTCAGTTTGTGCGCGGCGAGAACCTCGTCGATGTTTTCCAAAGCTTCGGTGCTGGACATAGACTTCCTTTTGCAGGGTTGAAATGGAGGATATTTTACTCAAAAGGGGCTGAAGCGCGGCTACATTGCCGCACTGTCTATTTTTTGATAAGATTGGAGCAATGGAAGTCAATGAAATTGGACAAAAAATGAGCGATTATCTCCAAAGCAAAAATCCGACGGTGCGGCAGATCGAAGAAAGCCTCAAACTAACGCGCAACCTCTTCATCTCCAGCCTCCTCTACGGAGAGCCCCACAGCGGCAAGCGGACTCTGATCCGCAGGATCTTCCCCACTCTTCCCATCGTCGACGCCCGGGAAGAGCGCGAACTGGCACAACTGCTGGAGCGGGAGCAGGAATTGATCGTCGAAAATTTCGATGCGATCTCCTCCCCCGAACCCCTTCCGCTGGAAGGCAAACGGATCGTCGCCATCGCCGATATCGACACGGTGCCGGAGCGTTACGACACGCTCTTCGCCTTCCTCTACCGGATGCCTCCCCTGCGCGAACGCCACGAAGACCTGCCCGCGTTCCAGGAGCGCTTCCTCGAAGAAGCCCGCCGGACCCTGCAGTTGGCGCACACGCCGGAACCCGGCACGGTCAAGCCCGATCTCTCGGGAAACTTTCTCAGTTTTCGCGCGTCGATCTTCCGCGAAGCCCTGCTGCAGGATCTCGGCGCCGAAGAGCTGGAGCGTTCTTTGCTGCACTATTTCCTCGAGACCCTCGAGGGCAACAACGCCTACCGCGAAAACCTGGGGCTCCTCGAACGCCCCCTGCTCCAGGCGGGCTTGCGGCGCTTCGGCTCCCAACTGAAACTCGCGGACGTGCTGGGGATCAACCGCAATACATTGAGGAAGAAGCTGCATGAATACCGCATCGATTGATTTCCGTTTTCTCGCCGAAAGCGACGGCTCTCCCCTCCTGGTCTTCAACCACAAAGGGCACATTCTCTACCTCAACGACGCCGCGGAGATCCTGCTGGGCTATGCGGACCACAAGGAGCTCTTCCAGATCGCTCTGACGCACGCTCCCCGGGATTTCGGCACCCAGACAGTGATGATGGAGCTGCACTACCATCAGCTGCAATTCTACGCCATTACCGTCGCCTACAATTCGGAGGAGTGGGTCTCCATACGCCTTTACTACCGCCCACGCATCGCCGAAGAACACAAACTCGACAGCAGCCACCTGCGCGAGACCGACCTCAACCTGCTGCTCGACATGGCCATCGGCTTTTATCAGGTCAAAAACAGGGGGAAAGTCCGGCTGATGACCGACCGGGACTTGCCGACCTTTCTGACCGACCAGAACACGGCTTCACGCCTCTTGCGCAAAGCCCTCGAAAGCTTCACGAGCGACGCGACCCTCGAAATCTCCCTACGGATGGTTCCCGGAGAGTACATCCTCATCGACGGCAAACGCCATCCGGTTCTGCGACTCACTTTTCGAGGGGTGCCTCGCCGACGCCACGACGACCGGACGATGGAGGAGCTCGCCGAGAGCATCGGCGCCGCCCCCTATTTCGAGGAGGACGAACTGATCCTGGATCTCCCTTTCATCCGCGCTTGAGATTCAACGCAAAGCCCGGTTGCAGGCCGAACCGTAGTCGAGGATGCGGATCTGTTTGATCACTTTTTGGGCGTCGAGTTTGATCAGGAGCTCACAGCGGTTGCCTATCCCCGACTCGTAGCGCCCCACACAGCAACCCGCCAGGTCCGAACGCCACCACTGCAACGAACCGCCATCCACGAGCTTCTTCCATTTGTAGGAGGGGCCGTTGTTCATCTCGAAAGCCATAAAACGCTTGCCGATGTAGCTGCTGCGTGCGGGTTGTCCAGGCAAAGCCGCCCACAGGGCCGACGCCGCGAGCATCGTTCCGACAGCCAAAGTAACGATTTTCTTCATTTTTTCTCCCTGAAATATTGAAATCCGACAAAACATCTTATACCACAAGTAACACAATCACCGGCTATGTGAAAGGAGGGGATCCAAGGCTATAAGCTACATTGATAAGGTGATATAATCGGAAATACATCTCGAAACGAAGGATCGTTATGGATAATTCGATACACAATCTAATCATCGTCGGCGCCGGCCCCGCCGGTATCGCCACCGCGGTAGAGAGCTACATCCTCGGAATCCGAGACATTGTCGTCCTCGAAAAGGACGAGAACCACAACTCCACGATCCGTAAATACTACAAGGACAAAAAACGGGTCGATAAGGATTGGAAAGGCCAAAAGGTCGAACTCGACGGCAACATCTACTTCGTCGACGGCACCAAAGAGAGTACGCTCGACTTTTTCGACGAAGTACTCGCCCACCACTCGGTGGAGCTGCGTACCCACAGCGAAGTGCAAAAGATCGTCAAAAAGGACGACCATTTCGAGGTCCAGATCACGGGCAAAGATCCCGTCAAAGGGCGCTTCGTCGTCGTCACCATCGGACGGATGGGCAAACCCAACAAACCCGACTACAAAATCCCGCCCTCCATTCGCAAGCGGGTCAATTTCACCCTCGACGACTGCAGCGAAGGGGAGAGGATCCTCGTTGTCGGCGGCGGGGACTCGGCGATCGAATACGCCGTCGACCTGGCGGAGAAAAACGACGTCACCATCTGCTACCGCCGCGAAACCTTCCGGCGGGCCAACCCCACCAACCAGCGCGACATCGCCAACGCCATCATGCACGAAGAGGTACGCCCCTACCTCGGCATCGACATCACCGGCCTGGAAGATGACGACGGCAGAGTCCGCGTGCTCTTCGACGGACGGGAGCCGGAGACCTTCGACCGGGTCATCTACGCCATCGGCGGCACGACCCCCAGCGCCTTCCTGCAGGGCTCGGGGATCCGGGTCGAAGACGGCAAACCGGTCCATGACGAAAACTATATGACCGATGTCCCCGGCCTCTACGTCGCCGGCGACATCACCCAGGAATCCGGCGGTTCCATCGCCCTGGGGCTCAACCACGGCTACCACATCGCCAAACACATCCTCAGCCAGATCGAAAACTGCCAGGGAAGCTCCGCCCATCTTCTCGAAGAAGAGGGCTGATCGTCAACTCAACAGCCAACGCCGGAAACGGGCCCAAAACCCCGGCCGGCGCCCGGCAGGCTCCACTTTTTTCTGCGGCGGCAACTCCCGGCTTATTTTCTCCTCCACGCTTTCGAGCCTTTTGAGCGCTTCACGCATCTCACGGGGTTCAAAAGAGGCGCTTTTGATCCGCATCCAGAATCCTTTCGATTTCATACATCGCATCGCGGTTTTTCAGGCGAAATTTGATTTCGATACGCCGGGAAGCCTCCTTGTCCTCCACGCCGTTGCGCAGGATCGGGTCCATATAGGCCCGCCCGCTGGCGACGAGATACTTCTTGAGATCGTACTTTGTCGAAATCGGCAGGCTGAGGAGATAGTTCATCACCGCCAGGGCCCGTTTCTGGGAGAGTTCGAGATTGTAGAGGTAGCCGCCGTCGCTGTCGGTGTGCCCCTCGATGACGATCCGCTCGAGATGGGGACGGATCGCCCGGTTGCTCATCAGTGCGGCGATGTACTTCTCGAAGGTCTCACGCAACTCCTGCTTGGCGGCTTCCTTGAGCTTGGCACTGCCCCGGTCGAAGAGGATCTTGGAAGAGAGGCGCAGCGCACCGGTCTTTTTGTCGATGGCGATGCGCTTGCCCAGAGTCTGCTTGAGTTCGGCGATGACCTTGAGGCGGATTCCCGTCAGTGTTTTGATCTGAGCCCGCTGTTTGCGCAGGCGGGCGACGAGCGCATCGTACTGCGTCTTTTTCCGGTCGAGCGCCTCGAGCAGCTCGGTGAGCTTTTTGTCCTTGAGATGCAGTTCATCCTCCAGCGCCGTCAGCCTGTTGGAGAGGACGATGACGCGGTTGACATATTTCTGCAGCGTCTTCTGCTTGTCCGCCAGTGTGGTGTTTCTCTCGTTTTCCAGGTTTTGCAGGAGGATGATTTTCCGGTTGAGCTCGTCGATCTTGGCGTTACGGGCCAGAAGGAGGCGATTGAGTTTCTCCAGCTCTTTTTGACGCAGCTGCAGAGCTTTGTCGTTGAGGGTGATGAGAGATTTTCCTTTGGCGAGTGCCGATTCGAGGCTTTGGATCCGGCGCTCTTTTTCGGCGATACTCCGGTTGAAGTCCGTGGCGGCCAGACGGTACATCCGTGTGGCGTTGCGCTCCCGCG
>WFQO01000017.1 GCA_015486995.1 Nitratifractor sp. | reverse complement strand
GGAATCGATGGGGCTGCGCACCTTCGGTTTCGGCGGAGGGCGTGAGGACATCTGGGAACCGGAGGAGGATATCTACTGGGGACCGGAGCAGGAGTGGCTCGGCGACATGCGGCACAAAGAGGGACGTGAACTGGCCAATCCCCTGGCGGCGGTGCAGATGGGGTTGATCTACGTCAATCCCGAAGGTCCCGACGGCGTCCCCGATGCGCTGGCGGCCGCCCGGGATATCCGGGAGAGTTTCGCCCGGATGGGGATGAACGACGAAGAGACCGTCGCCCTGATCGCCGGAGGTCATACCTTCGGCAAAAACCACGGCGCGGCCGATCCGGAAAAATATCTCGGACCCGAACCCGAAGCGGCGCCGATCGAGGAGCAGGGGCTGGGGTGGAAAAACCGCTTCGGCAGTGGAAAAGGGCCCGATACGATCACCAGCGGCCTGGAGGGGGCCTGGACCCCCGACCCGATCCGGTGGGACAGCGACTTTCTGCGGCTCCTTTTCGCCTATGACTGGAATCTGACCAAAAGTCCTGCGGGGGCATGGCAGTGGGAGCCGGTCGCCCCGGCTGAGGGGGATCTGGTCCCGGATGCCCACGATCCGAAAGCGAAGCACAAGACGGTGATGCTCACCACCGATCTGGCGTTGCGGATGGATCCGGAGTACGCCAAAATCTCCCGGCGCTTCCTGGAGGATCCCGCCGCTTTCGAGGAGGCGTTCGTCCGGGCCTGGTTCAAGCTCACCCACCGGGACATGGGGCCCAAAGCCCGCTATCTCGGACCGGAGGTCCCGGAGGAGGATCTGATCTGGCAGGATCCGCTCCCGACGCGGCGTTTCGCACCGCTCGATGCGGCCCGGATCGCGGAGCTCAAAGAGTGGGTCCGCCAATCGGGGCTCTCCGTCGCCGATCGGGTCTTCGTCGCCTGGGCTTCGGCCTCCACTTACCGGGATTCGGACAAGCGGGGCGGGGCCAACGGGGCGCGGATCGCCCTGGCTCCTCAGCGAAACTGGCCCGCCAACGAGCCCGAGCGCCTCGAACGGGTCCTGACGGTGCTGGAAGAGATCCGGGAAGAGTTCAACGCCTCCTGTGAAGAAGGGACGGGGATCTCTCTGGCCGATCTGATCGTCCTGGCGGGTAACTGTGCCGTGGAAGAGGGTGCCGCGGCTGCCGGTGTCGAGGTGGAGATCCCTTTCCGTCAGGGACGGGTCGACGCGACGCAGGAGCAGACCGACGAGGAGTCCTTCGGCTATCTTGAACCGGTGGCCGAGGGGTTCCGCAACTATCTCCATCCCGACTGTTCGCTTCGGGCCGAAGAGGCGCTGATCGACAAAGCGTCGCTGCTGCGTCTGAGCGCTCCCGAGATGACGGTTCTGGTGGGGGGATTGCGGGCACTGGGTGCCGTCTGGGGTGACGAGGACCTCGGCGTGCTCACCGATCGACCCGGCGTGCTCGGCAACGACGTTTTCGTCAACCTCCTCGATATGGGGACCCAATGGAGCCCGGCGGACGAGCGGGGATGGATCTTCGAAGGGAGAGACCGCAAAACGGGGGATCTACGCTGGCGGGCCAGCCGGGTCGATCTGGTCTTCGGAGCCAACTCCCAGCTGCGGGCCCAGGCGGAATTCTACGCTCAAGCGGACAATGCATAGCGCTTCGTACGGGATTTCGCCGCCGCCTGGAACGCGGTGATGGAACGGGATCGCTTCGATCTCTGACGGCAAACTCTTTATAATTGAGGAGGCCGTTCCCCACTGTGGAACTCCGAGGCGATAAAAATGCCGCCTCCCATAATTTTTGTAAATGGATCAAGACCGATATTTTAGAGGAAATCGGCTTGCAAAGTAGCTAGGGATATTCATTAAAAATCATACTCTTCCCCAACATCTTCATACGATAGTTAGCTTCGGAGCAGCCTATTTTATCGAGATAGGATAATAATATATTAAGAATATATAAAATAAAATATGTAAATATAACTCATAAAAGGAGAAAAAAATGAAACAATCGATCATCACTGCTATCCTGGCGGGTTTTCTCCTGGTTGGAATGTCAAAATTGGAAGCTCGTCCCTATTCACAAATGAGCTGCTATGAGCTCTGGTACGCGCGTAATGCAATCTTCGCTCGAGAAGGGTACTGTTTTAGTACGCGCCAGGCACTCAATACTTTCGGCCGGCGATGCTTTCCTCCCTATGGACGCCTTAGCCGTCGGGAAGCCGATGAGGTGGATCGGATCAAATACTGGGAGCGACGCAGAGGTTGCACAGGCGGCTATGTTCCACCCGCTCCGGCACCGAGACCGTCTTATAGGGGATACGGAGGCGGCTATGCTCAGGTAGTGGGTATCCGTCCTAACGGTTTTCTCGCTGTTCGTACAGGTCCGGGTACAGGCTATCCTCAAATCGGGAGTCTTTACCCAGGTGATTCAGGAATTCGTGTTTTTCGCTGCCGTGGAAGTTGGTGCCGCATTCGCTACGGCAATTTGGTAGGATGGGTCTATTCGGGGTATTTGAGATTTTATTGAACCCAAAATATGCAGTGGAATTTACGTCAAATGTACCAATGCTCGGTCAGCAGGTCATGCTTCTAATCTTTCATCTCTATTTTCGATTCTTGTCGAAGTGCTGATAATCCTTGATGCTGCGCCAATCTCCACCCCAGCGCCAGCCACGCTTTTTAAAAGCACGCACCGCCGGATCGCCCGGCAGCAAAACGGCGCGATTTTTTGGTTTGAAAGGGTTTTTGCGTACCCGTCGGCGATAGGGGAGGGAGGCTTTGTGGCCGATATGGCCGCTACGGGAGACATAGGGGTTTTCCAAGGGGTTGAGGTCGATGGCTTTGCCGTAGGCGTGGTTGGACCACTTTTCGCCCCCGGTGACGGGACGGCAGTTGAAGGCCGAAGTGTTGTCGGCTTCGATGGAGCGGAAGTCGCTGCCTCCGTAGTCACTCACCAGGCGCATCCGGCGGATAGGGTATTTCATCCGGTAGAGTTCGCCGAAGATCTGCGTCACCTCTTTGGCGACATTTTTGTGGACGACCATCTCCCCGGTATGATCTTTGCTGTCGAAGCCACGATAAGTCAACCGCAGATAGCGCAGATTCCCGAGGGAAACGGGGCAGCCGTTTTTGTAGGAATGGCCCTTGCGCATACGCTGTTCGGTCTTTTTGTCGATGGGGTGGATTGAGGCGTGATAGGAAGCCAAGGCGCTGACGCTGCTTAGAGTCAGGATAAGGGAAATCATTGAGAATCGTTTCATAAGTCGATTATAGCAAGAGGACTTGCGACTTGAGGGCCGCAGGCCCGTGCTAGAGACTTGAGACTATGCCGGAGGCATCCCAAAATGGTATAATCGCGTATTTCTCAATAGAGGACCGGTATGGAAATTCTTTTGGCGTTAGTGGGAGTAGTCATCGGGGCGCTTTCGGGCTTTTTCGGGATTGGAGGCGGGACGGTGCTCGTACCCGTTCTGCTGCTGATGGGATTCGGAATGAAGACGGCGGTCGGTATCTCTGTCATGCAGATGGTCTTTAGCTCCCTTTACGGCTCTTTCCTCAATTGGCGAAAGGGAACGCTTGTCCTGGGTGAAGGGCTTTTTGTCGGTTTTGGAGGCTTTGCCGGAGGGTATCTTAGCGGCTATTTGACCTCCGTTGTCTCCGGGCGCTTTCTGCAGTTTGTTTTCATCGGGTTCGTTCTTTTCGCTCTGGTACGGATGATGACGGCCACGGTCCACGAGGATGCAAGCGAGAGCAAGACCCTTCCGAAATGGCTCCTCTTTCTCATCGGGATGGGGATCGGGGTTATTGCCATCAGCATCGGGGTCGGCGGGGCGATTATCCTGATCCCGCTTCTGTCGGGCCTGCTCCACTATCCGGTCAAAAAAGCCGTCAGTGCCGGTCTCTTTTTTGTCGTTTTCTCCTCCGTTGCCGGGATGTTGGGGCGGCTGGTACACGGAGAGATCGACCTGCTCCATGGGACGATTATCGGAGTCGGTTCTTTGCTGGGAGTCTATCTGGGGGTTTGGCTCAAGGAACATGTCAGCAACAAAAGCCATAAAAATTTTATTGTCGGAATGTATGCGTTCATCCTGGCGATTATGGTCTACAAGATGTTTTTGGCGAAATGAAAAAGTGGGTAGCAGGTAGTGTGTAGTGGGTAGAAAAGCATTTGTAATTGGTATATTTGTGTATTGGTTATTGGGTGGATTTTCAAACAGAAGATGCTTGGGTTTTTAAGTTTATGAAACGTAGGTTTGGTCCCACCAAATGTATCTGTCAAAGATACTGTGTAACAGAAGTGATAAAAAAATGAAGATCGAAGGAACGAAGAATCTATGAGCAAAAAGCACGACATCATCGACGTCCGTGGCGCCAGAGAGCACAATCTCAAAAGCATCGACGTCCAGATCCCCAAGAACAAGATGGTGGTCATCACCGGGATCAGCGGCAGCGGCAAATCGACGTTGGCCTTCAGCACCCTCTACGCCGAGGGGCAGCGGCGCTACATCGAGTCGCTCAGCTCCTACGCCCGGCAGTTTCTGGGTCGCGTGGGCAAGCCCGACGTGGACAAGATCGAGGGGCTCACCCCCGCCATCGCCATCGACCAGAAGACCACCTCCAAAAACCCCCGCTCCACCGTGGGGACCATTACCGAGATCTACGACTATCTGCGGCTCTTTTTTGCCCGGGTGGGCAAGCAGCACTGCCATCACTGCGGCAAACCCATCTCCAGCATGAGTGCCAGCGACATCATCACCGAGGTGCTGCGTCTGCCCGAAGGGGCCAAGCTGGTGATCATGGCGCCTCTGGTCAAAGAGAAAAAAGGCACCTTCGCCGATCTCATCGAATCCCTGCGCCACAAAGGATATGTGCGGACGATGATCGACGGGGTTATGGTGCGCCTGGACGACGAGATCGAACTGGCCAAAACGAAAAAGCACACCATCAAAGTGGTTATCGACCGGGTCGTGGTCAAGGAAGGCTCCAAAGAGCGGATCGGCCAGGATATCGAAAAGGCTCTGGGGGAGAGCTACGGTGAAGTGGAGATCGAGGTGCTCAACCACGAGGAGGTGGGGCTGGACCGGAAGGATTTCCACTACTCGGAGCATCTGGCCTGTTTCGACTGCAAACTCAGCTTCGAACCCCTGGAACCGGTGAGTTTCTCCTTCAACT
>WFQO01000016.1 GCA_015486995.1 Nitratifractor sp. | reverse complement strand
GGGCGTCGCCGTGGGTTTTCCAGATGCTTGCCACCTGTACCTGTGAGGCGTCGATCCGTTTGGCCGAACCCAGGGACATGATGAGCTTGCGGTAGCAGCGTTTGGCCACCTCGATCTTGACCCGGGTGGTGTCGGCGGCGTCGATGACCAGGTCGTAGGGGTCGAAGTCGAAGCTCTCCACCCAGGCCAGATCCATCTTTTGGCGGATAGTTTGGATTCCGGGGTAGAGTTCGGCCAGGGTCGAGACTTTGCACTCGCCCACTGCGCAGTCGGAGCCGATCTGGCGGTTGCGGTTGCTCTCGTCGTAGGTGTCGTAGTCGACGATGGTGATCTCCCGCACCCCCGTGCGGTAGAGGCAGTCCAGCGCGTAGCTCCCCACCCCGCCTACGCCGAGAATGAGAATTTTGGCTTTTTGAATTTTGGCGAAGTCCTCCTCGCCGAAGAGCATGCGGCAGCGGTCGAATCTCATAGCTGCACCTTCGGTGCAGCGTTATTGGTCATTAGCCATTGGTCATTGGGAAAAAGTAGTTTTAGTCTTGGCGGCCTCCCCAATGGCCAATGGCCAATGACCAATGACTTCACTGGATCCACCCTTTCAAACATTCCAACTCTTCATACGCCGTCATATCCAGCTGGATCGGAGTAAGGGAGACATAATTTTCCCGGACCGCTTCGAAGTCGCTCCAATCGTGTTTGGAATGGGGGTGGGGATGCCAGTCGAGGCGGGGTAGGCCGATCCAGTAGTACTCCTGGCCCCGGGGGTTGATGTGGACCTGGGCGTCGTTGCCGTAGAGGCGGCGGCCGGCGTGGGTGATTTTCCATCCTTTGCACTCTTCGGGAGCAATGGGCGGGATGTTGACGTTGAGAAATTTCCTCTCGGGAAGGGGGAAGCCTCCCTCCAGGATCTTCGCCGCCAGGTCGTGCACGGCCTGCTTGGCCAGGCGGTATCCGAGCCCGGGGAGCTCATCGCAGTGGCTGCGGCAGACCTGGCTGACGGCCATCGAGGGGACCCCCTGGAGCACGCCCTCCATCGCCGCGGCGGCAGTGCCGGAGTAGGTGATGTCTTCGCCCATATTGCCGCCGCGGTTGATCCCCGAGACGATCAGATCGGGGGGGCGGTCGGCGAAGAGTTTGTTGAGGGCCAGAAAGACGCAGTCGGTGGGGGTACCGTCGTCGAGTTTGTAGAAATTTTCTTCGAGTTCGACGAAGCGCAGAGGACGGGTGAGGGTCAGGGAGTGGCCGCTGGCGGACTTTTCGAGGGTAGGGGCGACGGTGATCACTTCACCCAGATCGGCGAGGGCGTCGCGCAGAGCATGCAGCCCGTCGGCCTCGAAACCGTCATCGTTGGTGATGAGGATACGTTTTTTTCTCTCGGACACTTTGCTCTCCTTCTCGCTTCCATACCGAACGTTTTTCGGGATTATACACTTTTGGGCCGGGGAAGGTTTGCCCAAAAGGTTCGCCCAAGTAGGGGGCTTGGATATAATACGCGAAAAAATAAAGAAGTTGAAGGATAGAGCCGTGCAAAAAGAGCCGATGCTGGAAAGCACCTACCGTAAACTGAGTGAGGAGCTTGAACGCCTCAAAAATGTCGAACGGGCCGCCATCGCCAAAGTGATCGACGAAGCCCGGGCGCTGGGGGATCTGAAAGAGAATGCCGAATACCACGCCGCCAAGGAGAAGCAGGGGTTGATGGAAGCCCGGATCATCGAACTGCAGGATCTGCTGGCCCGGGCCCAGGTGATCGACCCCTCCAAACTGGCGCACGAGCGGGTGAGCTTCGGCTCCACCGTCGTACTGATCGACCACGATAGCGACGAAGAGGTTCGCTACACCATCGTCGGCAGCCAGGAGTCCGACCCCTCCAAAGGATTGATCTCGATCCAATCTCCGATGGCCCGGGCGCTGCTGGGCAAGGAGGAGGGAGACGAGGTGGAGCTCCAGCTCCCCGGCGGCCGCAAGAGCTTCGACGTCGAAGCGGTCGAATACGTCGCCATCGATGCGGAATAGGGGACGGCGATGATCGAAGTAGGCATCGTCGGCGCCAGCGGCTACACCGGTCTCGAACTGGTCAAAATGCTCCTGAACCACCCGAGCTTCCGCCTCAACTATTTGGCCACAAGCAGCGGAGACGTGATGCTCGAGGAGCTGCATCCCGCGCTTTTGGATCTGATCACTTTTCCGGTCGAGGAGGTGGACGTGGAGCAGGTGGCGCAGCGCTGCAAGCTGGTCTTTCTGGCTCTGCCGCATAAAGCGTCGATGGGGCTTGCCCGGCAGCTGATCGAGCGGGGTGTGAAGATCGTCGACCTCTCCGCCGACTACCGCCTGGATCGGGAGACCTACGAAGCGGCCTACTGCCCCCACGAAGACCCGGAGCATCTGGGCGAAGCGGTCTACGGCCTCATCGAGTATTACCGCGAAGAGATCAAAGTCGCCCGTCTCGTCGCCGGGCCCGGCTGCTACCCCACGGCCACGCTGCTGGGAATCCTCCCTTTTATCCCCTACATCGACACCTCGGCTCCGCTCTTCGTCGATGCCAAGTCCGGGGTCAGCGGCGCGGGCAAAAAACTGACGGAGACGAGCCACTTCGTCACCATCAACGACAACATCTTCGCCTACAATCCCCTCAAACACCGCCACGCTCCCGAGATCGAGGAGAAGATCGCCAAAGTCCACGGCGCTGAGGTTTCGGTCAATTTCGTCCCCCATCTGATCCCCGCCACCCGCGGTGAGCTGGTGAGTGTCTACGCCACCCTCAAAGAGGAGATCGACCCGCGGCAGATCCTGGAAAACGCCTACGAGACGGAGCGCTTCATCCGTCTGCGGGAGAAACCCGTCGACATCAAAAGCACCGCCGGCACCCACTTCTGCGACCTCTACGCCGCGCGTAACGGCAAAGCCCTCTTCGTCAGCTCCGCCATCGACAACCTCCTGCGCGGAGCCGCCAGCCAGGCCCTCGCCGCAGCGAACCTGATGATGGGCCTGGACGAGGGGGCGGGGTTGCCTGTGATTGCCTACGTACCGTAGGCAATCACAGGAATGGAGGATGTTGGATGTTGGATGTTGGATTATTGAACGAGAGAGAAACAGATCCTCGCATCCAACATCCAACATCCAACATCCAACATCAAATAAAAGAGGGTGCTCTCTTCGTCGCCGATGCCCACTATCCCCATCACGGTGACGAGTTTCTGCGGCTGCTTCGGGCCTTGGACTCCGGAGTGCTTAGCGCTCCGCAGCTCTTTTTGATGGGGGATATCTTCGATCTGCTCTTTTCCTGCGGCGAGTACATCGTGAGCTTTTCGCGCGAAGCGGTGGAGATCCTGCAGCGGCTTTCCCGGCGGATGGAGATCCACTATTTCGAGGGCAATCACGACTTTTGCCTGGGACGGCTTTTCCCGGAGATGGCGGTCTATCCCCGCGGGAAGCAGCCGGTGGCGATGCGCCTGGGGGAGTCGAAGGTGATGCTCTCCCACGGCGACCGTTACGACGTGGGGTTTGGGTACGAACTCTACAGCTTTCTGCTTCGGCAATGTCGCGCGATGTGCCTGCTGCTTCCCTGGGAAAAACAGCTCATCGACCCCCAGATCCGTGCGTTACAAAAAAAGAGTATCTGTAGGGATTTCAAAGGCTTCGAGGGCAAAGTCGATCGGATCCTCACCCATTATCCTTGTGACACCGAGTGGGTGATTGAGGGGCACTTTCATCAGGGGAAAATCCTCGGCCGCTACGTTTCGCTTCCTTCTCTGGCCTGTCAGAAAGAGCTGGGAGTCGTCCGCAACGGTCGGATAGAATTCGTTTCGCTCGAGGCATTGATGGGTGAAATCGGCAAAGAATAAAGAGAAGCCTCTGTAAAAAACCGCTTTGACTTATGACTCCGGCTGGAGTAAATACCTACGGTACCCTTTCGGGCTCAAGTGCTCCTTTGTCACCATCAACTCAAAGCTTTCCGGAAGATTTTTCTAAAGACTCATTGCGGGCAACGCTCATTTGGCCGACCCTTTTACTGTACCGGTGCGGCGAGCCGGGCGAGCCGGACGACGGTCTTGAACCAAAAGGGTTTGTGCCGCATGATGTCGACGGGTTGGAGCTCGGAGTGGGCGAAGTCGTCGAGAAACATCGCTTCGACCTTTTCGACGAAAGCCGCATCTTCCACGACGGCGGTGATCTCGAAGTTGAGCCGGAAGGAGCGGTTGTCGAAGTTGGCGGTACCGACGGTAGCGACCTTCCGGTCGATGAGCATGACTTTTTCGTGGAGGAAACCTTCCGTATAGCGGTAGAAACGCACCCCCGTCATACCTGCTTCGGCGAAATAACTGAACGACGAAAGCCAGACGATGAGATGGTCGGCTTTGTCGGGGATGAGGATTCGTACGTCCACCCCCCGCAGGCCCGCCAGTTGCAGGGCGAAGACGACGGCGTCGTCGGGGACGAAATAGGGGGAGGCGATCCAGAGCTGTTCCCGAGCGGAATTGATGCTATGGAGAAACATCAATTCCGCTGTCTCCATCGGGTCGGCGGGTCCTGTGGGGATCACCAGCACCGAGGCGTCGCCCTCTTTTGACGGCTGAGGGGTCCAGTCGAGCTCGGAGATCGTCGTCCCCGTCGCCCAGTACCAATCTTCGGCGAAGGAGAGTTGCGCCCCCATCACCGCCGGCCCGGCGAAACGCAGATGGGTATCGCGCCAGTGGCCGATGCGGGGGTCTTTGCCCAGGTATTCGTCGCCGACATTGTGGCCGCCGATCCACGCCTCCCTCCCGTCGACGACGACCACTTTGCGGTGGTTGCGGAAATTGAGCTGGAACTTGTTGCTCCAGCCCTGGCGGCTGCCGAAGGAACTGATCCGTACGCCGGCTTCGCGCAAGGTATGGAGATAGGAAGTGTCGAGTGAGTGACTGCCGATCTCGTCGTAGAGAAAATAGACGGGCACTCCTGCGCGGGCTTTGTCGATGAGACGGCGCTGTACCTGACGACCCAGCCCGTCGTCGTGGACAATGTAGAACTGAAAGAGCACGTACTTCTGCGCCCGGTCGATGCCTTTCAGGATGCTGCTGAAGGTGGCGTCGCCGTCGATGAGCAGTTCGACCTCGTTGGTCCGGGTAAAGGGAGTGTCGGCCATCGCTTCCGCGGCGCTGACGGCATGGCGTTTGTCGAAAGGTGGGCGGTAGCGCCCCATCGCTTTGCGCAAGCGGTCGAGGATGTCGCTGCCCTCTTTGAGCACGTAGTCGCGGGCTTTGACGTAGCCCTTGAAGCGGCTGCGGCCGAAGATCCAGTAGGCGGGGACGGCGACGTAGGGCATCGCCAGCAGGAAGATGACCCAGGCGATCGCGCCCTGGGCGGTGCGGCTCTCCATCATCGCTTTGAAAGCCGATAAAAGACCCAACCCATGCATCGTTATGACGAACAGAGCGATCCACATCGTTGTTTCCTTGGAAATTTGACTACAATTCATCTTAGCGAAAAACTCTGGAGAATTTCCCCGATGATCGGAAGCCCTACCTTGATCCATTGCCCGGAAAACACTCTCCCCGGCTCACATCTCTCCCGCCGTTTCGGCCTGCTCTGCTGGAATGTCAACAAACGGCGCGGGAGCGCCGTATATCGCCGCCTCTTTGAACGGTGGCGGCAGGAGTGGAGCCTGGAGTTGCTCTGCCTGCAGGAGGCGAGGCTCCAAAGAGAAGCCCCCTTCCTTTTGGAGGGGTACGCCTGTTACGCTTCCGTCAATCTCCGGGGTACGCAGCACTATTACGGCGTACTGAACGCTTCGGCGAGCCGCCCGCTGGATTCCCAAGCTTTCCTGAGCGAAGGGAGGGAAGGCTTTCTGGGTCCCCGCAAGAGTTTCCTCCTTCAGTACCATCGTCTCGAAAGCGGTGCGACGCTCCTCCTACTCAACGTCCATGGGATCAATTTCCGGGAAAATGGCCAGTACGATCGGGAGTTGGAACGGATGCGGGCGTTGCTGGCAGGCCACAAAGGCCCGATGATCGTCACGGGTGACTTCAACGGCTGGAACGCAAACCGCCAAAGACGTTTACGCCGTTTTGCCGGAGCCTTGAAATTGAAACGTCTTGATCTCTCCGTCGGAGCAGTCAAACATTTTTTCGGCCATTCTTTGGACCTGGTCCTCTATCGGGAGCTGGATCCTCGACGCATTGATGTTCCTCTTGTCGCGGATCTTTCAGATCACAATCCGATTCTCGTCGAATTCAGTGAAACCGATTAATTTTCTCCCTCGTTCTTCTTCTCCGGAGTTTCTTCTGTGATAACGACGGGCAGGGGGACATCGGCGCTGCGCAGATGCAGATCGCGCTGGGGGAAGGGGATCTCGATGCCCGCTTCATTGAGGGCGGTGTAGATGAGGGTCAGAAAGCGGGAGGTGGTACGCAGGGGGCGCAGGGCTTTGGGGCCCTTGATCCAGACGAAGAGTTTGAAATCGACGCTGCTGTCGCCCATTCCGGTCATGATGACCTGAGTCGGGCGCTCTTTGGACGTGTAGATCTCCTGAAAATCGCTGCGGCCCACCGCCTCCATCACGACCTGGACCACCCGCTCCACGGGGGTGCCGTAGGCGACACCGAAGGGGATTTCGAAGCGGCGGATCTTGTCGTTCATCGTCCAGTTGACGACGCGGTTTTGGATCAGCTGCTGGTTGGGGACGATGATGTCGATGTTGCCGTTGGTGGTGATGGTGACCGAACGCATCCGTACGTCGGTGACGTAGCCGCTGAGCCCGTCGTCGAGTTCGATGTAGTCACCGATCTTGATGCTGCGCTCGAACATCAGGATGATTCCGGAGACGAAGTTGGAGACAATGTTCTGCAGGCCGAATCCGATCCCGACCGAGAGGGCTCCGGCGACGAGGGCGATACTCGTCAGGCTGATTCCCAGGAAGCGCAGGGTCGAGAAAAAAGCGACGATGACGATGATGTAGAAGCCGATGTTGGCCAGCAGGGTTCGGGTACCGGGGGTGAGGTTTCGCGAATCGATACGATTGATGGAGCGTTTGTAGAGCCAGCCGAAGAGATAACCCGCCAGGAAGATCAGCAAAGCGACGGTGATCTTGAAGAGGCTCAGTTCGGTCTTGCCCAGGGTGAAGATGGGAGCGTTGATCTTTTGCCAGAAGAGTGTCGCAGAGTGTTTGAGCTCTTCGTCCGCTGCAGTTTTGAGGATGGCGGTCATCCCGAGACGCCGGCGGTTGAGTTGGAGAAAGAGGGCTTCGAGGCGGGAGGTGATCGTCGGAGGATAATCCATTTTCCCGAGAAAATCTACGATGCGTTTCTGATAGCCGAAGGCGGCTTCGCTCTTCTCTTTGAGAGCGAGTGCGTAGAGCAGAGCCAGGTTTTCGAGTTGGCGGCTGATCAGGTCATTGCGGGCTTTGTGAATCCCTTGGATCCCCCGAAGAACCTGCTGCAGTTCTTTTCCCTTGTAGCCGCTGAGGCGGAGGCGTTCGCGTTCGAGTTCCAGGTCTTTGGTACTGCGTTGAAGCGCCAGGAGGCGTTCGTCGTTACGGGCGATCTCCTCCTCGAGGCTTTTGGGGTCGAAGCGCAGATATTTGAGCGATTTGAGAATCCGATTTGGAAGGCCTGCAAGCGTCGTTTTGAGGGCCTGAAGTTCCTGCTTCTTTTGCTGAAGGAGGCGATAGGTATAGAGGTAT
>WFQO01000015.1 GCA_015486995.1 Nitratifractor sp. | reverse complement strand
TTCCCGCCAGAGCTTCTGTCGTATTTGCAACGGATACCCCAGTACCGCCTGCTTGACGATTCCCTGAAAAAGACCCTGCACCAAAAAATCCTCTATTTTCTGGCGACCAAGGAGTTTCGGGGAGTGAAAATCGAGGTAACGGAGGAGATGAAAGCGGTGATCTCCTTTTACGCCTGTCTGATGGTCCTGAAGATTCCGGAGGAATGCTACGAAGTGCTGAGGACGATTCTGATCTATCCCAGTGAGGTTCTTTATGAAGATCTGCGCGCTCACGGAGGAATCTACCGCAAAGAGCGGGTGATCCTCGAGGGACAGTCGGCGGGCGATACGGTGGTGATCGCATGGAACGACGCCCGCAAAGAGGCCTACCATCTGCGCCACCACAATGTCGTAGTGCACGAGCTCGCGCATGTGCTGGACTTCGAAGACGGGGTGATGGATGGAGTCCCTCCCCTGGAGCGGTCCCGTACCGACGAGTGGGCGAGGGTCCTTTTCCGCCGTTTCAAAGCGTTGCAGACCAAGGCGCGAAAAAACAGGGACTGGGGCAACTACGCGCTTCTAGGGGAGTACGCCGCGACCGACGAAGCGGAGTTTTTCGCCGTGGTGACGGAGCTCTATTTCCAAAGCCCGTGGGTCCTGACGAAGCATTTCCCGGATCTCTACCGGGAATGGAAAAGCTTTTTCGGGCTCGATACGGCACGTCTTTTCGGGGCATTGGAGACGGAGCGCAGGCTTGCATAAGCCGGTGTTAATCATTGATTATGTTTCTTTTAAGATAATACGTTATCCAATTTCACGAAGGAGAGATAATGAGCAAGAAGAGAGTAGCGATCAACGGATTGGGACGCATCGGAAAGATGGTCCTGTGGCACTACGTCACCAAGCAACCCGAGAATGTGGAAATCGTCTACGCCAACGGCGGAAGCGGTACGCCCGAAGATCTGGCCTATATGCTGAAGTACGATTCCGTCCACGGGAAATTTCCCGCCGAAATCGAATACGACGACCGCTCGCTGACCGTCGGAGGCCAGCGTATCGAAATCGTCGACGAGCGTGATCCCGCCAAACTCCCCTGGAAGGAGAACGATATCGACATCGTTCTGGAGTGTACCGGACACTTCACCGACCGTGACGGCGCCGCCAAGCACCTCGAAGCCGGAGCCAAAAAGGTCCTGATCTCCGCTCCCGGCAAAAACGTCGACCTCACCGTCGTTTTGGGTGTCAACCAGGAGTGGTACAAGCCCGAAGAGCATCACGTCATCTCCAATGCCAGCTGTACGACCAACTCTTTGGCTCCCGCGATGAAAGTCCTCGAGGAGAACTTCGGCGTCGTCGACGCGCACGTCACCACCGTCCACGCCTACACCTCCAGTCAGGTCACCATCGATAAGAAAAAGCCCGGCAAGCATCGCCGGGGCCGTGCCGCCGCCGTCAACATCATCCCCACGACGACCGGCGCTGCCAAAGCGACTGTCGAAGTCCTGCCCGAACTCAAAGGCAAAATGACCGCCATGGCTCTGCGGGTTCCTACTCCCGACGGAGCCATCACCGAGATCGTCGCCAATCTTGCCAAGGAAACGACCGAGGAAGAACTTGCCGCCGCCTTTGAGAAAGCCGCCAAGGGCGAACTGAAAGGTATCTTGGAGTACAGCACCGAAGAGTTTGTCTCCAGTGACATCCTGGGCAACCCCCATTCCAGCATCATTGACGGTCTCTCCACCCAGGTTCTCAACGGTAAGATGGTCAAAGTCCTGGCCTGGTACGACAACGAATTCGGCTACTCCGGACGTCTGCTCGAACTCGCCGATTACGTCGCTTCCAAAATGTAGTTTTTTCTCTTCTTCGTCCCGTTGTCGGGACGAATGTGAGATACTTGGAGATCGATAATCAAATTTTTCAAACCATGAATGTCATTTCCATAATCGTATTTTTGGTTTTTTAGAGTTAAAGTAAGAAAAGTTTACAGCTTCAATCGTTCCGTTAGCTTCCAAAAAGATATAGAGTCGATACGAGAATGCTCTGTAATTTTGAAGTCACCTGCTGGTAGGTAGTAAAGATTTTTACAGGATGCGATGAAGATCGTTGGCTTTTTCCATCCAGTTATAAAGTTCGTCCCAACGCTCCTGGGCGACGAGCGTTTCACACCGTTCCAACTCCCCTTTGAAACATTCGATTGCCAGAATCAGATTGTCGCGGTTTTGGCGGAAAACATCGGTCCACATATTCGGAGAACTTTTGGCGATGCGGCTCATATCCCGAAACCCTCCCCCGGCGAGTGCAATGATCGCTTTGGGGTTTTCCTGTTTCATGACGGCGTTGGCGAGAGCATAGCTCATGGCGTGGGGCATGTGGGAGATGAAGGCGGCGTGCCGATCGTGTTCTTGAGCATCCATATAGAAAATCTTCATCCCCAAATCGGTAAAAATCTTTTTGGCGAGTTTCTGTTGGGCTTCCCCACTCTCTTCGACGTTGCACAGTACAACGACTTTTCCCCGATAGAGATCGGAAAATGCGGCGGAGGGACCGGACTTTTCCGTTCCGGTCATCGGATGTGCGGCTATAAAGTTTTTTCGAATCGAGGCGGGGACGGCATCGATGATGACTTTTTTGGTGCTGCCGAAATCCATGACTGTCGTTTTTTCGGAGAGGAAAGTCAATTTTTGGGTGACGGCGACGATGCCGTCGACGGGGATGGCCAAGACGATCAGGTCGAGATCGGCAAAATCTTCGAGCTCGTCGGTGATTTTGTCCACGATGTGGGTCTCGAGTGCTTCGATACAGTGCTGATCGTTGTGATCGTATCCGAGGATTTCCACGTCATCGTAACAGGCCCGCAGAGCCAAAGCAAAAGATCCTCCCATCAATCCCAGTCCAACAATTCCAACTTTCATACTTTTTCCCTTTTAGATAGAGGATTCTTAAACTGAAAGACCGTCTTTTTTATTCAAAGAATTAAAAATCTCTCAGTCAAATAAAGGTATTATACCTTTGTAAAACTTTCCCAGAAAGGGAGGGGGTTTTTTGAAAACTTTGAAGGTTGGATTTATGATAAAAAAAGTGCTGTTACTTCTGATGATCGCTCTGTCGTCCCTGACGCTGAACGCTGCGGTGCCCAACAAGGCGCCGATTACCAACATAGAAATCAAGGGAGTGGATGATGCCGACAAACTGATGGGAGTCATCGGATTGAAAAAAGGCGATCTATATACACCCGCGAAGGTTCAGCATGCCAAAGAGATGATTATTAAGGCGCTGGAGGCAGGCGGTTATTACGGGACGACCGTCAAAGCGGAGGTCCGGCCGGTTCATGACAGCGTGGCCATCACTTTCGATGTCAACAAAGGGCAGAAAATCAAGATCGACAAAGTAACTTTTGTCGGCAACAAGCATTTGAGCAGCTCCGTACTTGAGGACAATCTTGTCAATAAAGAGGGCACCTGGTTCAGTTGGATTCCCATCATCGGCGGAGGCGGAGGTACGGCGATGCCCGATCAACTCCCCTACGATCAGATGAGGATTCGAGAGACCTACTTGGAACACGGGTATCTGGATGCCAAGGTGAGTGAACCGCTTATGAAGATCGATTTCAGCAACTACAAAGCGGATGTCACTTACGTCGTACATGAGGGGGAACCCTATAAAGTGGCTTCTGTCAGAATCCAGGGAACGGTTCCGGGGTTGAACATTAAAGAGTTGCAGGAAAAACTACATCTCAAGCCTGGAAAAGTCTTCAATGTCAAGAAACTCCGAAAAGATCTGAAAATGCTGCATGAGAAGATCGGTGATCTCGGTTACGCGTACGCCCAGGTGGAGCCGCTCTTCAAAAAAGATTCCAAAAATCATACGGTTTCCATCACCTACAAGATCGTTCCGAATAAAAAAGTCTACATCAATGACGTCATTATTACCGGCAACACGAAGACACTCGACTATGTTATCCGCCGTTATGTCTATCTGGCACCGGGCGATCTCTACAACTACACCGATCTGGAGGAGACGAAAAAAGAACTTCAGCGTACCGGTTTCTTCGACAAGGTCATCGTAAAGCCGCAGCGGGTAAGCGAAAACAAGATCAATCTCATCATCGAAGTCACTGAAGCACAGACCGGAAGCCTTTCGGGAGGTATCGGCTACGGAAGCTACGACGGGTTCATGATCAACGCGGGTATCTCGGATCGCAACCTTTTCGGAACCGGGATTGCGGGATCACTTACGTTGGATTACGGGCAGAAGAGCCACAACTATGCACTTTCCTTCACTGATCCCCGGGTCTTCAATACTCTTTTCAGTCTTTCGATGGGTGTCTACGATTCGAAAGATGAATACGACTACGACGCCGATACGAATCTGACCGATTATACGGTCAGCCGAACGGGAGGATGGTTCAGCTTTGGTCGAAAGATCGGTCGGCACATGCATGCGACGGTCGGATACAGCTATACCGATGTCGATTATCATGACTACACTCCGTTGGATGTCAACGGGACCAACCCGTATGAATCTTATAAAAAGTCTTCGCTGCTTGGATCTTTCACCTTCGATAATACGGACGACTATTACGTTCCGCGTGAAGGTATCTATAGTAAAATCAATCTAGAGTATGCCGGATTGGGCGGCGATGCGGAATTCTGGCGAACGGAGTTGAAATTTGCCGCTTATTACGGGATGGAAGATTTGATCGACTACGATCTAATCTGGCGGTATAAACTTCATGCAGGATACATCCATGATGACGGTTATACACCGGTAGCGGAAATGTATACACTGGGCGGAGCACGCAACGGTGTCCGGGGTTTCGCACCCGGATCGATCTCTCCGAGATATATCGATCCCGATACCGGCAATGAGTACATCGCAGGTGGAAACGAAATGGTGGTCAACTCTATCGAAGCGAGTGTTCCTCTGGATATGATCACCCACAATATGCGTCTGACCGGATTTGTCGATTATGGAATGATCCGCAACACGATCTATAAAACTGTCACACAGAAAGGGTGGATGGATCGGGCATCGACAGGAGCGCAAATCGAATGGAAGTCTCCTTTCGGACCCATCAACCTCGTCTTCGCTTATCCGATCA
Organism: Nitratifractor sp.; assembly: GCA_015486995.1. Classification (GTDB taxonomy): domain Bacteria; phylum Campylobacterota; class Campylobacteria; order Campylobacterales; family Sulfurovaceae; genus Nitratifractor. The sequence goes on along the minus strand of WFQO01000015.1, from coordinate 5,127 downwards.
ACAAAAAATCACAGGACGACACCTCGGTCTTCGAATTCACGATGGGCAGTAAATTCTAAGGAGATAGAGCTTAGGAGAGAAAAGCCCCTCTTTCTTTCCTTGCTGTGTTTTGGATAAACTTTTTTATACAAATCAGTGATATTTCTCCCTTTTCACTATAAATTATTCCATTGTGAGCTTGAGTGAGAATCCTCTGTCTTCTTGACTTCAGGTCAAACCTGAATGGGTAAGGATTTTCAGAGCAATCGATTTACTTCCTACTGATTCGAATGCAATTGATAGTAATGTGCTGAAATTTTGAAGTTCCGGGGATTGGAAGATTCTCCTTTCGTCCGGTGTGTAATGGAGTATGAAGCCTATTTGTTCTTGGGTCTCTTTTGTGTGCTGGGAATTTTTCCTTCCGTGTCACTCCTGTCACCAAAGAGTTGTTCGAAGGCTTCACGGACGGGGCTTGGGCCTGCACTGGGATCGCGGTGAATTTTGGTGGATTCAAAGATCTGCATCGCTTCACTGTGACGATATTTCTCATTCTCTTTTTTCTTCTTCTTTACTTCCTCCACCATTTTTTTGTATTCCCTTTTTTCGTCGGAGGAGGCGTTGGACTCATTGAAAAAAGGGAGAGTACCGAAAATACTGGGGCCATCCTTGAGCGAACGGTGGGGGATCTTGGTCGATTCGAAGACTGCCAGGGGAGCACTGATCGGCCGTGCAAGAAGTAGGCCGGATCCTATCGTCAAGGAAGCGAGCAGAATGGAGTTTTTTATGTTTTGTATTTTTTTTATCATAAGATATCGCCTTTCTTTTTTAATAAATGTGATAAAGCGTTTTGATCAGTTTATCTTACCCCAAAAATTATCAAGGATGCTAAAAAAAGGAGGGAGTAGCTCCTGTAAAGAACGTCGATCTACTCCAATCCCAGAAATTTGTGCAGCTGTACGCTTAGATGGAAACGTGGATGTTTTTTAACCAGGTTGACGCAAAAGCGGACGTTTTCCATATCGGGGAGATCGAAGAGATTCTGCGGTTGGATATAGATAGGTTTGTCACTTTGAAAATCGAGAAGCTTATCAAGAGGTGAATCTGTCGCGACGATAAATTTGCTCTCGTCGTACCCTTCTTGCAAAAGCTTGTCCCACTCTTTGGGACTGTAAGTGATCCAGTCCGCTTCGGAGACATTGTCGAGGCAGTAGCCGTTGCTTTCGATACTGACATAATATCCGTGCTCCCGGAGAAATCGGATGAAGGGATTGAGAGGGTAGAGGGTGGGTTCTCCACCGGTTAGAACGATGAATCGCGCAGGATAGGCGACGATCTCATTGAGGATCTCTTCCGGGGACATGAAACGGTAGGTGCCGGTATGCAGGTTGTCATCGCAGAAAGAACAGGCGAGATTGCACCCGTGGAAGCGGATGAAAATCGCCGCAGTTCCCGTATGGGTTCCCTCCCCCTGAACGGAGTAGAAAATGGAGGTAATCTTCAGTTGCATGGGTGGCCGTTGTTTTTGAGAGAACTGTCGGGAAAAATGGGGTATATGAAAGAGATGAAAAGTGTCATGAAGTGGTTCACTTTAGAAAAACAAGGATCCGTAAAAATTCGGGACCGAAAACGGCCCGAAAAGAAGTATGGCTTACTCTTCGACGGCGACTTCGACGGGAGTGCCTTCCCAGAGGCCGTGCTTGGTGCAGTAGGCCATAGCGGTCAGTTTGAGTTTGTTGCCGGTAGGAACGATGTAGAAGGTTACTTCGGCGTGGTCTTTCTGATTGCCCAGAGAGCCGGGAGTGAAAGTAGCCTGTCCCATCAGGGTTTCTCCGTTCCAGAGTTGGATGTAGGCGATGTAATGATCGAAATCGTCGGGATGGCTGTATTCATTTCCCATTTTGACGGTAACGGGGAACTTCTCGCCTTTTTTGGCGGTCTCGGCGCAGTGGATGAAGGGAGAGTGACGGTCGATGTAATCTTTTTTCGCTTCTCTCTCTACAGTATCGATATCTACATAACGGTTGATCTTGGGCATTTCAGCTCCTTTTTCTTGATTTGTGTCAAGAAGTATAGCATAGAAATCATACAATCATGATAAAAATTGTCAGATTAAAGGCCGACTTCCATGAAATCGTAGGCGATATGAGCCTCACCTCGATAATGGAGTCGTATCTCTTCGAGAAGTTCCGCTTCACGTTCCGGGTGATCGTAGCGGGGGCTGATGTGGGTGGCGATCAATCTCTTGACTCCCATCTGTTGGGCGGTGATACCGAGTTGTCGGGCCGTGGTGTGTCGGAATTTTCGGGGCAGTCGGTCGAAATCTTTTTGGGTGTAGGTCGCTTCATGGATCATCAAGTCGACAGCACCGTAACTACGGAAAAGCTCCGGACGGTCGTTGTCCCCGCCTACGACGACACGCAGGCCGGGGCGCGGCGGACCGAGAACATCCTCGGGAGTAACAAGGCGCCCGTCAGGGAGTGTGAGACTCTCTCCCCGTTGCAGCCGGCCGTAGAGCGGCCCCTCCGGTAGGCCGAGTCTGCGAGCTGCTTCGGGATCGAAACGTCCGGGACGCGGAGCTTCGACGTAGACGTATCCGTAACAGGGAACGGAATGGGAGAGGGGAACCGTCTCGATACGATAGGTTCCGAAGTCGAAGCGCTCTTCACCTCGGACTTCAATGATCTCAAGAGGATAGGGAAGATGAAGCTGACTCGCCTCCATCACGGTCAGTAGAAGCAGTCGGATTCCGGGCGGCCCGTAGAGCTCCAGGGGCATTTGTGCTTGGAGCATTCCCCGGGAAGCGAGCAGGCCGAAGAGTCCGTAGAGATGATCACCGTGAAGGTGCGTCAGAAAGATTCGCTTCAGACGGAAGAGACTCAGCGGGCTTTTCATGATCTGATGTTGTGTCGCTTCGCCGCAGTCGAAAAGAAGCCACTCTCCAAGTTCATGAGGGCGAAGAGCCAGGGCGGAGACGTTGCGTCGACGTGTGGGGACTCCGGCGGAGGTTCCCAAAAAAATCAGCTGCATCGTCATGACTCCCGTTGCATGAATTCGGTGATGCCGAGCGTTTCGCAGAGTGCTTCGGGATGCCGGAGAATTCGCTGCGCCTCGGAGGCTTTCGTGAACCCCCATGCGGCGAAGATCGGGATAAGCCCCGCACGGAGGGCGGCTTCCATATCTTTGGCGCTATCGCCAAGGAGATAGCCCTGTTTCTCTTTCGGATCGAAGCCGATTTGACGCATCAGAAAATGCAGCATGGCGGGGGCAGGTTTGGACGTCCCGGTTGTGTCGGCTCCGGCAACGGCATAAAAATAGTGGGCGATGCCCGCGGCCTCGAGCATCCGGCGGGCGAAGAGGCTCGAGGCATTGGTGGCCACGGCCATGGGGATTCCGGCACGTCGGAGATTTGCGAGCATCGTTGTGATACCGGGAAAAAGACGCAGATGTTTCGTGCACTGCTGTAGATAGTGTCGGCGAAAGAGTTCGCGATCCCGCGGATCGGGAGTTACGGTGCCATAAAAGAGTTGCGGCAGATTGCGTTCGTCACGGTTGATATATTCGACCACCTGCTTCGGTGTCAGAGGCGGCAGGGCGTGGTTTTTCGTGCGGACGTAGTTGACACTGATCGTGATGTCGGTACGGGTGTCAAGCAGTGTACCGTCCATATCAAAGAGGATCAGTGACATGGGGTTAGATTTCTTTTTCAGCCTCGATCAGTTCGCGTACTCCAGCAGCCATCTGTCGGACCGCTTCGACTTCGGTGATTCCCAACCGTCGGCGATTACTGACGTCAAAGATGCCCTCCTCGCTTTCACTGTGTTCTCCGTGAATACCGCGGATCTGCAGTTCGTGTCGGTCACAGATTGCGTGGAATCTTTCCATCTCTTTGGAAAGTTTGGGCAAACGGATGTGAACACTGGCCCGCATGGCGGTTCCGAGGTTGGTGGGGCAGCTGGTCAGATAACCCAGTCGTTCGTCGAAAGCAAAAGTCAAACGCTTTTGAAGTTCGGTGACCGCGTGGGAGAGGCGGGTGAATACTTGAGCGATATCTCCGCCGGGCTGCATGGAGATGATGCGGAGTTGATCCTCTTCGTTGACCCAGACGAGAAAGGTTTTGTCGTCGTTGTGGTAGATTCCGCGTCCCTCGGGCCAGTCACGGTTGAGTCCGGCACTTTCGAGAAAACGGTCGCCCTCTTTGAAAAGGAAGTGATCCTCGATGAGCTGCTTTCGGTCTTCCTCGGAAAGTCCCGTGAGGGGATAGTAACGACCGGCGAGTTCCCCGTCGAGAGTTCTGAGGGTATCGGAGACCATGCATTCGACGATCAGACGTTCTCTGCGCGCGAGGTTGGGGCCCAGAGGGAAGCAGTGGAGATTGCGTCCGACACGAATGCGGGTGGAAAGAATGTAGGCATTTTCAGGGTCGGGATTATCGATCTGCAGATGATCGGGATCCATATCGCTGACATGGCGTTGTGTCCGGGGATCGAAGCGGTGATATTCCCGGATGATCGGATCCAGCAGGGGGGCAAAAAGCGTATAACTCTCTTCATCTCCGGCGTAGACACCGATGGAACTGTCAGGATTGTCGACTCCGGATCGGATCAACTGATCGAGCGTATATCCGTAACGGGTCTTTTTGTCCCGGAGCTCTTCATACAGTTCGGGAGTCAGATGACGACATAGAGCAGAAGTACACTCTTTGGGAAAGTGGGGATAGGGCATTTTTTCTCCTTATATTGTTCATCATAACACATTTGGAGAGAAAAGAGCCGAAATTTTGAAAAGTTGAACCCAAATTTTTCAGTAGAAAGTGCGTCAGATGTGTCGATGATCGGTGCAGATGGCGTGCTGCCTAATGCAAATTTTGGGTTGAAGCGCAAAGAAGATTCGAAATTGTTTACAGAAAAACTATCGGGGAGTAAGACCCCTTTCGGGGTCAACGGAGGGAGAAAATCTTACATCATTCCCATGCCGCCCATGCCGCCCATATCGGGAGCCATCGGTGCGGCGGGTTTGTCCTCTTTGATCTCGCTGACGGTCGCTTCGGTGGTCAGCAGGAGGCTGGCGACCGAGGTGGCGTTTTGCAGGGCGATGCGCTCGACCTTGAGAGGGTCGATGATACCGGCGGCGAACATATCGACGTACTCA
>WFQO01000014.1 GCA_015486995.1 Nitratifractor sp. | reverse complement strand
GCCCAAGCCCCTTTACAACGACAACGGCAACGGAATGCACGTCCACCAGTCCATCTGGAAAGAGGGTAAAAACCTCTTCTTCCAGTCCGGCGAGTACGCCAACCTGAGCAAAACCGCCCTGGATTATCTCAGCGGTATCTTCAAGCACTCCACCGCGGTGGCCGCCATTACCAACGCCACCACCAACAGCTACAAGCGTCTGCTCCCCGGCTTCGAAGCACCCCGGATCCTGACCTTCTCCAGCCAGAACCGCTCCGCCGCCTGCCGGATCCCCTACGGCGCCGGTGAAGCCGCCACCCGTCTGGAGACCCGCTTCCCCGACAGCAGCGCCAACCCCTACCTCTGCTTCGCGGCTCTGATGATGGCGGGCCTCGACGGCATCAAAGCCGGCGGTTACGAGCTGGTCGGGCCCGTCAACGAGGACCTCTTCGAACTGACCCGCGACGACCTCAAAGAGCGCAAGATCCCCGAACTCCCCGATACGCTGCGCGACGCACTGCAGGCTCTCGAGGTCGATCATGATTTCCTGGCCCCCGTCTTCAGCAAAGAGTTCGTTGAGACCTACATCGACTACAAGTTCGAAACCCAGGTCATTCCCGTGGAGGGACGCCCCACTCCCTACGAAGTCAAGAGCACCTTCAGCTGCTAAGGCTTCCCCCGGTCCGGGGAATTTCCCGGGCGATTTTTCTTTTCCCTAGTTAAAAAATATCAATGAAATCTCTTATCCAATATTAAAACTACGCTATTTTTGGTACTTTTGAAAAGACGACAGTACATCGCGTTTTCTTTTTCTTTGCTTCGTTTCCTTTTTCTTTGTCGCGAAACAAAGAAAAAGAAATGAAGAAAAAATCTCGCTACAACAGTTGAACCATCACCATATAAAAAACCGTCCCACCAAAGATCGAAATGAGATAGTTGTCGAAGAGTCGGTGCAGCAACATCGTCACAGCGATCCCTCCCAACTCTTTGAGCCCATAGGGGGCGGAACCAAAATCTACTGAAGAGAGTGTATAAAAAATCAAGATCGTCAGAATGATCGGTGGAAAATTTTGTTCCACGAATATGATAGCTTTGGGGGGCCGTCTACGGGCGAAGAAGAGAAAAGGAGCCGCTCGGGTAAGGAGGTTGGCCAGAGCCATCACCGCCACCGCTTCCCAAATCCAGAGTTCATTCATCGACAGCCGCCTTTCGCTCCAAGCGCTCCCGCAGAGCAAACATCCCCAACAACGCCAGGCCGATAGCGGTAATCAACATCCTATCCTTGCTGACCAGTGCCAGAGCGATCAACGAGGCCCCCGCCCCGATAAAGAAAGGAAGCAGATCCCGACGCCTTTTGTACTGTTCCATCGCCAAAACCACAAAAAGCGCCGTCAAAGAGAAGTCGAGCCCACGGGTGTCGAAGCGGACCATCCCGCCGAAGAGCGCCCCCGCCAGGGTTCCGCCGACCCAGTAGCTTTGATTCAAAGCCGCAAGGAAAAAGAGATACCAACGCCGTTTGAGTTGCGGATCTTCAGGCAGTGTGGTCATCAGCGCATAGGTTTCGTCGGTCAGAGCGAAGATGAGGTAGGGTTTCAGATGGCCCGCCTTTTTAAATTTTTTCAGCAGGGAGAGACCGTAAAAAGCTTGACGGATATTGACAAAGATCGACGCGACAAAGATCTGCCCCAGCCCCGCTTTGGCCTGGAAAAAGCCCAGCGCCAGAAACTGGAGAGCCCCGGCATAAATCAGTGCCGACATCGCCACCGGCAGGATCCAAGGGTACCCCTGAGAAGTCATCAAGAGACCGAAAGCGAAACCGAGAACACTGTAACCCATCATTACCGGTATCGATGCCTTGAAAGCGGCAGACAGCTCCCGACGGTACTTCATTCTCACCTACTCTGTGGAAATTTGAGTATTATATCAGCTAAAACACTACAAAAGGGAGGAAGAAATGCAGCAGAAATTTACACCCCTTTTCCGACTCTGGCACTGGCTGACGGCCTTTTCGGTCCTGGGATTGGCAGGCACCGTCTTCCTGCGAATGAGTTTTTTGAACAAAAACATCAACGCCGAGATTATCCGGGCCAAATTGGAGAGCTTCCATATCGCCCTCACTCCCGACCAGGCCGTCGCTGTCGCCAAGGCGATTCGGGCTCCGATGTGGGAGTGGCACTACATCCTGGCTATCTTTCTGGGCATCGCCATCGCTTTGCGCATCGTCGCCATGCTGCGGGGGGACGCGCAGCTTCCTCTCCTCAAAGTGCTGCGAAGCGAAAATATGATGGAACGTTTCAAGAACATAATCCACCTGCTGATCTGCCTGACGATCCTCGTCATCGCCCTGACGGGGGCTTTCTACTATTTCCACGATGCGTTGGGCATCTCCAAGGAGAGTGCCCACTGGGCCAAAGAACTTCACGAATCCCTCTTTTGGCCATTGATGGTTCTCATCGCCCTACACATCGGCGGGGTGATCCGATATGAGCTGGCCACCAGAGAGTGCCTGGTCTCCAAAATGATTCACGGAGAATGAAAGCGCCCACGAGCATTCTCCGGGAAGATTCATTTCGCTAAAATAGTCTGAAAAAAGGCTACGAGATGTCCCGAAGCTGCGATCTCTCCATCTTTCATCCGGAAGATCCCTGGACGCTGGGAGTCGAACTGGAAGTGCGCCTCATCGACGCCGAGACGATGAAGCCGGCCAACCGCTCCCCCTATCTCTTCGAACATCTACCCGAGGCTCTGCGCCCCAACGTCCATCAGGAACTGCTCCAGTCGATGGTAGAGATCGTTACCCCCGTCTGTCGCAGCGCCGATGAAGCGGCGGATTTCGTGATGAACGCCCTGCACGCCCTCACCCGCATCGGAGAGAAAGAGGGGATCCGCCTGGCGGCTCTGGCCACCCACCCTTTCGAGCGCAAGGAGGACAACGAACGCTTCGAGGATCCCCGCTACGCCGCCTTCGCCGAAGAGCTGCAGATCGTCCTCAAAAACTTCCTCATCAGCGGGCTGCACATTCACGTGGCGATGCCCAATGAAGAGGCCGCCTTGCGGGCCTACAATGCCAGTATCACTTACCTGCCGATCTTTCTGGCCCTTTCGGCCAACTCCCCTTTCCATCTCGGTGAGGACACGGGTCTCCAATCCTATCGGAGCAAAATCTTCGAGCGCCTTCCCCGGGCGGGAATCCCGGAATATTTCGGCAGCTATCGGGAGTATTGCAGCCTGATGGAGCAACTCTATGCTACCGGTACGATCCAAAGCGCCAAGGATGTCTGGTGGGATGTACGGATCCACCAGGGCTTCGGGACGGTGGAGCTGCGGGTCTGCGACGCTTTTTATGACCGGGAGCGGCTGCGGCTCATCGCCCTGTTTTATCAGGCCCTGATGCACCGCCTGACCCAGTATCCCGTAGGACGGGTTTACCATCAAATCAGCAAGCAAAACAAATGGAACGCCGTCCGCCACGGGATGAAAGGCCATTTCATCGAAGGCGACCGGGTCGTCCCGATCCGTGAAAAGGCCCACGAACTGGCTGAAATGCTCGAACGAACCGGCAGCTTCGAGGCCCTGGGAGCCCGACCGGAGGATCGGCAAGCATTGCACGATCTGATCGACCGGGAAACCGTCGCGCGCAAACTCCGCCGGATCTACGAAGAGACGGGAGACTTCAAGGCGGTCATCCGGGAGGAATTGATCGAATAACAGTCGCAAACAGTGACGTTTGGCGAGGCCAAACCTACGTGGTTCTCGTTATCATTCGGGGTAGAGGTAGGTTTGACCGTGTCAAACGTCTCAGGGGCGAACCTTCTACGAGACAACATGGTTTTTCGAAAACGTTCTGTCGAAAGAGACAGTCTTCCCCGATGGACAAATGCTCGACGGTAACGTTTGGCGGGGCCAAACCTACGCGGTTCACGTTATCATTCCGGATTGAAATCGGTAGGTTTGACCGTGTCAAACGTCCCGGACAACATAACACTTAACACACAACACGACAAAAGGAGTCCAATGCCAAAAGGTGTCATCGCCGCCGGAGATCGGCTGACCGCCCGGGCCGGAGCTCGGATCCTCGAAGAGGGAGGCAACGCATTCGATGCCGCCTGTGCCGCAATGCTGGCGGCCCCCCTGGCCGAACCGATGCTGACCAGTTTGGGGGGAGGAGGCTTTCTGATGGCCCACTCCCCCGGCGAGAGCGCGCTCCTCTATGACTTTTTCGTCGATGTACCGCCCCAACGCTGCAAAACACCCGATTTCTATCCCATCGACGTCGATTTCGGTACGACGGTGCAGCAGTTTCATATCGGCGCCGCCTCCACCGCAGTCCCCGGGATGCCTGCGGGGATCGACCGTATCCACCAAGAACGGGGGCGCTTACCGATGGAGCGAATCATCGCTCCGGCCGTCGAATACGCCCGGGAGGGGATCCGCCTAAGCAAACTCCAGGCCAGCTTCGTCTGCCTACTCGAGCCGATCCTGCGCTCTACCGAGGCGTCCAGAGCGCTTTACGTCCCCGAAGGGTGCCTCCTCGACGCCGAACGCCCGGTACGCAATCCCGACTACGCCGACTTTCTCGAAGCCTTCGCCCGGGAGGGGGCCGATCTCTTCTACCGGGGAGAGATCGCCGAACGCCTGGATCGGCTCTACCGGGAAGCCGGCGGGTCGCTGCGCCGGGAGGATCTGGAGCGTTATGAGATACAAAAACGCCAACCGATCAGTTTCGACTACCGGGGCTATCGTGTCGCCACCAATCCCCCGCCCTCCGCCGGAGGTATCCTCATCGCTTTCACGCTCGAGCTCCTGCGCCGCAGCGAAGCGCGAAGCTCCGAGGCCCTCGAGTACGTCCGGGACTTAGTCGAAGCGATGGCGGTAACGGGAGAGTTTCGCAAAGAGCAGGTCGATGCCCGTCTGCACGATCCCGAGTTGGCGAAGGTCGTCACCGACCACGCCCTTTTGCTCCACTACTTCGAGCGCTTCGACCGGCGTATCGATCTCTGGGGGAACACCACCCATATCTCGGTCATCGATGCCGAAGGCAACGCCGCCTCCGTCACTTCCACCAACGGGGAGGGGAGCGGTATCGTCGCCCCGGGCACGGGGATAATGATGAACAATATGCTCGGAGAAGAAGACCTCAACCCCCACGGATTCTTCCAATGGCCCGCGGGGGTTCGTCTGCCCTCGATGATGGCGCCGACGATGGCTTTCGGCCCGGAGGGGACTCCCATCCTGATTCTCGGTAGTGCAGGTTCCAACCGAATCCGCAGCGCCATCGTCGAAGTGGTCGAGCGCTACCTGCGCTTCGGCGAAACGATTCGTAATGCCGTCGACGCTCCCCGAATCCATTACGAAAAAGGGGAGCTCTTCTTCGAACCGGGGTACAGCCTCGAAATCCTCGAAGCCGCCCGACGGCTCTATCCTGTCACCGAATTCGATAGCCCCAGCCTCTTTTTCGGCGGAGTCAACGCCGTCACCGGTGACTATAGCGGGGCCGCCGACGGCCGCCGAGGCGGAGCGGTCGAGATCGTCTCCTGACTCCTCAGCGACCTCCGTCTAATTGGCGCACCGCGTCATAACGCTTACCTTTTTGGGATACAATATTACCGCACCCAGTAAATACCTTAAACTTTGAGAGGACGATACGCAGTAAGATGTGCGTGAAAAAAGCTGAAGGACTACCCGTAGGTAATTCGAAGGTTTTTTTGCGCGCAGATTGCTGCGTATCGTCCTCCCCGAAGGGTGCACCGCTTTCGCCCACATACTGCGTTGGATTTTTTTGAATTCGCTTTGGCGAGTCCTGCAAAAATCCTCCTTGCCTGTGAACGAAATCGGAGCATCAAAGATTAAGGTATTTACTGGGTACGGTAATAAACACGAAAAAATCCGAAGGAGCGCCTCTTTGGCCCGAGTCCCCTGTACCCACTGCCATCTGGAGTTCGACGAATCGGTGATGCTCACCGAAGAGGAGAACGGCAAACCTCTCTATTTCTGCTGTAAGGGATGCCAGGGGGTCTATCATCTCCTCAAAGAGGAGGGGCTCGATACTTTCTACGACAAGCTGGGCCATCAAACCCTGGAACCCGCCGACAAATCCCGGGACAAAAAAGAGGACCTTGATCGTTTCGATCTGGAAGGCTTCCACAAGAAATATGTCCGCACCACCCCGGAAGGATTCAACGAGATCCACCTCATCATCGAGGGGATCCACTGCTCGGCATGCGTTTGGCTCAACGAAAAGGTCCTCCATCAGACCCCCGGCGTCATCGAAGCGACCATCAACTACTCCAACAACAAAGCCAAGGTCGTCTGGGATCCGGAGCAGATCCGCCTCTCGCAAATCATCGAAACCATCCGCAACATCGGCTACAACGCCTACCCCTACGATCCGGCGCTTCAGGAGGAGCGAGCGGTCAAGGTGCGCAACGACTACTACTCCCGGATCCTCGTGGGCGTTTTTGCCACGATGAACATTATGTGGATCGCCATCGCCCAGTACGCCGGCTACTTCAGCGGAATGGAGCGGGGGCACAAAAACATCCTCAACATCGCCGAATTCATTCTGGCGACGCCGACGCTTTTCTACAGCGGCTGGATCTTCTTCCGCGGAGCTTGGTACGGGCTCAAAAACCGCTTCATCAATATGGACCTCCTCGTCGCCGCCGGAGCGACCCTGGCCTACCTCTACTCTATCTACGCGATGATCACCCTCAAGGGGGAAGTTTACTTCGACTCGGTGACGATGATCATCACGTTCGTCCTGGTAGGGAAATATCTCGAAGTCCTCAGCAAGCGCCAGGCGGTGGATACGCTGGACAAGATCATCGGCTCAATACCCACCGAAGCCACCGTCGTCAGAGACGGGGAAAAAGCCCTCGTCTCCATCGAAAACGTCGAGCCCGGCGACCTCATCGAGCTCAAACCCGGGGAGAAAGTCGCCCTCGACGGGATCCTGCGCCAAGGCAGCGCGCTTTTTGACGAAAGCCCTCTGACCGGAGAGAGCGAACCGATCCTCAAAGAGGCAGGCGACGAGATCCTCAGCGGGACCGTCTGCCTCGATTCGGTGGTCCGCTACGAAGCGACCAAACGCGCGGACGAATCCCTCCTGCATCAGATCACGGAGCTGCTCAGCGACGCGGTGACCAAAAAGCCCCGCATCGAGCAGCTGGCCAATGTCGTCTCGGGCTACTTCTCCGTCATCATCCTCTCCATCGCCCTGCTGACCTTCGCCGGATGGCTCTGGTACAGCGGCTCATTCGAGCGGGCGCTCATCGTCGCCATCAGCGTCATCGTCATCGCCTGCCCCTGTGCCCTGGGGCTGGCCACGCCGATGGCGACCCTGGTCGGCATCTCCCGGGCCGCCAAACGGGGAATCCTTTTCAAAGAGGCGGCCCAGTTGGAGACCGTGGCCAAAAGCGACCTCCTGGCCGTGGACAAGACCGGCACGGTCACCGAGGGGCGCCCCAGTGTCGTCAACTTCCGAACCGAAGAGGGATTCGACCCCGCGCTGCTGCTGGCCCTCGTCTCCGGCAGCAACCACCCCGTCAGCCAGGGGGTCGCCCGCTGGCTGCGCGAGCGCTACCCCGACCTGCGTCCCCCGGAGTTGGAACACTTCAAAGAGATCCAGGCCCAGGGGGTCACCGCCGAATATCGCGGACACAAGCTGGCGGGGGGCAACGTCGCGCTGATGGATACGCTAAAAATCCCCGTCAAAGTCGAAAGCAGCGAGACCCTCTTCCTTTTCGCCATCGACGGGAAGATCGTCGCCCTCATCGAGCTGCGTGACCGCCTCAAAGAGGGAGCCTACGAAGCTCTGGCCGCCATCAAGACGCTGGGCGTCAAGGTGGTGATGCTCACCGGCGATCACGAAGCGGCGGCACGGCGGATCGCTCTGGAGGCGGGAATCGACGAAGCTTACGCCCGCCTTCTTCCCCAGGACAAAGCCGATATGATCGACCGTTTTCACAAAGAGGGGCACATCGTCGTGATGGCCGGCGACGGGATCAACGATGCCCTCGCCCTCGCCCGCAGCGACATCGCCGTAGCGATGGGCAGCGGCGCCGATATCGCCATCGAAGTGAGCGACATCGTCCTCCTCGAAGACCGTCCCCAACACCTCGCCGACGCTTTTCTCATCGGCCGCCGCACCTTCCGCAGCGTCAAGCAAAACCTCGGCTTCTCCGTCCTCTACAACTCCGTCGCCGTCCCATTGGCGGTCCTGGGCTACGTCAACCCCCTCGTCGCCGCCCTCTCGATGAGCCTGAGCTCCCTCTTTGTCGTGGGCAACTCTATGCGGATCAAATTGAGAGTGAAGAGTGAAGAGTGAAGAATTCCGGTATGCGTTGCTTTGCAACGCTTTCTTTGGAGGCGGGACTTTAGTCCCGCAAATGCAGGGCTGAAGCCCTGCCCCCAATGACCAATAACTTCCTGAAAGGAAAAAGATGAGCGATTCGATTATGGCATTGATGCTGGGAGTCTCGACGTTCCTCGGCGCCCTGGGCCTTATCGCCCTGCTCTGGGGTCTGCGCAGCGGACAGTTCGACGACCAATCCAAATTTCTCGACGGTGCCCGCTTCGACGGCGAAGAGGAGCTCCGTGACGCCGTGATGATGGAAAAGAAGAAAAAAGAGGCCCTGGAAAAGAAGAAAAAAGAGGCGATGAAGAAGGATTATCGACCGGTGGACTGATGGCTACTAGGAGTTAGGAGTTTACGCCATTGACGGAATTCTGTCAAGAAGTTTCAGAAAATATTATAACCTCACCCCAATGACGGCGCCATTGGCGCCTTATGGCCTCCTCCACCGCTTGTAGCTCCATTCCCACTGCGCCGGCTCTTTGCGGATTTGCTCCAGCAGAATGTCGGTGTAGCGTTGGGTGAGGGCCCGGATCTTCTCTTCAGGATCTTCGATCCCCTCGGCGCGGTACTCCACCGGTTCGCGGATCACGATGCGAAACTTCTCCCGCCCTTCCCGTACCGCGAAGATCGGGACCATCAGCGGATCGAAGCGGAGTTTGAGCTGCGCCATACTTTTGGAGGCGTAGGCTTCCTTGCCGAAAAAGTCGATGAGGACACCGTTGGGCGGGGGGATCATCTGGTCGATGTGCATCCCCACCCCTTCGCGGTTTTTCAAAATCTTCGCGATGGCCCGCAAGGCACCTTTACGTTCGATGACACGGTGGCCGAAGCTTCGACGGTAAGGCTGGATGATCCGCTCATCGATGAGGGGGCTTTTGTGCTGCTCCTTGGCGACCAGGGTGCCGGGCAGGCCGTTGAGGGCGAAAAACTGCGCCAGGAATTCCCAGTTGCCGTAGTGGGAGACCAAGAAGACCATTCCCCGTTCGTTTCGCTCTTTCAACGCTTCGATCTTTCGGCGGGCCTCTTCGAGATTGAGGACGGCCCCTTCGTAATCGAAACGCCCCGTCAGCATCAGCACCGTCTCGACGAAAAACGCGGCCCGTTGCCGCCGGTACTCTGCGGCGATCCGCTCCCGCTGTGCTTCGCTTGTGTCGGCAAAGGCGATACGCAAATGCTCCAGGATTCGGCGGTGGCGCCGCGTTCCCGGCCCGTAGCTACGTTCCACGATCAGCTCCGACAATGCGTAGAGCGACGCACGGGGCATCAGACGGCTCAGCCCCAGCAATCCCCGCACTCCCCAATACTCCAGCTGCTTCTTCACCGCTCTCCCTTGCCCGATTTTCGTTGGTTATAATTTTAGCCAAACCCACCAATTAGCAAGGTTGACAATGATCTGCATCTTCGACTGCGAAACGATCCCCGATATCGAATTGATCCGCCGCAATTTCTCCGTGGAGGGGCTCGGAGACGCCGCCGCGATCGCCAAAGCCCAAAGCGATTTCGCCGAGGCGCACAACGGCAACACCTTCCTCCCCCTCCCCTACCACCGTGTGGTCGCCCTCTCCGCCGTCATCGCCGACGACTTCGGTACCTTCCTCAAGGTGGGGGATTTCGGAAACGGGAGCGACGAAGAGGAGGCGATCATCCGTCACTTCTTCGACTACATCGAAGAGCGCAACCCCCGGCTCGTCTCGTTCAACGGCCGAAGCTTCGATATGCCGATGCTGCTGATCCGGGCGATGAAATACAACCTCTCCTTTCCCGCGTGGTTCGATCAGAACAACCCCCAGCTCAACAAAACCAAATGGGAAAACTACCGTCAACGCTACGCCGAGGAGTTCCACACCGATCTGCTCGAAACCCTCGGCAATTTCGGCGCGGTACGCAACCTCAAACTCGACCTGCTCTGCACGATGGCGGGTATCCCGGGCAAATACGACGTCAGCGGCGATCAGGTCACCGAGCTCTACTTCGCCGGCAAACTGGAGAAGATCCGGGAATACTGCCAATCCGATGTCCTCAACACTTACTGGCTCTGGCTCAAATACGAACTTCTCAAAGGGAAACTCACTCCCGAAGACTACGCCCGTTCGCTGGGAGAAATGAGAGAGAAAATGCCTCGGGAACGGGGCTACTACGATCCCTTCGCCCGGGCAATCGACGAAGAGTTGGGACGGCTGGAAATTTGACTTGGTTTCCATTGGATATAATCATATAATTTTTAATCCCGAAAAGGTAAGCGGAAGTGAGTTCATTCAGTCATTGGTTATTGGTCATTGGTCATTTGGAGGCAGGGCTTCAGCCCTACCTTGCGGGACTGAAGTCCCGCCTCCATTTCAATAAAAGCGTTGCAAAGCAACGCAAACCGAAACCATTCACCATTCACCATTCACCATTCACCATTCGAAAGCATAGCTTTCGCCTCCTCACTCCTCACTCCTCACTCGATCATTTTGCACCCATAGGGAGCACAAAATGATCGCCGTCGTCGACTACAATATGGGCAACCTCGGTTCCGTCCTCAACGCCTTCGCCAAAGTGGGAGCCAAAGCGGAGCTGGTCAGCGATCCCGAACGTCTCCAGGCGTACGACCGGGTCCAGCTGCCCGGCGTAGGGGCCTTCCCCGACGCGATGCGCTCTTTGGAGGATTCGGGAATGGCCGAGGCGATCCGGGACTTCGCCCAAAGCGGCAAACCGCTGATGGGAACCTGCCTGGGGATGCAGCTGCTCTTCGACGAAAGCGAAGAGTTCGGTACCCACAAAGGGCTGGGACTGATCCCGGGACGGGTCGTCCGCTTCGATGAAACGAAGTTCGACCGCCCCCACAAGATCCCGCATATGGGGTGGAACGAACTTTTCGTCCGGAAAGATTCTCCCATCTTCGCGGGGCTTCCCAAGGAGTTCTACCTCTATTTCGTCCACTCCTACCACGCCCTCTGCGACGACGAATGCGCCATTGGAAAGACCCATTACGGCTACGATTTCGTCAGCGCCGTCCAGCGCGAAAACGTCTACGGCTTCCAGCCCCACCCGGAAAAGAGCCACAACCACGGCCTGAAAATCGTGGAGAATTTTACGAAACTATGAAAACCCGGGCATTGAGATCCGCTGTGCGGATCGGCATTGGGTATTCAGGCATTTTGAAAAAAAGGATATAGATTGAATCTCTACCCACTACCCACTACCCACTACTTACTCAGTTCCGTCGGAGGTCAAAAATGATAATCCTCCCCGCCATCGATCTCAAAGACGGCCAAGCGGTCCGGCTCTCCAAGGGGCTGATGGATTCGGCCAAGATCTACAGCGACGAACCCTGGCAGGTGGCCAAGCATTTCGAAGAGCTCGGAAGCGAATGGCTTCATCTGGTGGACCTCAACGGCGCCTTCGCCGGAGAGCCCAAAAATCTGGAGCAGATCCGAAAAATCCGGGAAAACTGCGACTTGAAAATGGAGCTCGGCGGCGGGATCCGGGACGAGGAGACGATCCGGATGTATCTCGACTTGGGAGTCGATCGGCTGATCCTGGGCTCCGTCGCCGTCAAAGATCCCGACTTCGTCCGGGAAATGGCGGCCAAATATCCCATCGTCGTCGGCATCGACGCCATGGACGGGATGGTCGCGGTCGAAGGGTGGGCGGAGGTGAGCCAAATGCAAGCCACCGACCTGGCCCGGGCTTTCGCCGACGCCGGCGTCGAAGCGATCATCTGCACCGACGTGGGCCGCGACGGAATGCTCAGCGGGATCAACGTGGAGTTCACCCGCTCCATCGCCGAAGCCAGCGGCCTGCCCACCATCGCCAGCGGAGGCCTCAAAGACATCGAGGATATCCGCAAACTCATCGACGCCGGGATCTACGGCACCATCGTCGGAAAAGCTTTCTACGAAGGGACCCTCGATCTGGCCGAAGCTTTCCGACTCGCCCGGGAGGCCCGGTGATGCAAGAGCGCTATACCGAACTCCGTTTTCTCACCGAGCCCGCTTTCGTCGACCTGCTGGCCGACTTCATCGCCTCGGTCAGCGACGAAGCGATCGAATACGGGAACGACCGGGTGATCCTGCGTACAGAGAAGGAGAGCACAACGGTCGTCGATGCGGTCCGTACGCTCGCCGAAGAGGCAAAAATCCCTCTTCAGATCGAAGAGGAGGAGAAGGAGAACGTCGACTGGATTCAAAGCTATCAGGATTCGGTCCAACCCATCGAAGCGGGCCCTTTCTACATCCATCCCGAATGGTACGCTCCAAAGGAAGGGAAGATCAACATCCTCATCAACCCCGCCCTCGCCTTCGGCTCCGGCCACCACGCCACGACCCACAGCTGCCTGGAGGCCCTGGGCGAGCGGATCCGGGAGGGGGATACTCTGCTGGACGTGGGCTGCGGCAGCGGGATCCTGGCCCTGGCGGCCCGCAAACTCGGCGCGCAGGTGGAGCTCTGCGACACCGATCCCCTGGCGGTACAGAGCGCCGCGGAAAACTTCGCCCTCAACGGGGAAAAGTACGAAGCCATCTGGGAAGGCTCCGCCCACAAAAGCGGCAAAAGCTACGACGTGGTCGTCGCCAACATCATCGCCGACGTCCTCAAAGCCATCGCCCCCCAACTCAAAGCCCGGGTAAAGGCGGGCGGCACCCTGATCCTCTCGGGAATTCTGGACAAAAAAGAGGCGCCCGTAGCCGAAGCCTTCGAAGATCTCGAGCTCCTGGAGCGCAGAAGCCGGGACGAGTGGGTCACTCTCGTCTACCGGGCGTAGGCCCGTTCCCTGCCCGGGAAGAGCAAAGATGAGAAAAATTATCCACTTTCTTGCCGATCGACAAGATTTTTAACCATAAATACCCAGAATTTTTGATACAGTCGCACATTATTTCTTTCAAAAAGATTTCAGAACCAAAGGAACTCTATGGCCAACGACCCCAACAAGAACAAAAACAACAAAAACAATTTCTTCAACGACAACCCGCTGCTGGCGTTCGCGCTCTTCTCCATCGTCATCATTCTCGTCTTCAAACTCCTCATCGGGGATCAGAGCGGAAGCTTCAACCAAATGATGATGGGACAGAACCAGGGCATCGCCGTCACCAAGAAGGTCAGCTACTCCGAGGTGAAAAAACTCGCCAAAGAGGGCAAAATCCTCAAGGTCAAGATCACGCCTACGGCCATCGAAGCCGTGGGCGAAGACGGGGAGCGGAAGGTACGCTACATCGCCGAGCGGATCCCCACCAACGACCCCGACTTCATCAAAATCCTGGACGAAAAGAACATCCCCTACGACGGAGTGATGGGCAACGGATTCGTCAGCGAAATGATCAGTATGCTGCTGCCGATATTGATCTTTTTCGCCATCTGGATCTTCCTCGCCAAACGGATGTCCAAAGGAATGGGCGGCGGTATCCTCGGTGTCGGCAAGGCGGGCAAACTGATCAACAGTGAAAAGCCCGACGTCAAATTCGACGATGTCGCCGGTGTGGACGAAGCCAAGGAGGAGGTCAAAGAGATCGTCGACTTCCTCAAATATCCCGAACGCTACATCGCCCTGGGAGCCAAGATCCCTAAAGGCGTCCTGCTCGTGGGCCCTCCGGGGACCGGAAAGACCCTGCTGGCCAAGGCCGTCGCCGGAGAGGCGAGCGTCCCCTTCTTCTCCGTCAACGGATCGAGTTTCATCGAAATGTTCGTCGGTGTCGGAGCCAGCCGGGTACGGGACCTCTTCGAACAGGCCAAAAAGGAGGCGCCGTCGATCATCTTCATCGACGAGATCGACGCCATCGGGAAGAGCCGGACCTCCGGCGGCCCGATGGGCGGTAACGACGAGCGCGAACAGACGCTCAACCAGCTCCTGGCCGAAATGGACGGCTTCGGCTCCGACACCCCCGTCATCGTCCTGGCCGCCACCAACCGCCCCGAAGTCCTCGACCCCGCTCTGCTGCGTGCCGGACGCTTCGACCGGCAGGTCCTCGTGGACAAGCCCGACTTCGAAGGGCGCCTGGCGATCCTGAAGATCCACAGTCGGGATGTCAAACTCGCCCCCGACGTGGACCTGGAAGAGGTGGCCAAAGCCACCGCCGGCCTTGCCGGAGCCGACCTGGCCAACATCATCAACGAAGCGGCGCTCCTGGCCGGCCGTCAGAACAAGAAGCAGATCGAGCAATCCGACCTGATGGAGGCGATCGAGCGCGCTTTCGTCGGCCTGGAGAAAAAAAACCGCAAGATCAACGACCTCGAGAAACGGATCGTCAGCTACCACGAGAGCGGCCACGCCCTGATGGCGGAGCTGACCGAGGGCGCGACCCGCGTCACCAAAGTCTCCATCATCCCCCGGGGGCTGGGCGCCCTGGGCTATACGCTCCATCTCCCCGACGAGGAGAACCGTTTCCTCAAGCAGAAGCACGAACTCCTCGCCGAGATCGACGTCCTTCTCGGGGGCCGGGCTTCCGAAGAGATTTTCATCGGCGACATCTCCACCGGGGCGGGCAACGACCTGCAGCGGGCCACCGACATCATCAAGGATATGATCACCAAATACGGGATGAGCGACGTCGCCGGTCTGATGGTCCTGGAGAAAAACGCCGGCGGTGCGTTCCTCAATGGCGGCCAAGTGATCAAAGATTACAGTGAAAAGACCGCCGAAGCGATCGATGAAGCGGTCAAAAAACTCCTCGACGAGCGCTACGCCCACGTCAAACAGACGCTCAAAGATTACGGCGAAGCGATCCACGAAATGGCCAAAGTCCTCCTCGATGTGGAAGTGATCGAAGGGTGTAAAGTACGCGAAATCATCGAAGAGTTCGAAAAGCGTCACAACCTTCCCAGCCGCCTCGCCCACAACGACAAAGTGGAGCAGGAGCGCTGTGAACGGGAGGAGCGTGCCAAGAAACGGGCCGAAGAGAATACGCAGAAGAATGCCGAACCCCAAACGCGCAACGGTGAAAGCGATACCTCTTCTCCCGTTTCGGACGATACTTCGACTGCGCAAAAGCCCGAGGACGACGGAAAGCCTGAGGCGTGAGTATGCCCCCCCGAAAACCCCGCCTCATCTTCATCCTCCCCAATCTCTTCACCGCCGCCTCCATCTTCACCGGTATTCTGAGCATCGTCGAAGCGAGCCGGGGAGACTTCGGACCCGCCGCCTGGCTGATCTTTCTCTCTCTGATCTTTGACGGCCTCGACGGGCGTGTCGCCCGGCTCACCCAGACCACGAGCCGTTTCGGTATGGAGTTCGACTCCCTCGCCGATATCGTCGCTTTCGGCACCGCACCGGCGCTGCTTCTGTACTTTCAGATCGGCAAAGACTACGGGCGCTTCGGGGTCCTCGTGACGGCGCTCTATGTGATCTTCGGAGCCATCCGTCTGGCCCGCTTCAATGTCACCAACGCCCAAAACGACCCCTCGGTCTTCATCGGCCTCCCGATCCCCACCGCCGCCGTGTTTATCGCCTCCTGGTCGTTGCTCCTGCAGAAGCAACCCCTCCCTGCGCTTGAGGTTCTGCTACTGATCCTCAGTCTGGGTGTCGCCCTGCTGATGGTCAGCAATATCCGCTACCCCTCCTTCAAACGCATCGATCTCGACCGTCCGATGATGCTCAAGACCCTCGTCATCCTGACCCTCATCGCCTCCACCCTCTACCTCTTCCCCGCCGAAGGCCTCGGCCTCGTCATTCTCGCCTACATCCTCTACGGGCCCATCCGCGGAGTGCGACTCTTTTGGGAAAAACGAAAGAGCCTACGGCGTTAAAATTCCGCTCTTCTGGTAGGTGTGGCCCTGCCAAACGTCTTTGTGTGTGTTTGATTGCTAATGCATTTGGCACGGTCAAACTTACGGCACTTCATATACAGTCATCAATGCAAAGAGGACGTTCTGTCTGACGTCAGTCCTTCGCGTTTTCTTTTTCTTTGCTTCGTTTCCTTTTTCTTTGTCACGAAACAAAGAAAAAGAAATGAAGGAGGGAATTCCACAGAGTGTGAGAGGCGTGACACGAATCCCGATTTTCAAAGAAAATCGGCATCCCTCATACTCGCCGCCGCCGGATTACGCTGCTTCTTTAACTCCATATCGATCGGCTTGAGATCCAGAGGGCGCAAGGAAGCGACGGTACCGCTGCGGACCCCTTCGCTGGGGGGTTCGTAGAGGAGAAAGCCGTTTTCGTAGAGCCCCATCCGCACCGGCGTTGCGCTGGAGTAGGTAGTCACTATCACATCATCTGAGACAATGCGACGCAACTCGGCAAAATACTCCCGGGTCCAAAGCAGAGGATTTTTCTTGGGGCTGAAGGGGTCCTGATAGACGATATCGACGGGCCGATCGATTTCGGGGATCCGCTCTCGGGCATCGCCGAAGAGGATCTCGATACGAAAACGCTCCTCTTCATACACTCCTTCCCGGCTCACCGCTTCGATAATCGGCCGCAACGGCTCGAACTCCGACGGATAGTCGAAATTTTGCAAGGAAGCCACCAATTCCCGATCGAACTCCGGGGAGAGAATCGTCACTTTTTCAGGGGAGGAGTGCTTCCGCAAATAATGGAGCGTCGTCCAGCTGTTGTACCCCAGGCCGAAACAGACATCGAGAATCGTGATCTCCTCTTTGGGAGGCAAAAGCGAAAAGGCGGGGAGGATGTGCTTTTGCAGGGATTCGCGCAGAGCACCGTCGCGGGTGGAATGATAACACTCGTCGAAACGTTCGGAGTAGAGCGTCACGCTCCCGTCGGCGGTGCGTACGGGGCGTTTTTTGTCGGAGGATTGTGGCATTGCGCGGATCAGAAGCCTACTTCGTCCAACTCTTTGAACTTGAAGCCTTCGATGACCAGCTCGATGTCGTCCTGGCCGGGGCGCCGGGCGAGAACCATCATCCCCGCCTCCATCAGATCCATCGCGTTTTCGTAGCGGTTTTCCAGAACGGCGAAATCGATCCAATCCGCCCCCGTCTCCTCCCAGGAGGGGTGGAAAGTGACCGAGCGGACCACCCCCTCGTCGAAATCGACGAGGGCCCACTGCTCCGCTTCGGCCCGAGGGACGATCTTCGCTTTTTTGGGGTCATCGCCCCGCACCGGCAGGGTGATCAGCATTTTGCCCCCTCGATCTTCGCCGGATCGAGCTTCAGCGCTTCGTTGTCCATAATGCCGATTCCCTTCTCCAGGACCTCCCGGGCGATCTGCTGCGCCTCCTCGAGGGAGTGCATTTTGCAACTGCCGCACTGGTAGATGTTGAGCTCGGGGATGGCCTCCTGGGAGGGAACGGCGAGGACATCCTCCATCGAGGCCCGCCACGCTTCGGCCACCTGCAGCTCCGAAGGCGTACCGATCAACGACATATAAAAGCCGGTTCGGCAACCCATCGGCGAAATGTCGATGATTTCGACGCCGTCGCCGTTGAGATGCTCCCGCATAAAGCCGGCGAAGAGGTGCTCGAGGGTATGGATCCCCTTTTCGCTCATCATCTCTTCGTTGGGTTTGCAAAAGCGCAGATCGAAGACGGTGATGGTGTCTCCGCAGGGGGTTTGCATCGTTTTGGCCACCCTCACGGCGGGGGCGGGCATACGGGTATGATCCACCATAAACGAATCGAGCATCGGCATTGTCTGATCCTTTGATTTTCTAAAGATATAAGCGAGGGATTATAGCACAGGGGAGCGGCCGTTTCAGGCGGATCTCTCCTCATCCTCCCCGGCGTTTTTCGCTGTGAAAAAGCGAAGATAGAGATAGCCTACGATCCCCGAGATCAGCGAGCCGATCAGGATTCCCATCCGTTCGTCCACCGGAGGGAAGCAGGCCTTGCCCGAACATTCGAAAGCCAAAGATCCGATAAAAAGGCTCATCGTAAAGCCGATCCCCCCGAGGATCCCCACACCGTAGAGCATTTTCCAGTCGACCCCCTCGGGCAGACGCCCAAGGCCCAGCTTGACCGCTAGCCAAGTAAAGAGGAAAATCCCCAACTGTTTGCCCAGAAAGAGGCCCGAGACGATCCCCAGCGTGATACTGTGGGTGAAATCCTTGAGGGTCACCCCGGCGAAGTCGATGCCGGTATTGACAAAAGCGAAGAGCGGCAGAATCACGTGATTGACCGGTACGTGCAGGGAGTGCTCCAGCGCAAGGAAACTCTCGCGGTTGTTTTTGATCGGGATGAAGAGGCCGAGAACCACTCCCGCCAAAGTCGCGTGGACGCCGGACTTGAGGGTTGCCACCCAGAGGACCACTCCAAGCAGAATGTAGGCGGCGTTGTTGGTGACTCCCCGGCGATTCATCCACCAGAGGATGAGGATCGTCGCCGCGACCACCGCAAGCGCCAGGTAGGAGAGACCCGAGGTATAAAAAAGCGCAATAATGATGATCGCCCCCAGGTCGTCGATGATCGCCAAAGTCAGCAGGAAAAGTTTCAGCACCGTCGGCACCCGGTTGCCCAGCAGCGAGAGGATTCCCAGGGCAAAGGCGATGTCGGTCGCCGAGGGGATCGCCCATCCCTTCATCGCACCGGGATTTCCCCAGTTGAAGGCACTGTAGAAGAGCGCGGGTAGGAGCATTCCCCCCACCGCCGCCATCGCCGGCGCCGCCACCTTGCGCAAGTCCCGCAGCTCTCCTTCGACCGCTTCACGTTTGATCTCCAGCCCTACCATAAAGAAGAAGATCGCCATCAATCCGTCGTTGACCCAGAGCAGTAGCGGTTTGGCGATCGACAAATGTCCGACCACCACCGCGACGGGGGTGTCGAGAAAGGCGTCGTAGTAGCTCTTGAGAGGGGAGTTGGCGACGATCATCGCCAGCAGCGTCATCAGCATCAGCAGGATTCCCGTCGACGATTCGTGACGAAAGAAACTCACTAGGGAATTTTTCAGCATAGCAACCTCTCCTTTTCCCCGGTTAAACGGATATGGGGCATTATACACAATACAGGTTCATCCTCCGAGCTTGGATATAATTGCACCACTATACAAAGAGCCGGGGAGAATGAACGATGTCATCCACCAACGAACACACTCAGCGCTGGAAAACCGCGGCCCTTCTGCTTCTTCTGATCGCCGCCGTGGGAGTGATCGATACCCCGGCGCTCACCTGGCTCTTCTTCGGGGCCGTCTATTTCCTGGCGCTCAAAGAGGCGATGCAACTCTTACGCGTCGCCGATTCGTCCCTCTACCTCTACGCCGCGGGGATCTGGATCCTGGCCCCTTTCTACCCCCACCCCAGCGACCTCGCCTTCGCCGCGGCTCTGATCCAGGGCGGAATCCTCGCCTACCGACGCCGTCTCGAGATCCGCAGCCTCTTTCCCATTCTCTATCCGACGGTAGGGATGCTCTTTCTTTGGATGCTCTATCGGGAGTACGGGATGCTCTCCCTGCTCTGGATCCTCGTCATCGTCGCCCTGACCGATGTGGGGGCTTACTACACAGGGCGGAAATTCGGCAAAACCCCCTTCTCCCCCACCTCTCCCAAAAAGACCCGGGAGGGAGTCTACGGCGGGGTCATCCTGGGAACTCTGGGAGGTTTTCTCCTGATGATCGGCCATCAGAACCTTTTCCTCAACGCTCTTTTTGTCGCCTTTCTCACCTCCGTCGCCTCCATCTTCGGCGACCTCTTCGAGAGTTACCTCAAACGGGAAGCCGGCGTCAAAGACAGCGGCACCCTCCTCCCAGGCCACGGCGGAGTCCTCGATCGCATCGACGGCTATCTCTACGCCGCGGTGGCCCTCTATGTCCTGCTGAAATTGACGGGAAGCTGACGATGATTGAGAATGGAGAATGGAGAATGGAGAATTGTCGCGGAACAGTGGAACACCCATTCTCAATTCTCAATTCTCCATTCTCAATTCGAGAGGATCATCGTAGCGGAGCGTCACGATGATCCTTCTCGGATCTACCGGCTCCATCGGCCTTAATACCCTCGAAATTTGCCGACGGTATCAACTCCCGATCGAAGGGCTCGTGGCAGGAAACAATCTCGAACGGCTCCAGGAGCAGATCGATGAGTTCCAACCGGAACTGGTCGCCATCGCCGATCCCGCGCGCATCGGGGAGATCCGACACCCCCGGGTCTATGCCGGGCCCGAGGGGATCCTCCGCCTGCTGGAGGAGAGCACATCGCCCCGGGTCGTCAACGCCCTCGTCGGCTACGCCGGACTCGCTCCCACCCTCAAAACTCTGGAGCTGGGCCGCCGACTGGCCCTGGCCAACAAAGAGTCCCTCGTCGTCGCCGGGGCTTTTCTGGACCGGACGAAGATTTTCCCCATCGATTCGGAACATTTCGGACTCTGGTACCTGCAAAACGGCCGCCCGATCGAGCGCCTCATCCTCACCGCCAGCGGCGGTGCCTTTCGCGACCGGAATCCCGAGAGAATCCGCAGTGCCGATTACGCCGAAGCTCTCCGCCACCCCAACTGGTCGATGGGCGACAAAATCACCATCGATAGCGCCTCGATGGCCAACAAACTCTTCGAACTTCTCGAAGCCCGCTGGCTCTTCGATACCCCTCACGTCGATGCGGTCATCGAGCGCAACTCCGTCGTCCACGCTCTGGTGGAGTTTCGCGACGGTTCCACCACCGCCCACCTGGCCGACGTGGATATGAAACTCCCCATCGCCTACGCCCTGGAGTGTCCCGTCACCGAGCCGGTCCTCGACCCCGTGGATCTGCTGGGCATCGGCCCCATCGCTTTTGAGGAGATCGATACCGAGCGCTACCCCCTCTGGCAACTCAAAGCGGAGCTCCTCGCCCACCCCCGCCTCGGCGTCGTCCTTAACGCCGCCAACGAAGCCGCGATGGCAGGCTTCCGGGAGGGGCGCTACGATTTCGGTACGATGAGCGACAAGATCCTCGACGCCTGGCGACACTTCCGCGACCGGGAACCCCAAAGCCTGGCCGAGGTGATGGAGATGGACAG
>WFQO01000013.1 GCA_015486995.1 Nitratifractor sp. | reverse complement strand
GTGACGAACTCCCAGGCGTAGGCGATGGCATCCTTCTTGAAATAGTCGCCGAAGCTGAAGTTCCCCAGCATTTCGAAAAAGGTGTGATGCCGGGCGGTATAGCCCACGTTGTCCAGGTCGTTGTGCTTGCCGCCTGCACGGATGCAGGTCTGGGAACTGGTCGCCCTGGGCGGCTCGGGAATGGGAGCCTCCCCGGTGAAAATGCTCTTGAACTGCACCATCCCGGCGTTGGTGAAGAGCAGCGTCGGATCGTCAGGCACCAGCGGGGAGCTGGGAACGACCTTGTGGCCTTTAGAGGCAAAATAGTCGAGAAACTGCTTGCGGATATCCATAATCTTTCCTCATCGTCGAGTAAATGAGTGATATTTTAGCGAAAAGGGCTTAGCGGAGGGAGGGGTGCTCATCGCAAAGAGACGATTGAGGGGGCGTTTCCTGAATTCGGTGACAGAAGAACAATTAGAGACTTTTGTCCAACTTCTCCAAAACTTCCAGCCCCTTTTTTATATCTTCTCTGGAAGCCATCAGTTTGAAGCTTATTTTGGCGTCGTGCTGAGCCAGGGCAATGGTGGCCAATTCGTCGAAGAGCTTGTTGAGACTCTCCCCACTGCAATGAGCTTCATGCATATTCCGTCTAGCTTTTCCTGCCCCTCTTCTGAATCCAGAAAATCATCCGCCGTTTTCGCGAATGCACATCTTTTCTACACGATCATAAGGGCATCATAGATTTGGTGGAGTATTTCGGACACCAGCTCTTTGTCAAACGGCATAGACGGCATCACGAAGAATTCTTTTCTTCAAGGAAGGGTTCATCTTTTCTCTAAGTCTGACGATGTCGACTTTCCTATGTAGGTCTTTTTCCAATCTCTGTTTGACTGCAACCATATTCAGGAGCTTTGGCTCCATTTTGACAAAAATATCGATGTCACTCTCTTCATCGGCTTCATCTCGCGCATAGCTCCCGAAGAGCCCAATCTCTTCTACACCATACTTCTCTTTCAAGAGCGCATAATGACTTTTTAAATAGTTCAGAATCTCCATTTTTGTCATTGATGACCCTCTCTTCCACCCCTCTCAGTCACTGGAATATTATATCATCATTCAATCAATTGAGCGGCCGAATGAGACGCGTTGGATATTGAAATGAAATACTATGGAAACAGCCCAAATAGCAGCCGTTTTTCATTGAGTTGAAAATCCGAAAAGCTTTCAACTCAGAGCATCGACCGCAACAGCGCCGCGATCTCGGCGCTTTCCTCGGGAGAACCTTCCTGCATCAGATTTCGCTCATCTTTTCCAAAACATACCCAATCGGAATGCGCTCCTGTTCCAGCCGAAAACCTTTTTGCCGCAATGCTTCAAACAATACCCTCTCCTCATTGGTCAATCCATCCAGTTCACCCTCATAGCGTTTCTCCCGAGGCTCTTCAACCTCCAAATGGGCGAGGCGATCCGCGGTTTCCCGGTCCATCATCAGCGAGCGTGTGTCGGCAAAAGCGTTGCGAAACTGTGAAAGGATCGCGAAACCGTGGCTGTCGAGGTCGCCCCAGTAATACAGCTCTTTTTCCGCCAACCATTTTGCATCTTTCAGATAACGCACGCCGTAACCGCTGCCGAAGATGACCATACTTTTCGGATGCGGAGGAAAGGCGAGGAAAGTCGCCAGGTTTTCCACCACGAAAACCGTTTTTACCGCACTATCCAAGGTATCGAAAGCCGGTTTGGGCAACGCGAGCTCCATCTGCCCGGCGATCGCATACGCCGGGTCGAGCAGGCGAAAGCGGATGAGCGGCTGGGGGGTGAGAAATCCGTATTTGGCCTCGAAGCCGCCGTTTGCGAGGGTTGTGATTGCTTCATCGTAAGCGTTTTGGGGCAAAAGGCGCGTCAGCAACAGATCCAGCACCTTTTTGTGCGAAGCTATGAATTTGGTATCGACCCCTTCGATGGGAAGTTCGCGCAGATAGATGCGGGGGTTGGGATGGGCGGTGAGATAGCGGCAGACAGCTACAATACGGCTCCACGCGCCCGGGTAACTCTCGATCAATTTCGGTTTTTTTATGAACAATGGGCGTAGTGTGGGGAAAGCCTCCAGTACCGTCCGGCTCTCATCCACGAATGCGTTGAATCTCTCTCGTAAACCCAATATTTCCAAATATATATCGCGGGTTTCGAACACTGCGGCCGTGGGGAGCCGCTGTTTGCCAAGAGAGGCGAAACGAAAGGTTTGGTACTCCAACGGCAATCCGGAACTTTCCAAAGTTTTGACAGCTTTTCTGATCTGTTCGAAGTTGGTGCGGATGCTCTTTTCCGAAGGGCGTTTAAAGCCGAGCCGCAGAGGAAACAGCGTCTCGTCTTCTTGCAGCCATGATGCTTGTACCATGCCCCGTTCATAGAGACGCCGCGCTTTTTTTATTAAATTTTCGGGATCGTAGAATGACACCGCTATCGTTCCTCTTTGCGTTTGTGGAACTCTTCGATCTTCATCGAAACCAGCGTTGAGGCTCTGCCGCCGTCGTTATGGACGAAATGCACCGTTTTTACGTAAGGTTCGATGACGTTGATCTTCTGTTTGGGGGTGATGACCAGCAACTGCAGATCGAGGCTCTCGAAAAGCCGCAGGGCGTAACGGGTACTCTCGTCGCTTCCGCGCCCGAAAGCTTCGTCGATCATCACGAAGCGGAAAGACCGGCTCTGGACGCGGTTGTGCTCCAACCCGAATTGGAAGGCCAGGGACGAAGCAAGCACCGTATAAGCCAGTTTCTCTTTCTGGCCACCCGACTTGCCGCCGCTGTCGGTATAGTACTCTTTGAGTTCGTCGTTGCT
The DNA here is from genome assembly GCA_015486995.1 of Nitratifractor sp. Classification (GTDB taxonomy): domain Bacteria; phylum Campylobacterota; class Campylobacteria; order Campylobacterales; family Sulfurovaceae; genus Nitratifractor. Next base: position 9,318 of record WFQO01000013.1, on the reverse strand, counting down.
GACAAAGCGCTCTTCGGCGCTGAAGTCGAACCAGTTGCGCACGTCGGTCACACGCTTGCGCCATCTGCGATCCTCGTCGCTGTGCCCTTCGCGTCCGTTGAAACGCTCGATGATCGCCTTGATCTGCAAAAATTTCTGCTCGTCATAGCTATTGTCCTCCAGGATCGCTCCGGAAATCGCCGCTTTGAGATCGGATTTGAATTCACGGATCTCCGCCGATTTGACCGTCTCGGCCACCAGGCGGATGTAGGTTCCCTCGTTATACTCGATGTCGCGTAGCGAAGCGTTGATCTTCTCGATCTTTTCGACGATTTCGCTGCTCTGTTGTTCCAGGGTATACTGCAAAGTGACAAAGTGCTGTACCATCTTTTCGCGCAGGAGCGATTTAAAGCGTTTTCGCCATCGTGGCAAATTGTCCCGTTTGAGTTGGGAAAGCTTTTTCCGGTATTCGGGCGCCGACTCCACCGCCGCGTCGAACTCTTTGGCGATGACAGGAAAAGCCGCGTTGAAACGCCCCATGTCGCCGATGATCTTTTCGCGTGAGCGTCCGATGCGTTTGTCGAGTTTGTCGATCTCCTGCGTCATGCGCTCCCGCAGCTCTTTTCTTCGCGCCTCGATCGTCACCAGCGTCAATCCCGACGCCAATGCCTCTGTGGCAAAGGCGGCGATTGCCTCTTCCAACTCATCAAGCGATTCGGCGTTATCTACCAGCAACTGCGCATTGTTGCGTTGCAGTTGCAGATCTTCACTCTGCTGCTCCAGCCTGCCGAGTGCCGAAGTCAACATATCCAACTCTTTTTTGAGCGTGCGATGCTCCTGTGTCACCTGCTCAAGTTGCGCCGTCAGTTCCGCGATAATGTTCGAACTCTTTTGCAACGCTTCCAACTCCGCGCTTAAATCCTCGATGCGGTGGCTGGGCGTGTACCAGTCGATATCGGCGAAACGCTCAAACGCCAGCAGGTCGCGCAGGTGGTCGCGCCGCGCGGTCAGCGCCTTCAACTCTTGCGTAATCTTTTCCGTCTGTTCGGCAAGATAGACGATCTTTTCGCTCAACCCGGCTTGCTCTTCACGCAATGCCGCCAGTTTTTGGGCGTTGTCCCATCCCAGTACCCAGCGTGAAGGGTCGTCGATGGCGTAACGGTCGTCTTTCTCGTGCCGTTCGTAGGAGGTTTTGAACTGCCCGTGGACGGTGACGGCGCGCTTGAGGCGCCTGAAATCCTCCATCGAGGTGACGCAGGGGATGTTGAACCGTGCCGACACAAGCGATTCCAACGCGTTCGCGAAGAGGGAGTCGGCTTTGATTTCTATCTTGTTCAGAAGTGAATCGGCAGCGATTTCCACCGGTTCCGGCTCTTTGGTGCGGTCGACTTTCAGGTAGACCAGTTTGCCGCCGAGATGCGTCCGTTCCACATACGCCGCCACCTCTTCGTAGTACTCGGTGTCAACAAGCAAAGAGAGGGCGAAATTGTGCAGTACCCGTTCCGTCGCACCCCGCCATTTGGCGTCGGTGCTTCGAATGAGTTCTCCGGCGAAGGGCAGTTCGTCCGCTTCGAGCCCCAGCGCTTTTGCCATCTCGTCGCGGATTCGCGCCGTTTTGGTCGGGATGTTGCTGCGCCGCGCCTCGAGATAAGCGATCTCGCCCTCCAGCTTCTCTCCCTGCTCTTTGTAACGCGCCAGTATCACGCCGTTGTTGACCTTTTCGTTTTCCAGCTTTCCGGCCTCGGATTCTATCTGCTCGAAACGCTTCTGCGCCGCTTCTCTGTTTTTCAGAAAACGGTGCTCGTTGGACGCTTTATCGAGTTCCAATGCCTCACACAGCGTATCGTAACGCCGTTTTGACGCCTGGCGCCGCGCCATCTCTTTCTCTTCGCGCTCTATCTCACGCTGCAACTGCTCCAACCTGTCGGCGCCGTTTTTTTGCAGCTCCAGCTTCAGGTCCAGCATCGTTTTTTCGCTGCGTTCCAACTCTTCGCTCAACCGCTCTTTTTTGGAGCGCTTTTTTTTGACTTCTATCTCCAATGCGGCAAGTTTTTCATCTATCAGCCCGATGCGCCGTTTGGCGAAAAAGGGGTCGATCGCCTCCCGCATTGCACGATAGTGTGCCCTTTGCTCCTCCATTGCTTCGTAACGTCTGCTCTCTTTTTCGATGGGGGTGAGCATTTCGATTTGACTCTGCGCTTCCAGAATCAGGTTGTGCGCGCGGGTCAGCTCGGCGAAGTTGCGGCACACTTCGTCGACCTTTTCGTCGATCGATCCGGGTTCGAGCATATGGTTTCGGATAAACTCGGTCAGATTGCCGATCGATTTGAGCGATACGGTCTGGTAGAAAAGATGCAGTGCCTGTTCGTTGCGAATCCCCATGATACGCCGGAATTTGGCGCCATACTCTTTGAACGCGTCGAAAACTTCCGTATGCGGCAGTTGTTTCAACCGTCGTTTCAAGTCGCGGATATCGGTAAAGTCGAAAAAGTCCTTTTTGATACCCAATTCGGTTTGGGAGACGATATAGAACTTCTGCACCTGCCCTTTGGCGATCCAGAAAAATTGCGCCAATGTGAGTTGCTCGCCGTACCCCTCGTTCTCGAAACGCGCCAGCAGGACGGTGAATGTTTTGTCGGGATCACGCAACGCCGCCGCTTTGGCGCTGCCGAAGGTCTCGTCGCGCACGCTTTTGTACTCGCCGACGATGTAGGAGTAGAGGGTCCGTTCACGACTCTCCGCGCCGGCGGCTTTGTTGTAGACGATGCGGTTGTGCGGCACCAGCAGCGTGGTCAGCGCGTCGACTATCGTCGATTTGCCCGAACCGATATCACCGGTGAGCAGAGCGTTCTCCCGCTCCGTATCGAGCGAAAAGATATCGCCGTCGTAAGTTCCCCAGTTGTACCACTCGAAATGCGCCAGCCGAAACCCGGTATGGGCGTTGTCTTCCGCGAAATCCAGCCGTGCCTCTATTGCCATAACCCTGCCTCCCGGTATTCCTGCAGCTTTTTATCGAAATCGGCAAGCCACTGCGCATCGACAAAGGCTTTGAGCGACCGGCGAATCTCGTAATGATCCGCCTCGCCCCGCAACTTTTTCAAGAAGCCGAGATCTTCGACTTTTTTGATGGTGCTTTCCAACTCTCGGCGCAGCTTCACCTCGTCGAATGTCTCCGGCATAAAAAGCAGCAACTGCTCCACCAGCTCCTCCTTCGTCACCACCGCGCGGAAATCGTCGCTCTGCATATCGAAATCGGCGATTCGCTTGCGCAACAGCACGCAGAGCAGCGAAACTTTGTACCCGAGTTCACGCGCGGGAATCAGCTTTGGTAGCGGCGTTTCTCCCTCTTCGGGTACCTTTTGGCGCAGATAGGCGTACCCTTCCGCCTCGTCGACGACCGGTTCGAGCCCTATCACTTCGAAATAGTCGGCGATCGTCCCGTAGGCCGAACCCACCAGCGCCCCCCACGCCTTTTCGTTGTCGCGTCGGTCGAAGAGCCCCTTCATCAACAACACTATCGCTTCGCGTGCGGCTCGCTCCATACTCTATCCCCTTGTAAAGACTGTTTTTGGTACGCGTATTTTTTTGGTATTGCCGTCGAAATCTGTCACTTCGATGATTTCGTAAGCGTCTCTTTCTATGCGCGCCGAACTTCGCGCCTTGGCGATGGTGAAATAGCCGATCAATTCCGCGATTCCCTTGTCCGCGCCGTAGTGCGCTACCACCTCGCCCAACGTGCATTGTACCCGGTGCTGCAGCAACGTATCGATGCGCCGTTTCAGCGCCGTTTCATCCACGTAACACTGGTGCAAAAAGCTTTCCAGGTCTATCGCGGCGGCCTTTGGCTCGATCCGCGCTTCGAAATTTGTATCGCTTTTCAAGTGATAGAGCCGTTTGTCGGCAATGGAAGAGAGGGCGACTTTCGCTCCCGGCAACGTCATGAAAGTGCGGGATTTCGGCATGTTCTCTTTGCATTCGAGCGCCTGTTTCTCGATATCGCGGCACAGTTGCAAAATGCGCCGGTTCTCTACCCAAACGCGATCGTCGATGAAGCGCCGCAACTGTTCGATGAGCCTGCCGGTGACGGTAACGATCTTCTCGCCGCTGCCAAGCAGTTCGTATTTGAGATTTTTGAGCCGTCGCTGCGGGTCGAAACGGTAGACGCTTTCGAGCGCATAGAGTTTGTCGATCATGTCACTGAGTCGCGCGCTGCGCTCCATATCGGTCAAAAGCTGCCAGAAAGCAAAAAAGCTTTTCCCCTGATCGCTTTCGCGTATCTCGTCCTCGATGGCAAAGATGGAGCCCAGCACCTCCGCTTTGGCATCGTCGCGCATCGCGATCGTCTCCATCGCGCGGGTGTTGAGTTCTCTGAAGTTGTACTCGATTTCGGCGAAGTCGTATTTGAGGTTGCGGGCGATCTCCTCGATCTGCATGTATTGCTCTTTGATACGGCTCTCGTCGAAACGCAACGCCGTTTTGCCGCGTATCGCCTCGATCTGCTCGTCGATCTGGCGCTTTTTCGTTTCCAGCTTCTCTATCCGCGCTTCGTCGTCCAGCTCCGTCTCGAACGCCAACTCCTCGAGCAATTCGAAGATGAGGTTGAAGCGCGACCGGCTCCCGACAAACTCCCGTTTCTGCAGGCTCTCGATCCACTCCAGAGCCTTTTGGGTGTGGGGTGTCAGATCATAAAGCGGCTCGTCCGCATCGCCGTAATATTTGCGCAGATAGCCGCTGTTGGCAAAGTCGTTGAGGTATTCCTGCGCCGTTTTGGGAAAAGCGCCGTTTTCACGTTCGTTGAGCACGAAAAGATAATCTTCCAGATGGCGCACCAGCTCCGACTGCGTTATCGTCGTGCGACGCGCCGCGACAAAGACGGCATGGAAAAACGAAAGGCTCATCGCGAAATTGTCGCTGCAGAGCAGGCGCAGTGTCTGATGAGTCTTTTTGAGGGTTTTGAGGTAGTCGTAGGTCAAAACGATCGATTCCGTGTTTTTTGGAGATATATTATCGAAATTCTCTCTTCTATTATATCGCTGTTCCATCTATAGTGGCTGCTCTATCTACAAGATGCCGAGCCGAAAGATAAACGCGTATGAAGGCAGCGAAAGTTTGACTTGATACACCATATGGTGTATCATATAGAAAAGGAGTGAATATGCCCAAAGTACAAACGAGTTTGCGATTGGAAGAACAGACGCTGAAAGAAGCGAAAGAGATTCTGGCCTCTTTGGGAATGAACTTCACCGAAGCGGTCAACATCTTCGCTTCGATGGTAGTGCAGGAGCGCGGGCTGCCTTTTGATGTGAAGCTACATGACTATCCAGCCATTTCTGAAAAGGAAGCCAAGGCAAAAGTGCAAAAGTCAGTGCAAAACATCACTGAAGATAGCGGTGTTGAATCCAAACGTTTTTTTAATGAGTTGCTTTCTGAATGAAATCCTACACCGTTGTCATAGAGCCTGAAGCACAAAAAGATCTAACCGATATATACCGTTTCATCGCCCAAGTCGACAGCCCCATACCTGCTAAGCGTTTTTTGTTAAAACTCCAGGAATCGATCGAATCCCTCTCGTATATGCCGCAACGATACAGAAAAAGCTTTTACATCGATGATGAAAATACTCAGGACATGATCGTTCACGGATATACCGTCTGCTATACAATACGGGGAAACAGGGTTCATATCGTTTCGGTTTTTAGACAAAAGCCTTATACATGAGGTGATGAGAGCTCCACGTTCAATATTCCCTCAACGACAATATTGACGATGATTCAAATCATCGACCGCAACAACGCCGCGATCTGGGCGCTTCCCTCGGAGGAAACCTCCTCCATCAGACCCCGGCTCACCCGTTCCAGATCCTCGTCGAAAAGCTCCAGAACCTCAGCAAGTTGCAGGTCATCTTCCCGTCGGACCCAGGCCAGGCCTTTCTCCGCCAGGAAGCGGGCGTTGTGGTATTGGTGATCGCCGGCGGCGTAGGGATAGGGAAGAAAAAGCGTCGGCAGACCGTTGGCGGCCAGTTCCCACAGCGTCGAAGCTCCGGCTCTGGCGACGGCGAAATCGGCGGCGGCCATCAGCTCCGGAATCCGGTCGCTGAAACCGAAGACCTCCGCCTCGATCCCCAGCGCCTCATAGGCCTTGCGAACCTCATCCACGTTGCGCTCTCCCGCTTGGTGGCTGATGGCGATGCCCCGCCGTTGCAGTTCGGGCGCCAGAGCCAGGGCCAGTTTGTTGATGGCTACGGCTCCCTGGGAGCCTCCCAGGAAAAGGACCCGCTTCACTTCATGACGCACCCGCGCCTTTTGGAAAAAGACCGATTTGACCGGGTAGGCGTGGATCGGGCTGGCGGAATCATAGGAGGAGATGAAGGCTTTGGCGAAAGGACGCAGAAGGCGGTTGAGGCTGCCGGAAACGGCGTTTTGCTCATGAATCACCAGGGGAACCCCCGAAAGAACCGCGGCGATGGCTGCCGGGGCGGCAGAGTAGCCTCCCACGGAAAAGACCACTCCCGCTTTCTCTTCACGGAGAATACGCCGAGCCCGGGCAATCTCCCGGGTCAGTCGCCCCAGGGAACGTACCTTGCCCAATGCCCCCTGATTGACCACCCCCCGGCTTTCGAGAAAATAGCGCGCCGCAAACGCCTCATCCTCGGCGAACCAACGCCGATCTTGCCCGCCGGTAGAACCCACATAGACCAGGCGCTGATCCCCCAGCTCCTCTTTGACCGCCTTGACGATCGCCAGGTGTCCGCCGGTTCCTCCCCCGGTCATTACGATACTAGGCATTTTTTTTCCTCTTCGGTTTCTGTTCGATCTTTTTGGAGACCATCAGCACCATACCGATAGCCACGGAGCCGGCCAGGATCTGGGAACCTCCGTAGCTGAGAAAGGGAACGGCGATTCCTTTGACGGGCGTGATCCCGGCGATACCGTAACTGTTGACCACAAAGGCGAAAAAGATCAGCAGCGCCACCCCGACGGTAAAGAGATAGTAAGCAGGCTGCTGAAGCCTCGATGCGATCTGCAGCAGACGGAAGATAATATAGATCAACAACCCCGCCACTGCCGCCAGGGTCACAAAGCCCAGCTCTTCGCTCAGCCCCGCCAGGACAAAGTCGGTATGGACCTCACTCAGATATCCCAGCTTGAACTGGCCGTTACCCAGACCCTGTCCCCACCAGCCTCCGTTGTAGATGGCGTTGAGAGAGTTGGAAATCTGATAGGGTTCGCTCGCCTCAGGCACCCGGAGCTTGGCAACCATCTCCTGGGGAAAGAAGCTTAGGAAGTGATCCTGGACCGTGGACCACCAGCTCTTGATCCGGCGCATCCGGTGGGGGGCGATGAGAATAAGTAGAATGACACCCATCAGCCCAAGGAAAAGCGACGTAAAGAAGAATTTCAGGCTCCGGCCCGCCATGATCGTCAGGATGAGCATCGTCGCCGCCAAAACCACCACCTGCCCCAGGTCCTTCTGAAAAATCGCGATGAGAACCACCGCCAGAGCAAAGACCAGAAGATAAGGCAACAACACCATAAACTCCCTCAGCAATGAGAGCCGGCCGTGATGGATCACTTTGCGGGAGAAACTCCAGGCGATGAAAAAGACAAAGCCTATTTTGAAAAACTCCACCGGCGCCAGCGAGAGAGGCCCCAGGCGGATCCACCGTTTGGCTCCGAGAACCTCTTTGACCAGAGAAGAGGGAAGAAAAGGCATCAGCAGCATCGCCAGAAGCGAGAGAAGAAAGAGGGCGAAACCCAGCCGGACAAACCAGCGATCGGGATCGAGCCAGCTGAGTCCCACCATGATGGCGATCCCTAGCAACACCGAGACGAGCTGTCGGATGAAAAAATGGAAATCTCCGTATCCGTAATAGTGGACGGTAAAGGTAGAGAGGGAATAGGTCAGGACAAGGGAGAGGGTGAAAAGTGCACATACGGCATAAAAGAGCGCTTTGTCCGACATCGGGCTTCCCGTTTTTTTATTAAATAGTATCAATCTGTGGAATTATAGTCAATCTGAAGAGAGTTTTCACTAAAATACCGACATCTTTTTACTCCCGCTAAGCAGCGAAAACCGACAAACACCATCAAGATAGGCACTTATGAGCAGCAAACATTTTCTGGATACCCGGAGTGTCAAACTCCTCTTTCTTTTCTTCCTGGTCATTTTCCTGGTCTCCGGATTCCTCAGTGCCGTCTTTCACATCCTCGAATCGGATCGCAAACTTCCGCCCCATACCTCAGTGATTCATGACCGGGCCCTGCGCGGGGCTGTCATCTCCGAAGACGGCTATACCGTCAGCCGTTCCAACAAAACCTACGAAGCCACGGTCCATGCCCGCAGTATCGATCCCGACAAAAAGGATCTCTTTATCCGACTCTTCGCCATCTACAGCGGAATGGGAGAAGCGGAGGTTCGGGCAGCCTTTAGAGACAGAAAAGGTCATCCGAAAAAAGGGTTTGTCACCTTGAGCAAAAGCATCGACGCCTCCACGGCCATCCAATTGAGATATCTGGCCTATCAGCTGCGCCGTCTTCATGTCTTTCGTCCTTTTCTCAACCGCCACGGTGTCCAGACCCTCTACGGTCTGGATATTCTGGAGAATGGGGAAGAACGGGAATTTCAGCTGGGAGATACCCTCACGCCGGCCCTCGGTTATGTCCGCAGCCGCAACCTGGGGCGTTATCACAAGATCTACGGTGTCAAAGGTCTGGAGAAACGCTACGACAAATACCTCAACAAAAGCCGGGATGGGTTGGTGCAGGGAATGCGGGATGTCATCGGCACCATCATTCGGACCAAAAGCAGCGTCAGAATCCCCCGCCGCGACGGGTACAGCCTCCACCTCAACATTCCCCTGGATCTGCAAAAATATGTCGAAGCCACCCTCGACAAGATGAAAGAGGAGACCGGGGCCAAAGAGATTATCGCCGCTGTCATGGAGAGTCGCACCGGCAAATTGTTGGCGCTGGCCAGCAGCGAACGCTACGATCCTTCCCACATCACCCAGGCCGACATTTCCAAGCTCAATGCCAAATTCACCGAATATCCTTACGAACCCGGTTCGGTCATCAAACCCCTCACCCTGGCCATCGCCCTCGATCACGGGAAGGTCACACCCGACACCTGGTTCAAAACCTACAACGGCGGCCCTTTTTTCATCGGCAAACACCAAAAGATCCACGATGACGAACCCTTCGACTCTCTGACCGCTACCGACATCATAGTTCACTCTTCCAATATCGGTATCTCCCAGATCGCCTGGCTCCTAAGCGGCAAAGAGTTTCACGACGGACTCTCTGCCTTTGGACTGGGACAAAAAAGCGGTATCGATCTCTC
>WFQO01000012.1 GCA_015486995.1 Nitratifractor sp. | reverse complement strand
CCGAGGAGGAGATCGACCACACCGTCAAAACGTTCAAAGAGATGCTGGAGTATCTTCGCAGTTTCTCCACTTTCGAGGAGGTTCCCCATGAGCAAAAGTGAAACCCTGCGCAATCCCTTTTGGGAAGAATTCCGTTTCAAGGTCCAGATGCTGATCGAGCGTCCCAAGAACAAAGGCGTCTTAAGCGAAGAGGAGGCCCGACAGCTCGAGGCTGATCTGGCGGTCCATGACTACGGGCGCCCCGAGGAGGGGATGCAGCTACGTTGGTACTGGGCTATCGACCGCGAGAGTAGCCGCGTCACCGCCTGCCGTTACACTCTCTTCGGCCCTCCGGTCCTGCTCGCCATCGCCGATATGGCCGCCCTGTTGGTACGCAACAAAACCCTCGAAGAGATTGAAAAGATCAACTACAAATCTCTGGAGTATTTCCTCAGAGACAATCCGGTTGATCCCGCCCTGCCGCCTGAGCGGCGCTTCGCTCTGACCTTCGTCCTGCGCTCGCTCGCCTCGGCCGTCGCCGCTCAGCGGGGAGAGACACCGGAGGCATCCCCTCTAGTCTGCGAATGCGCCGGCATCGACAAGGCGACCATCGAAGCGGCAATCCGGGATTTCGACCTTCAGAGCGTCGAGGAGATCATCGACTACACCCGCGCCGGTGCTTTTTGCGGAGAGTGCATCGCCCCCGGGGTGAGCCCGAAACCCCGGGAGTACACTTTGAGCGATCTGCTCAAAGCCACCCGCCGGGCGATGGAAGAGGAAGAGTCCACCCAGGCCACGGTCCCCGAAAAGCCCTTTAAAGAGATGAGCCTCGACGAAAAACGAGCGGCCATCACCGCCGTCATCGATCGCTACATCCGGGATATGCTCGTGATGGACGGCGGAGATATGGAGATCCTCGACGTCAAAGAGAACGGAGAACATACCGACCTCTATATCCGCTATCTCGGGGCCTGCAGCGGCTGCGCCAGTGCAAGTACCGGCACCCTTTTCGCCATTGAAGGCATCCTCAAACAGAAACTCGACCCCAACCTCCGTGTCCTCCCTCTCTGATCCGGTTGCCAAGCCGGATTTTGCGATTTTCCATTTGCGGTTGAAAGCCCTGATATCAATTTCTTCACCTTCATACAGGATTCAATAAGTTCCGGGATAAATCCTCCTCTTCGAGAAATTTCTCCGTAAACATTCGTGTCAACATCCGTAAGTCAATACCGACAAGCTAGACAAAGATATCTGTCAATCTACTTGTCTCCGAAACAATTCCCATACAAGTGGAAGCCCCTATCTGACGACAGTTCTTTGCGTTTTCTTTTTCTTTGTTTCGTTTCTCTTTTCTTTGTCGCAAAACAAAGAAAAAGAAATGAAAGAGAGAAAGATCAAAGTCCAAGGATGGATAAAAAAGAAAAGATTGGAAAAATATGGAGAAGAAGTGAAAAAACGGACGGCCTCACACGGCCATCCGAAGAGAGCCTAGCTTATTTCCCTGCGGGAGGAGTAGGCTTGGGAATGAAGAGCTCGGGCTGGAACTTGTAGGTCCAGGGAAGACCGTCGTTTTTCCAACCGTTGACATTCCGACGATGGGGCTTGGTTTTACTCATATCCCCTTCGAAGCCGGTAGTGATGGTGTACGCTTTCTTGTAACCTGCTTTGTAAAGCGCGGTTGCAGTCATTCCGGAACGGTCACCGGAGCGGCAGATGACGATGACGGGATCCTCTTTGGTCAAGCCCTTGGCTTTGAGCGCCGCGTCGAACTCCTGAACCAACTGGGGATTCTTCCAGCTGGCGAATTTCTTGTGACCTTTTTTGGTCATAACGAACTTGGAGTAGTCGATGTATTTGAAGGGAATGTTTTTGTCCAATCCTGCGGCATGACCGACGAAGAGAACTTCTGCAGGCGTCCGGACATCGACAAAAAGGACCTTGGAAGGATTGGCTTTGATCATATCAAAAGCCTCTTTGGGTGTCAGGTAAAGCCCCTGGGGAGTTTGCTTGGCTTTTTTGGTGGGCTTTTCAGCAGCATAGAGGCCTGTAACGAAGGCACTCATCAGACCGAAGATCATCAGAAGAGACATCAGTTTTTTTGTCATTACGACTCCTTATTGATAAGTTGGACTGAATGGTATCACAAGAAATATTAAATAAACATTAAAAAATATAATATTCCTCCTTATCCTCCCCACTTAACTCTCTTTTGGAAGAATCTCTTCTATAAGCAATTGCAGAGTACTTCGTCCATTGAAACGGTTCTCCCCCAATGTACAGATCAGGTCGATCGATTCTCCCGGGCGATACTTCCCTTGTGTCCGAAAGGCGATTCCTTCCATAGTACCCTGCCCCGTATCGAAAAGGAATTTCAAATGTTCTCCCTCCGCTCCCAGCTTTCGAAAACTTTCGATCCGTGCGTCGCGGACGATGAATTTGGGGCGGGGATTTCCGTGGCCGAAGGGTTCGAACGCTTCCATCGCCCGGTAGAGATCCCAATCGATCTCCTCCAGGGGCAAAATCCCCAAGAGATCGGGATCACGATATTCGGATCGGCGACATTTCTCACCCGACACTTCCAACGCCTGCCGAAGAGGTTCCAACATTTCGGAGGAAAGCGAGAGTCCTACCGCCGCTTTGTGGCCGCCGAATTTATCCAGATACTCTCGGGCTCCGTCGACAAGGGCAAAGAGATCGCAATCACCGAAGCTCCGCCCGCTCCCTTTGTAGCCGTTCTCCGTCGCCGTCAGAACCAGTGCGGGACGACGGTAATGGCGTGCCAGTCGGGCCGCGACGATCCCAAGCACTCCTTCGTGCCAATCCTCTCCCGCGGCGACGATGACCGATGGATCCCCCTCGACGGAAGCCATTGCCTCCTCGGTGATTTCCCGTTCCATCGATTTGCGCCGTTCGTTGAAACCCTGCAGCGTCGTCAGAAACGATCGGGCCTCGTAGATATTCGACGCGCAGAGATAATCGCAGGCGATCGACGCATCTTCCATCCGCCCGGCGCTGTTGAGGATCGGGGCCAGACCGAAAGCGATCTCCTCGGCGGAAAAGGACTCCTTGCCTGTCGCTTCCCGGTAGGCCCGGACGTAGGGGCGATCGCTGCGCACCAACTGCCGCAGTCCGCTTTCGACCATTGCCCGGTTGATATGCTGCAACGGCATGATATCGGCGATCACCGCCAAAGCGACATACTCCAGGTAGCCGCGCATATCGATTTTCACCTCCAGCTTTCGGCGAAGCGCCGCACAGAGATACCAGGCGATCTGTGCCCCGCAAACCTCCTCGTGGGGAAAGGTGCACTCGGGTTGTTTTTGATCGACGATGGCGTAAGCATCGGGCGGAGTCTCGGGAACAATGTGGTGGTCGGTGATAATGAGATCGATCCCACGCTTACGGCATATTCCGGCCGCTTCAATCGCGGAGATCCCATTGTCGACGGTGAGGATCAAATCGGCCGAATCGATACGTTCGAGCAGCGTAGGAGAGAGTCCGTAGCCGTCGCGAAAGCGGTTGGGGATGATCCACTCCAGCGGCACCCCGATTTCATCGAAGAAAAGCCGCATCACCGAGGTGGCCACCACACCGTCGACGTCATAATCTCCGATCAGGACGATCTTCTCCCGCTTCCGAATCGCCCGAACAATGCGCTCGACCGCACGGTCCATATCTTTGAAAGTGGAGGGGTCGGGTAGATCACCCAGACCGAGAAAAGGGGAATCGAAACGTTCGCGTAGCAGACGCAGAAGCGTCTGACGGCTCAAAAGAGGGTAGGTATGCATCTACTCCCGAGACTCCGAAGCCGCCCGGATAAAGGCGAGAATCGCCGGATTGGGATGCTGAAGACGTGAAGTGAATTCGGGGTGAAACTGTACCCCGAGGAACCAGGGGTGATCGGCCACTTCCACCGCTTCGATCAGTCCCTGAGACTCTCCGCTGACGATCATCCCCGCTTTTTCGAGCTCTTCACGATAGGCGGGATTGGCTTCGTAGCGGTGACGATGGCGTTCGAAAATCGTTTCACTGCCGTACGCTTCGGCGAGTTTGCTTCCCGGCTTGACGTCGCAACGATATTCGCCCAGGCGCATCGTACCCCCCAAAGGGGAGGTAGTCGTGCGGACCTGTCGGGTTCCCGAGGCATCGATGAACTCGTCGATGAGATAGACGAGGGGATGGCGGGTGTTTTCGTCGAACTCCATCGAATTGGCGTCTTCGTATCCCAGGACGTTGCGGGCGTATTCGATAAGACTGAGCTGCATCCCCAGGCAGATTCCGAGGAAAGGAATTTTCCGCTCCCGAGCGTAACGGATCGCTTCGATCTTGCCTTCGACTCCCCGCTGGCCGAAACCACCGGCGACGAGGATACCGTCGACACCGCTGAGAAACTTTTCGCTGCCTTCCTCTTCGATCTTTTCACTGTCGACCCAGCGGATTTTGACCCGACTGTCCAGGTGCGCTCCGGCGTGGATCAGCGCCTCGGTCAAAGATTTGTAGGATTCTTTGAGATCGAGATACTTTCCGACGAAAGCGATGGTCACTTCACCCGAGGGGGCGATGATCCGGTTGACCAAAGAGTTCCACTCATCCATTTTCGGCGTGAGTTCACCCAGTTGCAGCTGCTCCGAAATGGGAGTGAGGACATCCTGGCGGAGGAAACTGATGGGGACCTGATAGATCGTCGCGGCATCGATCGCTTCGATGACACTACGCTCGTCGACGTCACAGGAGTAGGCGATTTTTCGCTTGAGATCCTGGGGGACGGGTTGCTCGGCGCGCAGGATGATCATATGCGGAGCGATCCCGATGCGCCGAAGTTCCTGAACCGAATGCTGGGTCGGTTTGGTCTTGAGCTCCCCGGCGACTTTAATATAAGGAAGAAGCGTGACGTGGATATTCATCACGTTGCTGCGTCCGAGTTCGTGCTTCATCTGGCGAAAAGTCTCGAGGAAAGGAAGCCCCTCGATGTCTCCGGTGGTTCCTCCCAGTTCGACGATGAGTATCTCTTTGCCTTCTCCCGCCAATTTGATACGATCTTTGATTTCATTGACGATGTGGGGAACCACTTGGATAGTTTTGCCCAAGTATTCACCCTTACGTTCCTTTTCGATGACGGATTTGTAAATCTGTCCGGTGGTGAAGTTGTTGGCTTTGGTCAGGGAGGTGTCGAGGAAACGCTCGTAATGACCTAGATCGAGGTCGGTCTCCGCACCATCTTTGGTGACGAAGACTTCACCGTGTTCCAGAGGGGACATCGTTCCGGGATCGACATTGATGTAGGGATCGAGTTTGAGGACACCGACGCGAAAACCCGAGGCTTTGAGCAGGGTACCGATACTGGCCGCTGTGATTCCCTTGCCCAGTGAACTGAGCACTCCTCCGGTGATAAAAATGTATTTAGTTGTTTGATCCTGCATAATTTTTTACGCTCCTACGCGATGATGGGCATGATGATGGTGATGAAATTTTCGTCTTTGACAAGAAAGGGCAGCGTCGACTCGTTCAAGCCGATTGTGAATTGGTCATGATCGATTTGCGCGAGGAAATCCAGAAGATATTT
>WFQO01000011.1 GCA_015486995.1 Nitratifractor sp. | reverse complement strand
CTCACCAGCTCCTCCAGCGGCGACAACAAGGACGACCTGGTCCGCAACAACTGGACCCGGGAAGATATCGGTCTGACTCTCAAAGTCAAACCCCGTCTCTCCAGCAACAATAAAGTGGCCCTCAAAGTCGACGCCATCATCGAAGACGTCGACGACAGCAGCGGATACAACAGCCCCACGCCCACCACCACCAAACGGACCATCACCACCAACGCCACCGTCCGTAACGGTCAGACCGTCATTCTCGGAGGTCTGATCAAAAACCTGGCCGGGACCGCCAACAGTAAAGTGCCTTTCTTTGGAGACATTCCGATCATCGGACGCCTCTTCCAGGATACAGGTAAAGCTCAACGGAAAGTCGATCTCGTCATCTATTTGACCCCCTACATCGTCCGGCGCAGTCAGGATCTGACCCGTCTGCGAAAATTCCTCTCCGAATTGGAATCCGTTCAGAAACGTTACACCCGTTTCATCCATCAGCAATTACAAAAAGGGGACGTGGGCTATGACCGGGAACCGGGAGAGAACATCGTTCGAGGTTCCGGCTCTCACTCCAGAGAACCTGCAAGTTCCGGGCACGCTTCCCGCCCCCTAGATATTCTCAACTCCAGGCCCTGAGATGTCACAGACAATGAAGATCCCCCGTCTCGAAGCGCTGGATCTCGAACCCTTCTGGGACGAAACGATCGACCACAAAACGGCGCTGAAACACCATCTCCTTTTCGCGACATACGAAGGGAAGACCATTGCGGTTCTCCATCCGGAGCATCTTCCCGAAGGCTTGAACCAGTTGGCAAGACTGCGACTCGATTATCCGATTTATCAGGCGGATGAAGAGAGCTACGAGCGACTGAAAAACAAATTTCTCGAGCTTCAAACGGGCAACGAATTCGAAAAGATGGAGAGCACTTCCGAGGAGCTGATCGAAGCGGAATCCGATCTCCTCGAATTCATCCAAAATGCCCAGGACCTTCTCTCCAGCGAAGCGTCGGCACCGGTCATCAAGCTGGTCAATTCCCTCTTTTTCCAGGCGATCAAGAAAGAGGCGAGCGATATTCATATCGAATCGCACGAGCGCAAAGGAGAGGTACGCCTTCGTGTTGATGGTGCTCTGAAAAAACACCTCGACCTGGATCGGCGGATTACCCAACTCGTCATCAACCGGATCAAAGTCATCTCCAGCCTCGACATTTCGGAAAAGAGGATCCCTCAAGACGGTCGGACCCAGGTGAGTATTTCGGGCAAGACCCTGGACGTACGGGTTTCCGTCCTTCCTACTTACCATGGAGAGCGGGTGGTGATGCGGATTTTGATGCAGAGTGAACACATTCCGACCCTCGAGGATCTCGGTTTCGATCGGGAAATAACCGGTGCGTTCTATCGACTGCTGGCCCACTCCCACGGAATGCTCCTGGTGACCGGTCCCACCGGTTCGGGGAAATCCACCACACTGCACGCTTTTTTGCAGTACATTAACTCCCCCGACAAAAACATCCTCACCATCGAAGATCCGGTGGAATACAATGCCGACAATATCAACCAGATCCAGGTCAATGAAAAGGTGGGGCTTACCTTCGCCGCAGGACTACGCTCCATCCTGCGCCAGGATCCCGACGTCGTGATGGTCGGGGAGATCCGGGACCGCGAAACGGCTGAGATCGCCGTACAGGCTTCCCTCACCGGGCATCTGATGCTCTCAACGCTGCACACCAACGATTCGACCTCCGCTCTGACCCGTCTGAGTGATATGGGGATCGAAAAGTACCTTCTCTCTTCCACACTGCTCGGAGTTCTCGCCCAGCGTCTAGCCCGGAAACTCTGCGAACACTGCAAAGCCCCCGTCCGTCTCGACGAAGCAAAATGCAAAGAGGCCGATCTCGACTGTTCACAAAGCTATTACCGGGCCGTCGGGTGTCGGGAGTGTGATTACACCGGTTACAAAGGGCGCCAGGCCGTGGGTGAACTTTTCATCCTTGACGACGATGTCAAGCGTATGATGGATCAAGGACTCAACGATCACGAGATCCGAGACCGATTGAAACGGGCGGGAATGCTCACCATCTCCGACCGTCTTCGCCGGATGATCATCGAGGGGAAAACCAGCTATGAGGAGGCCCTGCGCGTCGGCCTGATGGATGGATGAGATGCTACGTCGCTCCGCGTTTACCCTGATCGAAGTCCTCGTCTCCATCGCACTGATCTCTCTCATCCTTCTCGGTCTCTATCGAAGCCTCGATATCCAGAGGGATTCCAACCGGCGAATCCGGGAACATCTGCAAACAACGCTGCAAACCAATCGCTCCGTCAAAGCACTCTATCTCGATCTACTCGGAAGCGATGGAAACCTCACTATTCATCAGGGAGATTTCGATCGTCTCTGCATCGGAAAAACTTCCCATTCTCTCTATCAGCTCTATCGTCCCAAAGTCTGCTGGCTCGTTACCAAAAAGGAGCGGAATCTTCTTCGGATCGAAGGACTCGATTTTTCGCTCCCTCTCAAAGAAAATTCGACAGTTGCCGTAGATCGGGTCATGCAGAAAATGGCACTCTTTGATCTTTATCGTCAAAAGGGGAAGGTTCTTGTGCTTTTGCAAAGTGAAAATCGAAAGCCCATCGCCTTCATGATTCAGGGACTCGAAAAAGCCAAGGTATTAAAAAAGAAAAAATCCAAGCCCAAAAAAGAGGATGCAAGTAAAGAAGAAGGAATGAAACAGTGAAGATCAACAAAAGCATCTACGAAAAAGCGGGACTCTTTTATCTGGGAAAAGATGTGGATCCCCAAACCCTCGAAACCACGGAACTTCTGACTCTGCTCAAAAGCAAAAATTTCACCACGCATGCCGCCATCATCGGGATGACCGGCAGCGGCAAAACGGGTCTGGGAATCGACCTGCTGGAAGAGGCGGCCATCGACCGGATCCCGGCGATTGTCATCGACCCCAAAGGGGACATGGGCAATCTCCTGCTCACCGATCCCCGCTTCCGTTCCGAACGTTTCCTCCCCTGGGTCGAGGCCGAAGCCCGCAGCAAAGACGAAGACCCCGAAACCCTGGCAGAGAAAGTCGCCCGCACCTGGAAAGAGGGAATCGAAAGCTGGGGACAAGACAGTGAACGGGTCGCGCGCTTTCAGGCGGTGCCGAAAGTCATCTACACCCCGGGCAGCCAAGCGGGCATTCCCGTCAATCTTGCCGGTACCCTGCGTCGACCGCCCGAAGCGATCCTTGCCGACAGCGACGACCTGGCCGCCTATCTCCAAAGCACCGTTGCGGGGCTACTGGCACTGCTGGGTATCGAGGCCGATCCTCTTGAATCCAAAGAGTTCATCCTCCTCTCTCAGATCCTCAGCCGCGCCTGGAGTGCCGGAGAGGACCTGGATATCGGTACGCTCATAGGCCGCATCGTCCAACCCCCTTTCCAAAAGATCGGCGTGCTGCCCCTGGAGAGCTTCTATCCCGAAAAGGAGCGTTTTCGCTTCGCCACCCGCTTCAACGCCGTCATCGCCTCCCCCAACTTCGTCAACTGGCTCAGCGGCGAAAGCTTGCAGATCGATCGGCTCCTTTACGACGAGGCGGGCAACGCCAAAATCTCCATCTTCAGCATCGCCCACCTCAGCGATGAAGAGCGGATGTTTTTCGTCACCCTGCTACTCAATCGTCTCATCGCCTGGATGCGAACCCAAAGCGGGACAAACCGGCTGCGGACACTACTCTATATGGACGAAATCTACGGCTACTTCCCTCCGGTAAAAAACCCTCCTTCCAAGGAACCGATGATTACTCTGCTCAAACAAGCCCGTGCCTACGGTCTGGGGGTGGTGCTAAGCACCCAGAACCCGGTGGATCTGGATTACAAAGGACTCTCCAACATCGGGACCTGGTGCATCGGACGGCTCCAGACCCGCCAGGACATCGAGCGGGTCATCGACGGGTTGGGAGGCAAGACCGACGAGCAGCTCAGCCGTGAAACGATCGCCCGGACTCTGACCGATCTCCCCAAGCGGACCTTCTTTCTCAAGAGTGCCCATCTCCAAGGGATCCGGCTCTTTACTACCCGCTGGGTCATGAGCTACCTCAAAGGCCCCCTGAGTAAAGAGGAGATCGCCCGCCTTATGGCTCCGCTAAAATCGAAAAAGACAGCGCAGAATACCTCTTCCGAGACCACCGGTACCGAACCTTCTGACGAGGAGGGCGCTCCGGTTTTGGACCCCTCCATCCCTCAACGTTTCGAACCCGATGCCGCCGGTGCACGCCGTTACCGTCCCTGGCTGGCGGCCCATGCCCGAGTGGCCTTTCACGACGCCCGGCGAGGCATCGACGAGAGCGTACAACGCCGGCTCTTTCTCCCTCTCGATCCCGAAATGGAACGACCCGATTGGTCCCAAAGCGAAGCGGAGGATCTGCCTTTCGAACGGTGGCCCGTCAAAGCCCCCTCCCGTGCCCGGTTTCTCCCCGTTCCCTCTTTCGTCGCCCGAGACCGGGGGCTCTCAAAGAGTGCGGCGGCCCTGAAAGACGCCCTCTACCGCAATGAACGGCTCACCCTTTATCGCTGCCGCAAACTCAAAATGGAGTCCGATCCCGGCGAAGAGGAGGCTCGCTTCAAAGTCCGCGTCGAGGATCGCCTCCGCGAACTCAAAGAGGAAGCGATCGAAAAGCTCAAAGAGCGCTACGCCGCCAAAGAGGCCCGACTGCAGGAGCGTCTACAGCGGGCACAGGAGCGGGTCGAAAAGGAGCGGGAAGATCAAACCAGTTCCCTCATCAGCATAGGCGCGTCGATCCTGGGAGCACTGTTCGGCGGCCGGGGCCCGACCGCCGGTAAAATCGGCACCGCCATCAACCGCAGCGGCCGGGTGCTCAAGGAACGGGGAGATCTGAGTCGGGCCCGACAGCGCCTCGAAGAGGTCCGGGAGCAACTCGAAACCCTGGCCGAGGAACTGGAGAAGAAGATCGACGCCATCGACGAGAAATACTCTCCGGAAAACTATCCCGTCGAATCTTTCCTCCTTCGCCCCCGTAAAAGCGACACCACCGTCGACACGCTTGTTTTGGCCTGGCGACCGGAAATGTTTTGAAATTCTCGGTAAAGAAAAATATGTGGAAGAATCGCTCATCTTACCGATGATTGATGTAGATATCACGCTAGCTAATACAAATTTTTGGTTTAAAGTCCGCAGCTTCCGCCCTCGACGCTGAAGCTGTTTTGATAGCCGCATTCCAGGCAACGATAGGTCAAGAGCTTCGGACCGCACCCTCCCCCTCTCTGATCGCTCAGGACGATGCTTTTGGAGCGACATCGGGGGCATTCTCCTTTTTCGATTATCTTCAACTGTTCGTTTTTGTCACGCAGATAATAGACGTACCCGGCCACACTGCCGCCGCCCACAATCAGAAAAAAGAGCAGAAGATAGGGATCGATGGAGAACTCCTCTTATTTAATCTTCGAATTTTTTCAGAATCTTCTCTTCACTCAGCTTGACGAGGTCTTCCGAGAGATTTTTCCCCAGTTTCTCCTTGACATCAGGATCGATACGCTCAAGGAGTTCCTTGTTGTGCTCGGCAGGAAAGGCAAGATACCATCTCTTAGGATTTTCATTCCGCACGATACGCATCACTTCGTCCGCAATCTCCTTGAGAAGACGATGTTCAATCTCCAGACGTATATTGTGAGGTTCTCCGCTCTCCCCCGCTCCGTGAGGAGCTTTTTTCCGTCCGGCTTTGTCAGTCAACTCTTCCGAAAGTTTTCGATGTGCCTCTAGGAAATCGACCGCCGTTACAAGTTCCATCCGCAACGCATCGATCAGTGTCCCTTTGTTGTGCTTGTGGCTGGTATGGGCATCATCCTTGGGATCGATCACCAACTCCTCTTCGACACGATATGCTTTGAGCTCTCCCATATCTCCGACGATAATCAAACTTTCCAGTAACTCTTTTTTCATTCACGACCTCCTATTTCTGTTTTTTCTTTTTGTATATCTAAGTATAACATCATTGCCGCCGTGATACTGCTACAGAAAAGGAAGGAAAAGGGTAAAAGAGTCAACAGGATAAAAAAGGTCAGAGGAATTTGCAACAGGGGATGAGGTAACGTACTATTCTTGAATGGATCAGGCTATTGATCTCTCCTCCCATAGGAGGAGTTTACGCCGATCAGTCGGCGAGGATCTCTTCAAGAGTGATGTAGTCTCCGACACGGCCGGTCATGGGCTCGACGTCGGTATTGACGGGCAGAGTCTTCTTGCCGGGTCTCCAGCCTGCGGGGCAGACTTCGCCGGTTTTGTAGGCATGCTGATGCGCCTGGATCTGACGGATGAACTCGTTGACGTTCCGGCCGACCG
>WFQO01000010.1 GCA_015486995.1 Nitratifractor sp. | reverse complement strand
TGAAGGTCCGCCTCCCCCTCGAAGCGACCAAGCAGCTCGAAGCGGTCACCATCAACGCTTCGACTCTCGGCGGCGGATACAGCGCCCAGGCCGACGCCCTCAAGCACGGTATCTCCAAAGCTCTCGTCGAGTACGAGCCCGCTTTCCGCGCAATCCTCAAGCCGATGGGCCTGCTCACCCGTGACTCCCGCGTCGTCGAGCGGAAGAAATACGGTAAGAAAAAAGCGAGAAGAAGCCCTCAGTTCTCCAAGCGTTAATCTTCTCTCTGTTTCGAAGTCGAAGTTCTTCCTTCGGCTCCAAGGCTTATTACACTTTTACACTTTCTATCTTTTTTCTCTTTCATCAAATAGAAGAATACAGCTTCGTAAAATTTTTCGTTTCCTTTCCGTTACCGACACTCCTTACAATCTCCTCATCATTCCAATCCGAATGGACTATAGAACATACGCCCGCTATGAATGCGGAGCGTATGGACAAAGGCTATCTCGGGTTCAAAGAGGAACGAAGCGTTTGCCGAGCCGAAGCGGACCCTCATGTCTATTGGTCTTTGTCAAAATATGTCAAAGATTGTGTCAAGAGCTCCGTCAACTTCATCGGGGATTTCGAAAAGATCCTGGTTGTCTACGCCAGACAGCAGGAGTATGACGGGATCATCTGCGGCCATATCCACAAAGCGCAGATTCGAAAAATCGACGAGATCGACTACCTCAACTGCGGCGAGGGGGTGGAATCTGGCACCGCCGTGGTCGAAACCCTTTCGGGAGAATGGAAATCATCGGTTATCCGGCAACCGCGCAGTGAGATTTCTGGACAAAAGGGGTGATACAATTGAGCCTATCGTATCAATCCTCAAGGAGTCTTCGATGAAAAACCGCGAAATCGAACGCCGCTATCTCTTACCTCCCTGCAGGGCCAAACGCTTACTGAAGAAACTGGGTATCCCCTACGCCAAAGTTCCCCTGATGCAGTTTTATCTCCCCAGCGACGAGGGCTCCCTGCGCTACCGGATGGCAGGCAAACATTACATTCGTACTTTCAAAACCGGCGAAGGAATGGTCCGCACCGAGATCGAAGAGGAGGTGAGCAAGGCGGAGTTCCGGGAGGCCTACAAACGACACGAGGGAGTCCCCGTCAAAAAAGTGCGCTACCGCTTCCTCCTCAAAGGGCGCCTCTACGAGCTGGACGAGTTCAAAGGCACCCTCAAGGGGCTGGTGATGATGGAGACCGAGTTCGACGATCCGGAGGAAGCCGAAGCCTTCACCCTCCCCAAGGTGCTGACCCCTCTCATCCTGGATGAGGTGACCGACAACCGCGACTTCACCAACCACGCGCTGGCGATGCAGGGGCTTCCTATTTGTCCCCGACCGCTGAGCGATCTGCTGGAAGCGGCCCGCAAAGCGTGTGAAGCGGATCCCTACAGCGCGTCGATCCGTCTGCGATTTCACCCTTTCGAAGAGAGTCTCCATCTGCTTCAGGCGACCCTCTACGCCCTTTTTCAGACCCTGCGTGCCGACCGGAACGCGATCCTCTCGGACGATCCGGATCCCGAGCGCCTCCACCAGCTTCGGGTCGCGCTGCGAAAGATCCGCAGTTTTCTCGCTTTTTACGAAGAGGTCCTGGACAAAGCACCCGTCTCTTCTTTGCGCCAACGGTTGGGATCGTTGATGAAAGCGACCAACGATGCCCGGGATCTGGATGTCTATCTGCTCTGGCTGGATCACTACGAACGGGACCTCTTTCCCAAGCGGCTCCACGGAACCCTCGAGGCTTTGCGTCAAGAGATCCTCGAACAAAAAGAGGAGGCCTACGGGACGCTGAAAGAGACCTTGCGATCCCGCCGCTTCGCGGAGGTGCTCGAAGCGCTGGAAGCTTTCGCTGCCGATGAATCCCTGGTCCGGTGCCACCCCCGACACCCGGCTCTCTTCCGCGCCAAAGCCTTCCTCCTCCCCCAGGTTCGACGTCTCATCAAGCGCAGCGAAAAACTGCACCGTGATTCCCCGCCAGAGGCCTACCACAAAGTCCGCATCGAAGCGAAAAAGCTGCGTTATATGCTGGAGCTCTTCGCCTCGATTCTGGAGCCAGGGGCCTATGAAGCGACGCTGAAACAGGTCAAAAAGATTCAGGAAATTCTGGGGGAACATCAGGATTTTATGGTGCAGCTTACTTACCTGGAGAGTCTTGAAGAGCAGGAGAAGCTCAGTGACGAGGAGTGTGAAGCGATCGACTACCTCTACCGCCATCTCTATCACCGGGCCAAAAAACGACGAAAGGAGTTTCGTAAAAAGAGACAATGGATCGAAAATCTCAACACACAACTCAAAGAGGCCCTATGCAGAATTTAGAAGAACCACAACAGCTCAGCCGCACGGCCCAAGCGTTGGAGGCGATCGAAGCGACGCTCCATCAGCGCCGACTTGCACCCCCCGACTCGCTTCTTTATCCCCACTCCTTCCTCAATATGCAGGATTTTCTCAGTCTGAAAAAATTCGATCTGCGCGAACTGCAAGAGGACTTACGGGATCTGGGGCTCTCTTCGATGCACTTCGCGCACCCCCATCTGCTCTATACGCTGCAACGGGAGCGGAGCATTCTGGAGCGCCTGCAGGGCAAAGCTCCCAGAGAGGGCTCCGCGGCGGAAGCCCTCACTCCCCGGGAAGCGGAAGCCATTCGCCGGGAGCGGAGCCGTTTCCTCAAAAACGACGACGCCCGGGCCGCCGTGATGCTGACCCTGCCCGACGAGGCGGCAGGGGATCCCCTCATCCGGCGCATTCTGGCCCAAAGCGATGTGGGGATCGTCCGGATCAACACGGCCCACGGCACACCCGAGCAGTGGGAAGCGGCCGCGGCGATGATCCGCAAACTCAACGACACAGAGCGCTCCGCCGACCCGATCAAAATCTACGCCGACCTGGCCGGTCCCAAACTCCGCACCGGCACGATCCGACGACTCCCCGCACCGATCAAACTCTGCACCCGACACAGCACCGAAATCCTCCTTCTCCCGGATGACGGAGTGCGACGGACGGCCCTGGAGCCCCGACCGGATCATCCGGATGAGATGCAAGCGCTCATCGTCGTCGATCCCGAATTCTACCAACGGCTCCGGGATGCTGACTATGTGGAGTTCAACGACCACGATCGCAAGCCCCGCTTTTACAAGGTGCTCTCCTGGAGTCCTCTAAGCTGCCGACTTCAATGCAACAAAAAAGTCCTCCTCACCCCCGAGACCGATATCGGCGTGCAGATCTCCAAAAAGGAGTTTCTCTATACTCATGCCCGGAACTTTCAGACCCTTCCCGAGACGATCCGGCTTCAGACCGGGGACCGGATTCTTCTGCACGGGGAGGATCAGCCCGGCCGGCTGGTCGGCGACAAGCCTTACAAGGCGGAGATTCCCTGCACGCTGGGGGCGGAGATCTTCCCGCAGGTCGAAGCGGGCCACCGTATCTTTATCGACGACGGCAAGATAGAACTGCTCATAGAGGAGATCACTCCCCGGAGGCTGCTCTGCCGGGTGATCACTACCAAACCCGACGGCGTCCTTCTCAAAGAGGAGCGGGGAATCAACCTTCCCGACACACCGGTGGCGCTGGAAGCCCTCACCCCCGAGGATCGACGCCATCTGCCCCTGCTGCAAGGCTTCGCCGACATCATCGGCCTCTCTTTCACCCAAAACGGCGCGGATGTCCGCAAACTCAAGGCCCTGCTCTCCGAGACCCCTCAGATCGCCATCGTCCCCAAAATCGAGACCAAAGAGGGGGTCCGGAGACTCCCGGAGATCCTCTACGAACTCATGAGCTGGTCCCACGGCGCCGTGATGCTGGCACGGGGCGATCTGACCATCGAAGTGGGCTTCGAGAACCTTCCCCGGGTGCAGATGGAGATCCTCTCTTTGTGCGAAGCGTCCCACACGCCGGTGATCTATGCCACCCAGGTCCTGGAGAGCGTCATGAAAAAGAATCTCCCCTCCCGGGCCGAACTCATCGACGTCTCCTACGCGGCTTTGCGCACCGATTGCGTCATGCTCAACAAGGGCCCCTTCGCGCAGAAGGCCGTGGAGATGATCGATCGGATCATCCAGGCGACACGCCCCCTCTACGACCGGGGCCAACCGATGCTCTCGCGTCTCGACGAATGGGAAGGGTTTCGAGACGCTTTTCTCAAAAATGCGGTGAAGCCCTGATTCCGGAAGAAGAGAAAAAGTATTCCTACATGATTTTGATTTCCTCCTCCAACCATACATCAAACCTTGTGTGAACCTTTTCTTTGGCCAGTTCGATCAAAGCGATACTTTCTTCGTATGTTCCATCGCCTAGATTGACGAGAAAATTGGCATGGACTTCGCTCCAGGCCATTCCACCGAGGCGATGGCCCTTGAGACCCACGGCTTCGATGAGGCGGCCGGCGTAGTCACCCGGAGGGTTTTTGAAAGCGCTGCCGGCGCTGGGCTCTTTGGGTTGGTTGTTGCGGAGTTTGAGCAGCTCTTTGCGCAG
>WFQO01000009.1 GCA_015486995.1 Nitratifractor sp. | reverse complement strand
TCGAAGCACAGGTCATCTATACCCTGGTCATCGCACTGATCGCTCTCTACGCCAACCCTTTCCTCGGCTAAGAGAGATTTAAGCGTAGGGCGGTTATAATGCCGCCCACGTTGAAAGACGTTCTCCACGCGGCAGTGGTGGAACGGTAGACACGCCAGCTTGAGGGGCTGGTGGGCGCAAGCCCGTGGAGGTTCAAATCCTCTCTGCCGCACCATAGTAAGTCACTCCCCAAACTCTCCTAACTATATTTATTGAAGTAGACAAAACGGTTTTTCTAACAAGCTTGCAAAATAGCCTTGCCCGCATTTCTATTTCTGGGTCAATAAATAAGTCGGTGTCATTCGTTATTTTTTAGGTTTTGGGTTTTGGGTGTTGGGTTTTTGGGGTATAGATCTTTTTCGTTTTCTACGTCTTTGATTGGGGTGTAGTCCACAGAGTGCGGAATGCGGAGCATGGAACGCGGATGAAGAAATGATTTGAGCAATTCACTGTTTTATGCATTTTGCAATGCACGGTTCTGCAAATCTTCGAAATTTTGGGATCTTTCCAGGGCTGTTTAAACCTGCTTTAAGAAAGAGGGACCTATAATTGACGTGTATCAATCAAAACGAGAAAGGATATGAGTTATGAAAAAAGACGAATTCGTCGAACTGGTCAAAGAGAAAGGGGGCTATGAGAGTAAAGCCGCAGCCGAAAAAGCCATCAAGGCATTTACCGAAGCGGTCACCGAAGCGCTCAAACAGAAAAAGAGTGTCACACTCGTAGGCTTTGGGACTTTCAGTACCGTAGAAGTTCCCGAAAAGAGCGGCAAGGTTCCCGGTACGGATCGCACCTATACCAAACCTGCTCACACCGCTCCCAAATTCAAGTTCGGCAAAACCGTCAAAGACGTCGTAGCCTAAACTTCTCTCCTTATGGTCGGTTTTTCCGACCGATTTTTTCTTATCTGATAATTTTCACTTCCCTTTGATCCATTTTTTGATTTTGTCGAAAGCGTTTTCAAAGGTGCTTTTGTGCGGATGGCTTTCGAGCCCGAAACTCTCCTGGAGTTTTTCGAGGAGCTCTTTTTGTGTCTCGTCGAGTTTTTTGGGGAGGATCATTTTGATCTGGGCGATGAGGTCTCCTCGGCGTCCGCTGTGTACATCGGGGACTCCTTTGCCTCGGAAAATAAACTGTTCACGATCCCGGGTGGCCGCTTTGAGGGTCAGAGGAAGTTCTCCTTCAAGTGAAGGGATACTGATCTCCTCTCCGAGGATGCACTGGGTGAAGAAAACGGGAACTTCGATGTAAAGATTGTTACCCTCTCGGACAAAATGTTCATCCTCTTCGACGAAGAAAAGGACATAGAGATCTCCACGCCGCCCCCGACGATCTTCGTTGCCTTTGCCCGGAATACGCAGACGGTTGCCGCTGTCTACACCGGCGGGGATCGTCAGATGTATCGTCTCCTCTTTTTCCGTGTATCCCCGTCCTTGACACTCACCGCAACGCTCTTTGACGATGCGGCCGCTTCCGTGACACTGGGGGCACTCCTGGGCAAAGGTCATGAATCCCTGGCGCATGACGATCTGTCCCTGTCCGCCGCAGTATTCGCAGGTTGCGGTCTCTTTAGCTCCGCTTCCGTCGCAGGTCGGGCAGGGGGCTTTGTACCGAAGTTCAATCTCCTTTTCCGTACCGAAGACCGCTTCCTGAAAACTCAAGTCCATTTCCACTTCGAGGTCAAGAGAATATTTGAGTCCGGATCCGCGGCGTTGTTCTCCTCCACCGAAGCCTCCGAACGCCCCGCCGAACATGGAGTTGAAGATGTCCATGATGTCGTCCATGCTTTCGGCATGAAAACCGGCTCCCTGACGCTCAAGCCCCTCTTTGCCGTAGCGATCGTAGAGGCTACGCTTCTCTTCGTCGCTGAGGACTCCGTAAGCTTCATTGATTAGCTTGAAACGTTCTTCGGCCTCCTTGTCTCCGGGGTTTTTATCGGGGTGGTATTTCAGAGCCAGTTTTCGATAGGCTTTTTTGATCTCGGCGCCGGTGGCATCCCGGCTCACTTGAAGAATTTCGTAATAATCGACGTTTTGCATACTTTGTCGTGCTCCTGCTCTCTCGGACTTTTTTGAATATTTCGGAGAAGTTTTGGCGGAATTCTAACATATTATAAAGAGAGCGTTTGGTTATAATCTCCCAAAAAATTTGAGAAGGACTAAGCATGGTGGTTCATGTCGTGATGATCAAATTTCTCGAAGGAGAGGAAAAGGAGAAAAACCTGAAACTTGCGCAAGAGATGATTGACGGATTGATGGGGAGAGTCCCTTCGCTGCGTTCGATGGAGACCGGGATCAATTTTGCCGACGAGGAAAGGGCGATGGATCTCTGTCTGCGGGCCACTTTTGACGATCGGGAAGGCTTGAAGGAGTATGCGGATCATCCTGTACATCGGGAAGTGATCGATTTTCTCAAAGGCGTCACCGAATATTCAAAAGTCGTGGATTACGATACCGACCGCCGATGAGACGCTACAGAGTCGACGCATTTGAAAGCCTGGTGGAAGCGCTTAATACGTTGCCGAGCATCGGGAGAAAGAGTGCACTGCGTTTAGCGTATCATCTCGTAAACGAAGATAGTTTCGGTGCGATCAAACTGGCTCACGCGATTGAGCATGCTGTTTCGACTGTTAGAAAATGCAGTCGATGCCATGCTCTCAGTGAGGATGAACTCTGCACGATCTGCAGCGATGAGCGTCGTGACCGGAGTAAACTCTGCATTGTCCAGAGTGCTCGGGATATCTTCGCTTTGGAAGATTCAGGACAGTACGACGGTCTCTACTATATCGTTACTTCACTCGATGATCTGGACGAAAACCATCTCAGCCGGGTGGTCGAAGGGGTGGAGGAGGTGATTTTCGCTTTTCCCCCCGGCATTGCCGCCGATACGATGATCCTCTACATCGAGAGTCGCCTCGAGGGGCGTTCTCTCACCTTTACCCGCATCGCCCAGGGGGTTCCCACCGGAGTGGAACTTGAAAACATCGACCTGTTATCGCTCTCGAGAGCCCTGGAAGATCGTGTCAAGATCTAAAGATACTTGATTGTATCTGACTAAAGAATAGTAGAATATCATACTGATCTAACCTTGACAATTCGATACTCAATACACTATAATACGTGAAATTTCAGAAAGGGGGAACCTTATGAGCAAAGAAAAGAAGCAAAAGAAGACCGAAGAGAGAAAGGACGAGGAAGTTCTGGAGGTGAAAGAGGAAGCGCAGGCTGAAAATTCGGCTGAATCGAAAGCCTTGGAAGCCTGTCGAAAAGAGCTTGAAGAGACCAAAGACAAATATCTCAGAGCCCACGCTGATTTCGAAAACATGAAGAAGCGGCTGGAGAAAGAGAAAGCCAATGCTGTGGCGTTCGCCAACGAATCCTTCGCGACCGACCTACTCACTGTCGTCGACTCTTTCGAGAGCGCTCTGGGGACGATCGATCAGATCGAAGGAGACGAAGCGGTAGAAAAGATTAAGGAAGGAATGGCTCTGACGTATGAGCAGCTTGTCAAAGTCCTGAAAAAACATGGAGTCGAAGCGATCGAGAACGAAGGGGTCTTCGATCCTCACGTCCATCAGGTCGTTCAGCAGGTCGAAAGCGAAGCCCATGAAAAAAATGAGATCGTCGATGTCTATCAGAAAGGATACAAACTCAAGGATCGCGTTTTGCGTCCTTCGATGGTAACGACAAAGAAATAAAACGATAAAAGAGAGCGAAAGCAACCTGAGTAGCCTTCGCTTTGAGTGAAACGAACTATAATACAGGCAAATGAAACGAGAAAAGGAGAAAGAAAAATGAGTAAACCTATCGGAATAGACCTCGGAACCACCAACTCGGCAATGGCCGTTTACGAAAACGGTGAAGCCAAAATTATCCCCAATAAAGAGGGGAAGAATACAACCCCTTCCGTCGTAGCCTTCACCGACAAAGGTGAAGTTCTCGTCGGAGACCCCGCCAAGCGGCAGATGGTCACCAACCCTGAAAAGACCATCTACTCCGTCAAACGGATCATGGGTCTGATGTGCAACGAAGAGAAAGCCAAAGAGGCCAAAGAGCGCCTTCCCTACCATGTCGTCGATCGTAACGGCGCCTGTGCCGTCGAGATCGACGGGAAGACTTACACGCCTCAGGAGATTTCCGCCAAAATCCTGATGAAACTCAAAGAGGATGCGGAAGCTTACCTGGGAAGCACGGTAACCGACGCGGTCATTACCGTCCCCGCCTACTTCAATGACGCACAGCGTAAAGCGACCAAAGAGGCGGGAACCATCGCGGGCCTGAACGTTCTGCGGATCATCAACGAGCCTACCTCTGCGGCTCTGGCCTACGGTCTGGATAAAAAAGAGAGCGAAAACATCGCCGTCTACGACCTGGGAGGCGGTACCTTTGACGTGACGATCCTGGAGACCGGCGATGGTGTCGTCGAAGTTCTGGCGACCGGCGGTGACGCCTTCCTGGGCGGTGACGACTTTGACAACCGGCTCATCGATTACATCGTCGAAGAGTTCAAGAAAGAGAACGGTATCGACCTCAAAGCGGACATCATGGCACTGCAGCGCCTCAAAGAGGCGGCGGAAAATGCGAAAAAAGAGCTCTCCACCGCGACCGAGACGGAGATCAATCTCCCCTTCATCACCGCGGATGCTACCGGACCGAAACACCTGGTGATGAAGATCACCCGAGCGAAATTCGAATCACTGATCGAGGATCTGGTCGAAAAGACTATCACCAAGATCGACGAAGTTCTCAAAGAGTCCGGTCTGAGCAAGAACGAGATCAAAGAGGTCGTCATGGTTGGCGGATCGACCCGGGTGCCTCTGGTCCAGGAGAAGGTCAAAGCGTACTTCGGCAAAGAGCTCAACAAGTCGGTTAACCCCGACGAAGTCGTCGCTATCGGTGCGGCGATCCAGGGCGGTGTCCTGACCGGAGACGTCAAAGATGTACTCCTGCTCGACGTCACACCTCTGAGCCTCGGTATCGAGACGCTGGGCGGTGTGACCACCAAAATCATCGAGAAGGGGACGACCATCCCCGTCAAGAAGTCCCAGATCTTCTCGACGGCGGAGGACAATCAGCCGGCGGTCACCATCCATGTCGTCCAGGGAGAGCGGGAGTTCGCCAAGGACAACAAGTCTCTCGGAATGTTCGAGCTGACCGGTATCCCGCCCGCACCCCGCGGTGTCCCTCAGATCGAAGTGACCTTCGACATCGACGCCAACGGTATCCTGACTGTGTCGGCAACCGACAAGGCTACCGGCAAGTCCCAGGAGATCAAGATCACCGGATCTTCGGGACTCAGTGAAGAGGAGATTCAGCGGATGGTCGCCGATGCCGAGGCACATAAAATGGAAGACGAAGCGCGCAAAGCACTGGTCGAGTTGAAGAACAAAGCCGACGCTCTGGTCCATCAGACCAAAAAAGTCTTGGGTGAACTGGGCGAAAAGGTCGAAGCAGGACTGAAAGCGGCGACCGAGAAGACTGTGGCTGAGCTCGAAGAGTTGCTGAAAAATGAAAACGCGACCAAAGAGCAGATCGAAGCCAAAGTCAACGAGCTCAATGCTCACAACGAAAAGCTGACCCAGCAAGCCGCTCAGGCTCAAGCCGGTGGTGAGCAGGGCGGTGCCCAGCAGCAAAAACCCTCCGACGATGACGTCATTGACGCCGAAGTCGAGTAATCAGGGCAGCGGAAGCTGCCTTTTTCTCTTCTATAAAACTCCTTGTTTTATTCGGAGCCGTTTTAACGGTTTTCCGGATTGATCACCAAATTTCCCATTCCCCATTTTCTTACCCAATATTTACAATATCTCTTTGCATCGTCGAAATAAAAAGTTATATTTTAAAAGTAGAACGATGAGAGGAGAAGAATAATATGCAACAGATCGATATGAGTTCCGACGAGTTTTTGAAAGAATTTGATAAGACGAAGAAATTCGCCGACAAAGTCTGTAAACAGTTTGGATGGGTCTATAATCCCAATCCTGATGTAACCGAAGGAGTCCTGATGGGCCTGGCACGCCACAAGATGCTTTACGGGAAGCGCTGGTGCCCGTGCTACATGGTCATCGTAGATGAGCAAGGCAATCATGTCAGTGCCGATGACCGGCTCTGTCCCTGCAAGCCGGCTATCGAAAAGGAGATTCCCGAAGAGGGGAAATGTCACTGCGGAATTTTTTGCACTCCGGAGTATGCCGCGTCCCACGATCATTGACCGATCCGGGTCGAGAAAGCGTCTGAAAGATTGTAAGGAAAATGAAGATGAAGAGATGGGAAAAACTGTTTTTGATTTTTTTCGTCTGTACGCTCGGGGGCTTATCGGCTTCGGAAATAGTGACACTCCGAAGTAAAGACGGTTTTCTCCTCAAAGGGTGGCTTGATCTGCCTTCTCAGGGCAAGCCCCCCTACCGTTTGGCACTGATGGCCCATGAGTACGGTTCCGACCACAGGATGTGGAAAGAGCTGGCGGGACAGATGCGCCAACGGGGTTATGCCACCCTGGCGGTGGATCTTCGAGGCCATGGCGCTTCGGATATGCGCAACGGGAAAAAGGTCCGGGTGAAGCCCGGACACTTCGAGGCGGATGCGAAGCGGATCGGTTTTGCCCGGATTCCCGATGATCTACGGGCCTGGATGGATAAGATGGAGGCCCGCAAAGATATCGAAATCGAGGAGGCGGTCTTTTTCGGCTCTTCGCTGGGAGGAGGAGCCGTGATCCCGCTGATGATTGATTACGAGCCCAAGGCGGTAGTTACCCTCTCACCGGCCTCGCCAAAAAATTTCGACAAAAAGGAGGTAATGGAGTCGGTGGAGGAGAGCAATTCTCCCTGGCTGATTGTCAGTTCGCAGCGGGATTTCGCGCGTAAAAGCGCCGAGTTCTATGCTGCCAAAGCTTTGCTGCCGACTTTGCTCATCGTACCGGGTGAGGGGCACGGTTCCTATACGCTGCCGTCCGCCGGCGGATATATCAAGGCTTTTCTTGATCGGTATCTGAAACGATGATTGTTCAATTTGGGAGAAAAATCTTTATTGGAAGCCTCGGATTCCGGTTTCTCCTTCATTTCTCTTTCTTTGTACCGCGACAAAGAAAAAGAAACGAAGCAAAGAAAAAAGAAAACGCGAAGGACTGACGTCATTTCAAATCTTCCATAAAAAGCGAGATTTTCAGGAAGTTCAATAAAGATTTTATTCCACTCGTTCCCACCGTCCTCGGTAGGGACATAAACCTGGGTGTGAATTCTCAGTTGAAGTTGCTTGGATCGGGGAAATGCAGAAGCATTCCCACGGAGAGTGTGGAGACGAGAGAAATGTTATCCCGCGTCCAGATTGTCCGGAACCGGGCGGCGTTGGGCGACGAAGAGTCCCAGGAGGATGAGGGCACCGCCTATCAGCATGGCGGGGGTGATCTCCTCATTCAGGACGACGACGCCGGTCAGGGCCGTCAGCAGCGGGACCAGATAGATGTAGTTTCCGGCAGAGACCGGGCCGATGCGTTCGATCCCCTGTTGCCAGAGGATGAAAGCCAGGCCGGAGGAGAAGAGGCCCAGAAAGAGCAGATTGAGCCAGACGATCGGCAGCTTCAGCGCCGGTAGGTGGAGCGGCTCGTGGGAAAAGGCGAGATAAAAAAACATCAACACGATACCGTAGAAAAAGCTCTTGCGGGTGATAAGCAAAAAGTGATATTCGCGAGGAGCCTTTTTGAGTGCGACAGAGTAGAGGGCGAAGGTGGCGGCTCCGGCCAAGGCCAGGAAATCCCCCCGAAGTCTGAGCGTGAACTGCCGCTCGGAGAAGAGGATCAATCCCATCCCGGCCAGTGCGAGAAAAAATCCCAGCAATAGCGCCGTGTGAAAGCGCTCTCCCCGGATGAGAAAATGGGCCAGAAAAGCCGTCAGGATGGGGATCGCTCCCATATAGAGACCGACGTTGCTGGCCTGGGTGAAGCGTAGGGCGAAATTTTCCAGAAGAAAATAGACGAAGATGCCCAGAAAGCCCAGGAGAAAGAAATAGCCTTCATCCCGCCAGGAACGAAAGGTTTTCCATCGGGGATAGAGCAGAAGCAGCAGGCCCCAGGCGAGAAGGAATCGGTAGAGCATGATCTCGAGGGGCGTCAGATGAGCCAGCAGGACTTTGTTTCCGACGAAAGCGACGCTCCAGATCGCGATGGTGATGAAGGTGAAGAGGTGGCCGGCAAGGCGTCGAGAGAGCACGGCTCAGCCGCCGAGATATTTCTTGCGGACTTCGTCGTTGCCGATCAGGTCTGCGGCTTTGCCTTCGAGGGTGATGGATCCGTTTTCCAGCACGTAGCCGTAGTCGGCGATCTTCAAGGCGGCGAAGGCGTTTTGCTCGATGAGGAGGATGGTAATCCTCTTTTTGAGTTCGGTGATAATTTCGAAGACTTCGCCGACGATCTTGGGGGCCAGGCCCAGGCTCGGTTCGTCAAGCATCAGGAGCTTGGGTTCGCTCATCAGTGCCCGGGCGATGGCAAGCATCTGCTGTTCCCCGCCGCTGAGGGTTCCGGCGAGCTGCTGTTTCTTGCCGTCGAGGCGGGGAAAGAGTCGGTACATTTCACCACGGAGACGTTCAAAGTTTTCGTCGTTGTTGAACGCGCCCATCCGAAGGTTCTCGTCGACACTGAGGTTGATGAAGACCCGGCGCCCTTCGGGGACGAGGGTGAGACCTTCGCGGATGATCCGGTGGGTGGGCTCTTTGCTGATATCCCGGCCGTCGAAAAGAACTTGACCCTTTTTTTTGACCGAGTTGACGATGGCATGCAGCGTCGACGTCTTGCCCGCCCCGTTGGATCCGATGAGGGTGACGATGTTGTTGGCGTCGATGTGCATATCGATGCCCCGGACCGCGGCGATGACTCCGTAGTGGACCTGGAGGTTTTTGACGTCAAGCATGGGTGAAATCTCCTAAATAGGCTGCGACGACTTTGGGGTCGACGATAGCGTCGGCGGGCTTACCTTCGAAAATCTTCTCTCCGTAATCCAGGACGGTAACGGTGTCGCACATTGCGTTGACGAATTTCATATCGTGCTCGATGAGGAGAATCGTCAAATCGTAGTCTTTCTTGATTTTGTGGATAATGTCGGAGAGATCGCGGGTCTCGATGGGGTTCATCCCCGCAGCCGGCTCATCGAGCAGCAGAAGCTTCGGTTTGGTCGCCAGAGCGCGGGCGATTTCGACTTTGCGCTGGTTACCGTAGCTGAGCGCCGTCGCATCGTTGTCGGCGTACCGGGCGATCCCGAACTCTTCGAGGATACCCATCGCTTCGACTTTGATTCGCTTTTCATGACGGTGATAACGGGGAAGGCGGAAGATCGCCTCGAAATAGCTGTAGGGGATCTGGTCGTGAAAACCGATGAGGACATTTTGCAGGACCGTCATACTTTTGAAGAGGCGAATATTTTGAAAAGTTCGGGCGATTCCTTTGGCGACGATCTTGTTGGGCTTGGTCCCGGTGATGTCTTCACCGTCGAAAATGATACTCCCTTCGGTCGGGATATAGTTGCCGGTGATGTTGTTGAAGATCGTCGTCTTTCCCGCACCGTTGGGACCGATGAGTCCGTAGGTACTCCCCCGGGGGACTTTGAAGGAGAGGTTGTCGATGGCGGTGACCCCTCCGAATTTCATTGTGAGATTTCGGACTTCGAGGAGGATGTCGCTCATGCCTCATCCTTTCGCTTGAATTTCGCTTTGAGAAATTCGGGCAATTCCCGATCGCCGAAGAGCCCCTTGCGAGCAAAGAGCATCATCACGATCAGCAGGATGGCGAAGACGACCATCCGCATTCCGGGGTGTTCGCCGGTATGCATCCCGAAGATCACCATATCCTGGTCGAGGAAACGGAGCCATTCCATGCTGCCCATGACGAGGATCGTCGCGACGAGCGAACCGGTCATACTTCCCAGACCGCCGAGGACGATAATGATGAGGAGCTGGAACGTCAGTAGGAAGCTGAACTGGTCCGGTGTAATCGTCGTCAGGAAGGACGCCAACAATCCGCCGCCGACTCCTTCGAAGAAGGCGCTGGTCATAAAGGCGGTGGTTTTGATTCGGAAGGTATTGATCCCCATTGCCGTGGCGGCGTCTTCGTCGTCACGGACGGCTTTCATCGCACGTCCGAATTTGGAGTAGACAATGTGCAGCATAACGATCAATGTAAAAAGAGCGATTCCCCCGATCCAGAGGAAGTTGGCGTTGGCGGGGATGTCGTTGAGGCCCATTGCACCGTTAGTGTAAGCTGGAGAGTTCAGTGCGAAGATCCGGATGATGAAGCCGAATCCCAGCGTGACGATCGCCAGGTAGTCTCCTCGGACGCGAAAGACTGGCACACTCAGCAAAAGGGCGACGAAGGTGGCGACGACACCCCCGGCGATGACGGCCGGAAGGAAACGGGCGTGCATCTCGAGGATAATGGGAGCGGGATCGACGAGGGCGAACATATCGATCTTGTCCGCAGCGGGAATCAGAAGCAGCGCAGTCACGTACGCCCCGATGGCGACGAAACCGTTGGGTTCGAGGGAAAACTGCCCGGCGACGCCGTTGATCAGGTTGTAACTCAGGGCAAGGATTGCGAAGATCCCGATGTTGTTGAGGATACTCAGGGTGTAGGAGTCCAATGTCCTATGCGCCCAGGCGATGATTCCAAAGGTGAGGAGAATGAGCAAGAGTTTGATGATGGCGTTTTTCATGTCGATCCTCCTAGAAACGGCTGCGTTCGAGGTCTTCGCCCATAATGCCGGTCGGGCGGAAGAGCAAGACCAGGATCAGAAAGAAGAACGCAAAGGCGTCTTTGTAGCCCCCCAGTTCGGGGAAGAGGGCGACGACGAAGATTTCGGTAAATCCGAGGATGAAACCTCCGACGACCGCTCCGGTGACGGAGCCGATCCCGCCAAGGACCGCTGCGGCGAAGGCTTTGAGGCCGACAATGACCCCCATCAGCGGATCGATCGAAGGGTAACTGACGGCGTAGAAGACTCCCCCGATCGCCGCCAGAGCGGAGCCGAGGGCGAAGACGATGGAGATGATTCGGTCAGCGTCGATCCCCATCAGTTTGACGGTAGGGATGTCGAAGGCGAGGGCCCGGATCGCCATCCCGTACTTGGTCCGATAGAGAACCCAGAGTACACCGGAGAGGATCAAGACCGTGACGATGGGAATGATGATCACGGTCACGGGGAGGTAGACGTTGCCCAGGTGAAAGACTTTGGTCAGATACTCTGGAGCGCTGAAAGCTTTGGGGACACCGCCGAAAATAACATTGAAAAGGTTTTCGAGGAAGAAGCTGATACCGATCGCGGTGATCAGCAGGGAGATTTTGGGGGCTTCACGCAGGGGTTTGTAAGCGATCTTGTCCGTCAACACCCCGACGATCACCGATCCTAGGATCCCCAGCAGGACCGCCAGCGAAAAGGGAAGTCCCGCGGCGGTCCCCATATAGGTAAAAAAGGCTCCAACCATCATGATGTCGCCGTGGGCGAAGTTGATGAGGCGAAGCACTCCGTAGACCATCGTATAGCCGATGGCGATCAGGGCGTACATACTCCCGAGGCTCGCTCCGTTGATGAGCTGCTGCAAAAAGGTGGTAAAGTCCATCGATATCCTCTGTTACCTGAAGTGGGTCCGCGTCGCAGGGAACTCAATGGAGTTTTCCGCTCGGCGGCGCTGCGTGGTCCGGTTTCCATCGGAAAGCTGCAAGCAGTCTTCCGATCGAAACCGCCGGCCGAAGCCGGGGAGACGAACGTCGGCCGCCGATCAGGGATTGACGGTGGTTTTGTAGACGAATTTGCCGTTTTTGACTTCGTTGATGACGGCGGATTTGACGGCGTTGCCGTTCTTGTCGATGTTGATGACGCCGGTGATGCCTTTGTAGCCGTGGGTATGGCGGAGTTTGTCGTTGACGCACTCTTTGTCGGTGGGGGCTTTGCCTTCGTCGATGCACTCGTTCATCGCGTTGAGGATCATGCCGTAGGCATCGGCGGCGAGAGCGCCCATGGAGTCAGCCGGTTTGTGATACTTGGCATGGAACGCTTTGACGTACGCTTGGGCTTCGGGAGACTTCGCGGCCGCTTCGTTGAAGTGGTCGGTGTACATGAAGCCTTCGGCCGCTTTGCCGCCGATCTTGACCAGCTCGGGGAATCCGACACCGTCGGCGCCGATGAAGGGAGTCTGCACGCCCATTGCCCGGGCCTGCTTGACCATCAGCGCCGCTTCGGGATAGTAACCGGTGAAGGCGATGATGTCGGGATGCATCTGCTTGATCGTAGAGACCTGGGCGTTGAAGTCTTTGTCTCCGGAGTTGATCAGGACGGTTTTGAGGATTTTGCCTCCGCCGGCGGTGAAGGCTTTTTTGAAGGCTTTGGAGAGACCGACGGAGTAGTCCTGCTTGGCGTCGGTGACGACGACCGCTTTTTTCATCCCGTTGTCCAGCGCGTACTTGGCCATGACCGCTCCCTGGAAGGGGTCGATAAAGCAGGCGCGGGTGACGTATTTCTTGCCTTTGGTGACGCGGGGGTTGGTGGAGGCGTGCGTGATCATCGGGGTATGCGCTTTTTCGGCGACGGGGGCCATCGCCATGGAGTTACCGGAGGCGACTTCACCGAGGATGACGGTGGCGTGGTTTTTGTTCAGCAGGCGCTTGACGGCGGTGGCCGCTTCGACCTTGTCACCCCGGTCGTCGAGGACAACGAGTTTGACGTTGTCACCGTTTTTGAGCTTGTGGTTCTGCTCGTAGGCGATGTCAAGTCCGCCTTTACTGGTTTGA
Organism: Nitratifractor sp.; assembly: GCA_015486995.1. Lineage (GTDB taxonomy): Bacteria > Campylobacterota > Campylobacteria > Campylobacterales > Sulfurovaceae > Nitratifractor. The sequence continues at coordinate 1,565 of WFQO01000009.1, read as the reverse complement.
CCGAAGGCCGCGATGGGACCGGTCAAAGGGAGGACGACGCCCACGACGACGTCTTTGGCCATTGCGAGGCCGCTCAATAGTGCCGCTGCAGCGACAATACTTAAGGTTTTTTTCATTTTCACTCCTTCGATTGGTGATGTCATTTTCGACGAACTTTAGTGTAACAGCGTCTCTCTTACTCGAAACTTAAATGAAGATCGCCAACGCCGATTTTTCCGTGACCCGTTATCAAGAACCGAGCAGTTTTTTGACGATTTGACTAATGCGTCCGCCGTCGGCACGGCTGCCGATAACCGCTTTGGCTTTGCCCATCACTTTGCCCATATCTTTCATCGTTTCGGCTTTGACGTCGGTGATGATCTTTTTGAGGGTCGCTTCGAGTTCGGTGTCGTCCATCGGCTCGGGGAGGTAGCGACGGACAAGTTCGATCTCCGCTTTCTCCTTGTCAACCAGATCGTCACGTTTGGCTTCGACGAATTGGGCCAGGGCGTCTTCACGCTGTTTGAGGTATTTCATCAAGACCGCTTCGACGTCCGCGTCACTCAACTCTCGGCGCTCGTCCACTTCGATCTGTTTGATGGCGGCGCTGAGGTTGCGCAGGGTGTCACGGGTGACACTGTCTTTGGCGCGCATCGCTTCTTTGATGTCGTTCTTGATCCGTTCTTTGAGGCTCATCGTTTTCCTTTGCAGTGGTTTTCGGACGGCATTATACCCCTTCCTTTGCTTCGAAATCGAGTGAGGCGCTGTTGATGCAGTAGCGCTCTCCCGTCGGAGCGGGCCCGTCGGGGAAAACATGTCCGAGATGGCAGCCGCATGCCGCGCAGCGGGCTTCGGTGCGGTGCATCCCGTGCGAATCGTCACGGTGGAGGCTGACGGCCTCTTTGCTGACGGGTCGGGTGAAGCTGGGCCAGCCGGTTCCCGAGTCGAACTTGTCTTCGCTGGAGAAGAGGGGGCTGTGACAGCATTTGCAGCGGTAGAGGCCGGAGGTTTTGTTGTCCCAGTACGCGTTGCGGAAGGCCGGTTCCGTCCCCTGTTCGCAGCAGACGTGGTATTCGAAGGGCGTCAAGCGACGGCGCAGTTCATCGAGATCAAGCGGTATTTTGGGCATGAAAAGCTCCTGATTTTTCTTTAAGTACCTTTATCATACCATACCCCTCACTTTTTGCCGGCGAGGGTCGGAGGAAGATTATTTGAGGAAGAGGGAGTGATTTTGACACTTTTCCAACTGCTGCTTCTGTTGGCCGCCGCCGTGATTTTCTATCTCTTTTTCCGGCAGCTTTTTTCCGGAGACTTCCCTCGCCGGGGGATCGATTTCGAAACGAAAGTCCCCGACGAACGGATTGGAGAGATCAATCGCCCCGATAAGACTTTCGCCCGGGCCAAAGAGCCGACGAGCCGTCTGCGGGAGTTAATGCAGATTGCCGACGAATCCCTCGAAAAGGGCGACAACCTGGAAGCCAAGAAAGCGCTGCAGAGTGCTCTGGTCCTCGACGAAGAGAATCCGGAAGTGTTGCGTCGTCTGGGGGTCGTCTATATGCGGATGAACGATTACGTCGATGCTAAAG
>WFQO01000008.1 GCA_015486995.1 Nitratifractor sp. | reverse complement strand
GTCCGATCTCCAGCGCTTTTTGCGAAAGGTGCAAAGTACGCGGTTCGGGTGTCAGGGACCTGGCATTCGGAACAGCCTGACGGCTTTTTGGATCGTCGAGCCTCCCGTCGGTAATGTCGGCGAGAAAACGTGACGCGGCACTGTCGGGACGGTCGAAAGATCCCGCCAGCAGCTTCGCCCATCGTTTCCGGACTTCGACATTCCCGGATACCCAGGGATCCTCAGCTCTCCCGAGAATCTTTTTCAGACTCTCCCGTGCCCGATCGAACGCTCCGGGACCCTTTCCGAAAAATTCGGCGTAGCGGCTCAGCAGCGTGCTCCAGGGAGTGACGGCACACTTCCTCGAGGGGTTGCAATACCCTTCGAGCGATCTTTTTTTACCCTGAACCGTCACTTTGACAGGGGCGGAACCCTCGCTCTCAGAAACTTCGATACGAAACGCTCCCGACTCATCGACGGGAGCCTTGACTGTCGTATTGCCCTCTGCGACCGTCTCGGCCGAAACGGGCGTCTCGAGGCCATAGGCCTGCCCCTCCAAAACCGCACTCCACCCGAACGCTCCCGTCAAGGTTATCAGTGCAACCCACCGTTTCCAACTCCAACTATTCATCGTTTTTCCTCCTCCCGAGCCTATTGATGAGCAAAGTTCCCCTCCTCTGGATTCGATAGGATAGATTATCACTTATCGAGATTTCGGCTTTGAGTTTGACTTGTTTTTTTGAACTTACCTGTGGTTTTTTATTCGCTATCTATGTTAACAATCCCATCGATTGCCGAAAGCCGATTGGTGTAGAGATACTTTACATCACCCTCCGGTTCACGGATTTCGATCCAGTTCTTTCCGTGGTCGATGATGCGATGGTACTCCTTCTCTCCTCCCTCGATCGTAACGATGAGATGCTTGAGTCTGTTGATCCGATAGGAAAACCTATCGAGGATTTTCATTTGTCCGTTTTTCGGATCAAATGCCCGAACGACTGCCCGATGATTTTTGAGAAAAGAGAAAATTTCGATTCGTTTTACTTCCTCTGATATCCCTGCATTCCAATAGAGTCTTTTACCTACGATCAACTTGCCTAAATCGATCCCATCATCTCCTCTCCTGACCTGCCGAAGAAAAGCGTCGGCGTTGTCGGGATCGGTGTAAAATCGTGCCGTCGTCTTTTTGTGTCCAGAATCCCAACTTACCGCTACTTCGATATAGTCGGGCGTCTTTCTGCGCAGATGAAAACGTGTATCGTCTCCATCGGTGACGTATATGACCCCTTTTTCCACCCGATAGGGAAAAGTCCCGATGTCGGCACCATCGCTTATCGTGACTTTACCATCCCCAAAGTCCAGCGTCGGATGCTCGTAATTATCGACAAAAACCGTATAGAAAGTTTTGCCGACCAGATCGGAAGGGAAACCCCGATCTAGACGTTTCAGCTTTTTATAATAAGCCCGTGCCGCCGCTTTGGTTTTGAACCAACGCATATATCCCTCATCCTCCCACTGGAGAAATTTTTTGGTCGCTACGCTGAGAAGAGTATATTCAGAATCACCATAGATACCGTTTTTAACTACTTTGATCTTTAATGAACCATGTCTTTTCTTAGGAGCGAATACACGAAATGTCAAACGGCTCGCATTTGCATCACAACGAATAGTTCCCCAACCCGGGCTGTTCTTCCAATCCACACCGTCTTTTGCATAGCCAAAACTATCGACCCAGTAAAAAGTCTTGCCGGCGATCAGCTTTCTGACCTGGCCGACGCTCCGTTGCGCCCGGTATCCGTCACGCTCCGCCGCCACGGCTCCGGCACTCGCTTCCCCCTGCAGAGAAAATGCCCCAAGCAGTGCGCACATCAGTACTTTTTTGTAACACGTTTTCATTTTTTTTCCTTTTTTATTTCCATGCGAAGATTTTTTTGGCAATTCATTTTTGACCTTCCCATCATTCCTAAATCATATCACAGCAATCGTTCGTATTTCGTCATTCGTATTTCATTCTTCGTTCTTCGCGAAGCCGCACAGCGGCTTTTTCGGAACACCGAATCCGGAACCCGGAACACGAATCAAAAACCTTCATTCAAAACTCATAACTCAAAACTCACCATTCTCACTCATCGTCATTCGTTGATTTTTTTACCGCTTCATAAAGCGCTCGACGATCGAAACTCCTTGTATCTTTTCCATAAAGCCTCTCTTCCAAAATCCTCAAAAAAGGCTGAATCTCCCCGACATCGCTGTAGGGAAGCAGCAGACGGTAGAGTTCGCGGTCGCTGCGGGCTTTTCGGACTCTGTGCAGCAAGGCTCCCTCTCCTTTCCTATGTCGCCGCAGGAGCTGAGTGAGCAGTGTCAGAGCGATGCCGAGGAGAATCCCTGCGAAGAAAAAAGCGGCGTTTCTCCACCGCTCCCTGCGCAGGGCGGGATTGTCGACCCGGATCGTGAGCGGGGCGGTGCGGAGGATTTCGGGGATTGCGGTGTGTAGATTGAAATAGCGCAGCGTCAGCGGCGGGACAGCGATATCCCGCTCCGCCACGACGGTGAAGCGCTGCGTGAAGCGTTTGCGGTACTTCGTCCCCCCCAACCAACGGGTCGTAACCTTCGGCTTGGAGGGGTAGACGAGCGCCCCGGGAATCGTCAGATCGTAGGCGGGGAGGAAGTCCAGGTTTCCGATCCCCTCGATCTGCAGCTCGAGATGCACGGGCCGGCCGGCCGTCGTGGCGTTGGCGTCGCTGCGCATATGCATCCGATAATCCCCCACAAGCTTCAGGCCTCCGGGGACTTCCCGGACCGTCAGCGAACGCGAGGGGCTTCGGTAGGTGTGGGAAATGTAGCGGTAATTCTCCCGATCCTGATACGCCATTTCGATCGTTTGCGGAGGGATTTTCAGGCTGCCGACTTTCAAAGGAGTCAGCAGATAACGGTAGAGGCGCAGCCTCTGCGTACCGCGTCGCAGAGGCGCGCTGGCGTTGAGCTCCTCGACGGCAAAATCCCGGAGTTTCGGGACGGGAAAATCGACACGATCGACCTTCATCGTCCGGTCGTAACGCAGACTGAAAGTCGCGAGGACCGGTTCGCCGAGGTACGCTTCGGTGCGGGAGAGATCGAGATCGAATCGGACCCCGGCACCGAGACAAAGAGAGAGAACGATCGTCAGGAAAAGCGATCTACCAGGCCACCGCATTTTTGCGCTCCTTCTTCGGATTCATCGGGACCGTCAGGGTCCCCAGAGGCCGCTTCGCCAGCGCCCGCTCGTAGCGCTCCCTCTCCAGAGAGAGCACCCCTTTTTCATCGCCTGCGACGATCGTGCGGTTCTCCTCTTCCATCTTTCGGCTCTCCTCTCTCCCTCTTCCCTGCGATCCGCTGCGGCGGGCCAGATTGCCGCGGCGAACGAGGGTATCGCCGAAGCGGGCCTCTTCCAGGGTGTCGTTGCCCTCGAAAGCCTTGTCGAAATCGATGCTCCCTTCGAAAACTCCGCGACGCACCCCCAAACGACGCCCTTTGCTTTTGCCTGCCTCTTTTCCCTTTTCTTTCTGCAGCCGGGAGCGTGCCTCCTCCCGCAGTTGCCGCACTCTCTTCCGGGCAATGCGGAGATTCTCCCGCAGATCGGAGTCGTCGGGGAGAAATTTCAGCGCCGCGCGGTAGAAGCGCTCCGCTTTGGCCCAGAGTCCCTTTTTCGCGTAGCAGTTGCCCATATTGTAGAGTTTCGCCCCTTCCAGTTCGGGCGCCTCGACACTCCGGTAGAGACGCAGGGCTTCGTCGTAGTCCCCGAGGCGGTAGGAGAGATTGGCCCGATTGTAACGCAGCGCGTCATTGTTCGAAGGTAAGTCCCGGTAGAGTGCCAACGCCTCGGCGTATCGCCCCTCCCGCTGCAGGGCCTGTGCCCGATGGAGGCGATAGGCATCCATCAGCCCGGCATCGGCAAACCAAAGTAGCAGAAAAAACAGAAGAAAAACCCTCGGCACGGCCAAACCTACGCTTTTTTCTACCCACCATCCACTACGCACTACCCACTCCTCTTCTCCTTCTCCACGGAAAAATGAAAACCAACAACGCCAGCCCCAAAGGCACCCAGAAAAGCTCCGTCCTCTGCCGCAGCGTCTCTTCCCCTCCTACCGCCGCACCGTACTCTTTCTCGATCTCCCGGGCGAGACGACGAACATCCCCGTCGTCGTTCCGCGCTCCAAAGAAGCGCCCCCCGCTCAAACGCACCGCTTCGGCGAAGGCCGGATCGAGACGGGTCACGACCACATCCCCCTTCCCGTCACGCAGCAGTTTCTCCCCGTCGGGGATCGTAGCGCCCGTCTGTGTCGCCGTGCCGTAACCGTAGAGCCGGAGCCTTTTTTTGCGCGCCTGACGGGCCAGGCGTTGCGGATCGTCGATCCCCTCCCCGTCGCTGAAGATCAGCAGCGGATGGACTTTCCCCTCGTCTCCCAGCTTGGAAGCCGCTTCGATCAGGGCGGGCCAATCGCTGCGCCCCCGCTCGAGCCTCCGCAGGTCGATCCCGGCGGCGAGCTTCCTCAATACCGCGTAATCCCCCGTCGGAGGTGCGACCAGCCAGACCCGATCGGCGAAAAGCAGCAAGCCGACCCGCATCCGATGCAAAGAGGTCAGGAGACGCTCAAACTTGTGCAGAGCGAAACGGAAACGGTCGGGATAGAGATCGCGGGCCTCCATCGAGCGTGAGACATCCAGCGCCACCAGGAGATCGCCGCCGCTGCGCTGTACCGTGATCGGCCGGCCCGACAGGCTCGGCCCGTAGAGGGCGATCAGGCTCAGCAGCAGTGTCAACGCCACCGGCACGATCCCCTGCCGCTGGCGGATCTTGAGCCCGAGCAGAAGAAGCAGCAAAAGCACGGCGATCCCCAGCGGAATCCGGTAGTAGTGGCGGCTGCGGGTGATGCGTAGCGTCTCGATGGGGCTTTTCTCCTGCCGATCGATGGCGGCATAAATCTTCGCCAGCGCTTCGGGGCGGGACGCGTCGTAGAATTTCCCGCCGCTCTCCCGGGCGATCCGCTCCAGCACCCCGCGGCGAAAGTCGTCCCCCACGCCGATCGTGTAGACCCGGATCCCCTCTTTTTTCACCCGCGCGAGGGCGGCGGAGAGCGGCAGGTTTCCCACCGTATCGATCCCGTCGGTCAGGAGAATCATCAGACGGTTTTTCCTCGGCTCCCCCGCGAAGAGCTTCGCCCCGGAAAAAAGCGCTTCATACAGCGCCGTATCCCGCCCCCCCGCCGCACCGGACTGCAGATAGTGCAGGATCGTCAGCAGGCCTTGCTTGTCGTAGCTCATCGGGGCGGCCAGTCGCGCCCGGTCGCCGAAAACCTCCAGCGCCATCCGATCGGTGGGGCGACGGCGGATAAAATCGGCCAGCACCCGCTTGGCCGTCGCGAAGCGCTGCCCTTCGCGCATACTGAAGCTGGCATCCAACAACAGGGCGACGGAGTACCCTCGGGCGTTGTGCAGCGTCCGCTCCCGCGTCACGACCGGATCAGCCAGCGCCGTTACGATCAGGAGGACCACGAGGCGTCGGATCCAGCGTTCGCGGCTTCCCACCCGGCCCGCCGCCCGCTGCAGAAATTCGAGATTGGCCACCGACAGCGAGGGCCGGGGCGGTGTGCAGCGCCGCTCGCAAAACCAGTACAGCGGCAGCAATGCGAAGGCCCAGGGAAAAGCGAAGTGGATCATCCCCCCCTCCTCGTGAAGCGGATCAGCTTCCCGATCGCCTCTTCGTGGGTGTAGATCTTCTCCCAGCGGATTCGCCGGCGGCGGAACGTTTCAGCGAGTGTGGCGTCGTGCTCCCGGACGATCCGCCGGTAGCGCCGCCGGGTCGCCCCGTCAAGCAGCAGCTCCCGCCGCCGTCCGGATCCGGCGTCGATGACGCTGTACTCCCCCTCGGGAAGCTCCTCGTCGAGACGGTCCCGGACGATCAACACATTGACCTCGTGCCGCTGCGCGAGAGCTCCCAGATCCGCCGGCTGCATAAAGTCGCCGATCAGATAAAGTACCGAACGCCTCTTGAGACGGCTCAGCAGCGCGGGGATGAGCGCATCGTAATCGACCGAGCGGCCCGCGGAAGCGAGACTCCGGGCGAAGGCATCGTCCCGCTCGATCGCGAATCGCTCCCGACTCGGCGGGGACCAGGCCCGTAGCTTCTGATCGAAAAAGAGCGCTCCCGTCGGATCCTCCCCCAGCAGCGCGGCAAAGCCCAGCGCCGCCAGGATCTCTGCGGCGAGATCCCCCTTGCTGCGGGGACGGCCGATCGCCAGTCCTCCACTGTTGAGATAGACACGCACGACGTTGATCTGGCGGCTTTCGTTGAAGACATTGACCGCCGGTTGGAGGCTGCGGGCCATACTCCGCCAGTTGAGATGGCGGATATCGTCCTCGAGGGTGTAGGGGCGCAGCTCCCGAAAATCGAGTCCTTCCCCGGCGAAACGGCTCAGATGCTCTCCCCGCCGCTCCAGCAGCAGATGCCGCTGCGTCTTCAGCAGAATCTCCCGCAGTCGCTTTTCCATCAGGGAGCGGGGATCGTCTCCAGGATTTTGCGGATCACCTCGTCGGTCGTCAGGGAGACGGTGACGGCGCTGTAGTTGAGCACGATACGGTGCCGCAGGACCGGATAAGCCATCGCCGCCACGTCGGAGGGAGTCACATAGTCCCGGCCCGCCAGCCAGGCGTGGGCGCGGGAGGCTTTGTAGAGGTCGATGCTTCCCCGGGGGCTGGCACCGAAATCGACGAAATCTTTCAAATGATCCAGCCCATAGCTCTCAGGATCCCGGGTGGCGGTGACGATGGAGAGGATGTAGCGTTTGATCTCTTCGTCGAGATGGATGCTTTTGAGCTTCTCTTTCTGCTCGGCGAAGGCGGCGGGATCCAGGACCCGACGCACCTCCCCGAAGCGCCCGTCCGCCGCCCGCTCCATAATCGTCAACTCTTCCTCGAAGGCGTTGTAACCGACCCGGACCTTCATCATAAAGCGATCGAGAGAGGCTTCGGGCAGTTCGTAGGTCCCCTCCTGCTCGACGGGATTGGCGGTGGCCAGCACCATAAAAGGCTCGGGTAGAGCGAAACTCTCCTCCCCGATGGTCACCTGACGCTCCGCCATCGCCTCCAGAAGCGCCGACTGCACCTTCGGCCCGGCACGGTTGATCTCGTCGGCCAGGAGCAAATGGGTGAATATGGGGCCGTGTTTGATCTTGAATTCGTTCTTTCGCAGGTCGAGGATCTCGTTGCCGAGGATGTCGCCGGGCAGGAGGTCGGGAGTGAACTGCACCCGCTTGAAATCGAAACCGAGGCTCTTCGCCAGCGTATTGACCGCCGTGGTCTTCGCCACCCCGGGCACCCCCTCCACCAGGATATGCCCTCCGGTAAAGAGCGCGATGATCATACTGTCGATCAACTCTTCGTGGCCGACGACGACCTTTTTGACCTCTTCTTTGACACTGCAAATCATTGTGTATTCATCCAGTCTATGATTTTGTTTTTGAAACGATTATATCGTACCGGAGGATTTCAAATCGGAGAAATGGTGATGATCATATCGATTTTCCCGAATTTAAAGGATTGGACTGTCCCATGATTTTACCCATCAAAAATGGCTCTGTGTTTCGAAAAAGCCGTTTTGTGGTTCACTACCATGCTTCAAATCCTTAAAACTTAATCTAATTTGACATAATATTATTATTGCTATAAAATACAATATTATAAATCTTAAGGAGGAAAAGATGAAAACCAAAACATTAAAAAAGTTGGTCGGAGCTTTCGGTCTCAGCTTGGCAGTATCGGGGCTTCTCTTTGCCCAGAGCGGAGAGTTCGGGTCCCAGAAACTCAAAGAAACGATGCAGCGTTCGATGTTTTTTCTCAAATCGATTCAACCTGCCACAGGTACCTGCTTGAATTCGCCGTTTAGAATCGGAAGCGGACATCTGGAGAGCCAGATAGGAGATATTGTGAGAATCGGCAAAAAACGGTACATGATCGAGGCATTCCCTTTTATCGATTACGGAACGGGAGATCACTACTATCTCAAAGTCCCCGTAGAGATCGTAAAAAATGGTAAAACTTCCTATTCAATGTATTTCGATTATTCAACCATATACGTCAGAGGAGGACATTCCTGTTACCGTTATCGCCTGAGCGGCTACCCCAGTGCCAACAACCAGATTTTTTATCAAGAGTACTTCAATTTTCACAAAAACAAATTCGATACGGGAATCGAGGAAGGGCTTTCCTACTTTAACGATGCTTTCTTCGCAACAAGCGTTTTAGTCGGTAAAACCAATCTCTCGTTTTCTCTTTGGATGGAAGGAACGCCGAATACGGTCCACTCAAAGGATGCCGACTATACTGATGATGTGGAATGGACGAAACTGAAAGCGAAACGTCAATTGATCAACAACATCCGAAAGTGGGTCAAATACGTCGAAATCGTCAAAATGCCATAAAATATAATGTCTTCATAAAAAAGACCAAAGTCGAAGTATTTTTTAGATCCCTTCGGCGATCATCGCGTCGGCGACCCGTTTAAAGCCTGCGATGTTGGCACCGTCGACCAGGTTGCCTTCAACGCCGTACTCTTTGGCGGTCCCGACGACGGTCTTACAGATGTGGATCATCGTCGCTTTGAGCTTGCGGTCGACTTCGTCGAAACTCCAGCGCTGCAGCTGGGCGTTCTGGCTCATTTCAAACTCGCTGACGGCGACACCGCCGGCATTGGCCGCTTTGGCGGGGCCAAAGGCGATTCCGGCCTTCAGGAAGGTTTCGATCGCTTCGGGGGTGCTGGGCATATTGGCCCCTTCGGTGACGCTGACGACCCCGTTTTTGATCAGGGCTTTGGCGTCGACTTCCGTCAGTTCGTTCTGGGTGGCACAGGGAAAGGCGGCGTAAGCGGGAATCTGCCAGACGGCGTGGCCCCCTTCGGGATACTCGGAAACGGGAATGTATTTCGCCTCGGCGTGGGCTTTGACATACTCCTCCAACGAAGCGCGTTTGACCAGTTTGAGCTCCTTGAGCAGCTCGATATCCAAACCTCTGGGATCGTAGAGGGTCCCCCGGCTGTCGGTACAGGTGACGGGGACGGCGCCCAGTTGCAGCAGCTTTTCGATGGCGTGCAGCGCCACGTTGCCGGCCCCGCTGACGGTACAGACCTTGCCCTCCAGCGGCTCTTTATCCATCTCGTCGAGCATCTGCTGGGTGAAATAGACCACCCCGTATCCCGTCGCCTCGGGGCGCCCCAGAGAGCCGCCGAAAAAGAAGGGTTTGCCGGTGAGCACTCCGTTGTAACGGGAGGTGATCTTCTTGTACTCGCCGTAGAGATAGCCGATCTCCCGGGCCCCCACACCGATGTCTCCCGCGGGGACGTCGATGTCGGGGCCGATGTATTTGTGTAGCTCGGTCATAAAAGCAGAGCAGAATTTCATCACTTCCATATCGCTCCTGCCCTTGGGATCGAAGTCGCTGCCACCCTTCCCGCCGCCGATGGGCAGGCCGGTCAGGGCGTTTTTGAAGATCTGCTCGAAGCCGAGGAATTTCAGCACCCCTTCGTTGACCGTGGGATGGAAGCGAAGGCCTCCCTTGTAGGGTCCGAGGGTGTTGTTGAACTGGACGCGATAGCCGGTGTTGACCTGAATCTCGTTCTTGTCGTCCAGCCAGGCGACCTTGAACTTGATGATCCGGTCGGGAACCGCCAGACGGCGAACGACATTGTGCCGTGCATACTTCGGATCGGAGAGATAGAGCGGCGCGACGGAGAGCAGCACCTCTTCCACCGCCTGGTAGAAAACGTCCTGTTCCATCCTGTGAGACTCTTTGAGGCGAGCCACTTCGGTTTTGATGGTGTTGCGAATCTCGTCGAGTCGGGACATTTCATTTCTCCTTTGAATGGATGGCTTCCATTGTATCGAGAATACGTCCGACTTTGGCCGCCGGGTTTTCATCACGGTAGATCGGCCGCCCCACGACGGGAAAGTCGACCTTCTCCTCCGCCGCGAGCTGAAGATCCGCGACCCGCTGCTGGTCGCCCGCCGCTTCGCCGAAGGGCCGGATCCCCGGGCAGAGGGTGAGGAACGAGTCGCTCGTCGCCGCCTTGATCGCCCGGGATTCGAAGGCACTGCAGACGACGCCGTCGAGGCCCGCCTCGTAGCTCATCCGGGCGAATTGCTCCGCCTTTTCATCGATCCCCTTTTCGTAAATCCGGCGGAACTCTTCATCACTGAAGGAGGTCAGTGCCGTTACCGCCAGGACCAGCGGACGATCTTCCCCATAGGAGGCCAGCCGCTCCATCACCGTCCGCAGCGCCCGTTCGCCCGCGCTGGCGTGAACATTGAACATCTCCACCCCCAGCTCGGCTATCTCGGCGGCGGCGTCGGCCATCGTGTTGGGAATATCGTAGAGCTTGAGGTCGAGAAAGATTTTGAAATGGGGATTGATCGTCTTGAGAGTATCGAGAAAGTTCCGGCCGTCCCGGATATAGGTCCGGAAACCGACTTTCATCCAGAGATCGTCGTAGACGGCGAGAGATTCGGCGAGTTTGAGGTTTTCGGCGGAAGACGGAAGATCGAGGGC
>WFQO01000007.1 GCA_015486995.1 Nitratifractor sp. | reverse complement strand
CGCCGAAGGCGGCTTCGACGATGGCCAGATCACAGCGTTCCATCGCTTCGACGGATAGATCGACGCAAGAGCGGGTATCGATGACGTTCAGCGGATCATCGAAAGCCCGGGTGATCTCAGCATCGAGGGAGGCTTCGTCCTCGACGAAAATCGCTTCGCCGCCGGCGGTGCGGAGGGCATCGATGAAGGCTTGCGTGGGATCGTCGAAAGGCATCGTGCGGATAGAGGGCTGTGGACGGTCAGCGGGGGGAGTTCGGTGGTCCCTGAGGCGGGCGAGGATTTTCTCTTTAGCGGTCATCGTCGCTCTCCTGGCGTGCTCGGTAGAGTTCGCGGAAGCTCCGGGGAGCGGGGGAGGGCATCTCCCGCTCCTGGCCCCAGAGGTTGAAGCGGTTGTAGATCAGGCTGCGGGGGAGCCGGGGCAGCAGCCGGCGCAGGGCGGTCATCGTTTGGCGGTAGAGGCGGGGATGACGCAGGAGAAAGGCCGCGGCTTTCAGGCCTCGGACCTTGCCCCGGTACTCGGGAACCCGGATCGTTTGTGGGCGTTCGTCAAGCAGGTGGCGGTGCAGATCGATACGCACGGGGCAAACCAGATCGCAGGAGGCGCAGAGGCTGCAGGCGAAGGGAAGCGACGCGTAACGCTGTGGATTTCGGCTGCCGGCCAGGGCGGAGCCGACGGGGCCGGGGACGACGGTGCCGTAGCTGTGGCCTCCGCTGCGGCGGTAGACGGGACAGGTGTTCATACACGCGCCGCAACGGATGCAGCTGAGGAGCTCTCGGCGGGAGCTTTGCAGCAGGGTGCTGCGGCCGTTGTCGACGAGGATGAGGTAGAGTCTGCCTCCCGGTTTGGGGCGTCGGAAGTGGGAAGTGTAGGTGGTGATCGCCTGCCCGGTGGCGCTGCGGGCCAGGAGGCGGGTGAAGATCCCAAGGTCCCTGGCCGATGGAATGAGCTTCTCCAGCCCCATACAGGCGATGTGCAGATCGGGCAGGGCGGTGCCCAGGTCGGCATTGCCTTCGTTGGTGCAGACGACGAAGGCCCCCTCTTCGGCCAGGGCGAAGTTGACGCCCGTGACGGCGGCGTCGGCTTCGAGAAACTTGCGGCGCAGATGCTCCCGGGCGGCACGGGTGAGGTAGGTGGGGTCGGCGTTGGCGGGATCGGTGTGCAGATGGGAGGAGAAAATCTCGGCGACCTGCTCCTTGCGCAGGTGAATGGCGGGCAGGACGATGTGGCTGGGGCGGTCGCCCGCCAGCTGGACGATCCGTTCTCCCAGGTCGGTGTCGGTCACCTCGATCCCCCGGGCTTCCAGATGGGGGTTGAGGCCGCACTCTTCGGTGAGCATCGATTTGCTCTTGACCACCCGGGCGGCGCCGTGGCGCTCCAGGATCTCCGCGACGAGACGGCGAAACTCCGCGGCGTCTTCGGCCCAGAGCACCTCGATACCGTTGTCCCGGGCCCGCTCCTCGAAACGCTCCAGGTAGTATCCCAGATGCTCGAGGGTATGGGCTTTGATCGCTTCGGCCGCCCGGCGCAGCTCCTCCCACTCCGGAACGGAAGCGGCGGCCGTGTCGCGCTTTTGGCGGACGAACCAGAGCGCCCGGTCGTGCCATCGTGCCTGCTCAGAATCTCTCAGGAACTCCTCGGCATTCCGGGCGTGATTCACAAACGTCGGTTCCTCACTCTTCACTCCTCACTCCTCACTCAAAATCTACGTGTCCCGCCAGGATCTGCGCGACGTGGACGAAGCGCATCGGCGTGCCGTCGCGCCGGGCCAACCCCTCCATATGCATCAGGCAGGAGAGGTCCACCCCCGCCATCATTTCGACCCCCTGCCGGCGGTGGTCGGCGATGCGGTCGCGTCCCATCGCGGCCGAGACCGCCGACTCCTGCACGCTGAAGGTGCCGCCGAAGCCGCAGCACTCGTCCCGTTCGGGGTGGATGATTTCGATCCCTTCGACCCGGGAGAGGACCGCTTCGATCTTGGAGAAATGAGGGATCATCAGTTCGCTGGGGCGGGCGAGTTCCAGCTCCCGCAGGGCGTGGCAGCTGTTGTGCAGACCCACCCGGTGGGGGAAGGGGTGCTCGAGCCGGAGCCGCTCCAGGCCTACCACGTCGTGGAGAAATTCGCAGAGTTCGTAGAGTTTCGGGGCGAGCTTCCGGTGGCGTTCGGGCTCGAGGAGCCCCTCGTAGCGGTATTTGGCGGTGCCGATGCAGCTGCTGGAGGGGGCGACGACGTAATCGTAGTTTTCGAAGAGATCGGCGAAGGCTTCGGCGAAGGTGCGCCCCTCGTCGAGGAGGCCGTTGTTGATAAAGGGTTGGCCGCAGCAGCGCTGGGGTTGGGGGTACTCCACCCGAAAGCCCTGGGCTTCGAGAATCTCCAGAGTCGCCAAAGCCGCCTGGGGATAGAAATCGTCGACGTAACAGGGGACGAAGAGAGCGACGGTGGGGCGCACGGGGGCCTCTATTTGTGTTCGTCGCCCCGGGCGAGTTTCTCGAGGAGCCGAGTCATCATCCGTACTCCCGCTCCGCTTGCGCCGTGGGGGTTTTCACCCCAGGGGTGCTCCACGAAGGCCGGGCCGGCGATGTCGATGTGGGCCCACTTCTCTTTGTGTTCCTCGTCGATGAATTCGCCCAGGAACATCCCGGCGGTGATGGCGCCGCCGTAGCGGGTGTTGGAGATGTTGCAGATGTCGGCGATCTCGCTTTTGAGGGTTTTGCGCAGGAAGCGATTGAAGTCCAGTTTCGTGGCCAGTTCGCCGGCCAGTGTGTTGGCGGCGTAGAGGACCCGGTTGGCGGGTTCGGCGGCGAAGCCCATCACGCCGCTGGTGTATTGTCCCACGCCGACGACGCAGGCACCGGTCAGGGTGGCGAAGTCGAAGAGGTAGTCGGCCTTGACCTTCTCCTGGGCGTAGCAGAGCACGTCGGCCAGGACCAACCTCCCCTCGGCGTCGGTGTTGCGCACTTCGATCGTCTTGCCGTTTTTGGCCTTCAGCACGTCGTCGGGTTTGTAGGCGTCGCCGCCGATCATATTCTCTACCGCTCCCACGAAGCCGTGAACTTCGATGGGCAGGTGCAGCTCGGCGACGGCTTTGAGGATCCCCAGCACGGCGGAGCCGCCGCTCTTGTCGGCTTTCATCGTGACCATATAGTCGGCGGGTTTGAGGCTCAGTCCGCCGCTGTCGTAGGTGAGGCCCTTGCCTATCAGGCTGACGACGGCGACGGGTTTTTCCTTGGGAACGTAGCTCAGGTGGATGAGCTTCGGTTCGTGGCGGCTGGCCCGGGCCACGGCCAGTAGAGCGTTCATCCCCTCTTTGCGCATATCCTCGGCCCCCAGAACCTCCACGTTCAGGTGCGCCTCTTTTTCAGCCAATTCCTGAGCGATCTGTGCCATTGTCTCCGGGTAGCAGTCATCGGGGGCGGTGTTGACGATGTCCCGGACGAAGTTGGTCGCCTCGGCGCTGACGATGGCTTTGTCGATTGCCCGCTGGGCGGCGGGAATGTCGAGGGCGTAGCCGTTGTACTCCTCCAGGGAGATGCGGACCTTGTGGAGATGCTTGTCGCTCTTCTTGCTCTTGTAGCGATCGAAGCGGTACCCTCCCAGCAGTAGTCCTTCGGCCTGGGCCCGCAAGGTGGCGGTGCAGGTGGGGTGGCTCATATAGCTGCCCATTTTGGCGATCTTGTACCCCTTGCCCTCCAGAGCCCGCACGGCGTTGGCGGCGGCGGAGCGGATGTCGGCGCTCTTGATGGAGTCGGCCCCGACGAAAATCTTGCGCTTTTCGGCCAGGAGGCAGGTCTCATCCTGCTCCCCGGCAAAGCCCGCCTCTTCGAGAAGCTCCTTCTCCGCATCGGAGAAGCGCTGGTCGAAGTTTTTGTTGACGACGATGACGATCTCGATGTCGGCGTCGATTTCGTTTAACAGTTTTTCATAAAACTTTATTGTCTTCATTATTTTTCCTTCAAATCTTAGTGGGTAGTGCGTAGTGGGTAGTGGGTAGAAAAAAGCAGAAATTTAAAAATCTACACACTACGCACTACCCACTACCCACTCGGACTTCATTCCGCCCCGCCGAAGTCGAGGAGTTCCTTCGCCTGGATCATATCCTTGTCCCCCCGTCCGGAGAGGTTGATGAGTATCAGTTTCCCTTCAAGCTCCTCAGGCTTCATTTTCTTGAGGAAGGCCACGGCGTGGGAGCTTTCAAACGCCGGGATGATCCCCTCTTTCTGACTGAGCCAGACGAAGGCGTCCAGGGCTTCGGTGTCGGTGATGTGGTCGTAGCGGACCTTGCCCAGCTCTTTGAGGTAGGCGTGTTCGGGGCCGATGCCGGGGTAGTCGAGGCCGGCGCTGATGGAGTGGGCTTCGAGGATCTGGCCGTCATCGTCCTGGAGCAGGTAGCTCATCTGACCGTGGAGTACCCCCGGGGAGCCCTTGGCCAGGCTGGCGCCGTGCTTGGAGTCCAGACCCAGGCCTCCCGCTTCGATGCCGATGCATTCGACTCCCTCTTCGGTGAGGAAGTGGTTGAAGATCCCGATGGCGTTGCTTCCGCCGCCGATGCAAGCGATGACGTGATCGGGCAGGCGCCCTTCGGCCTGCATGATTTGCCGTTTGGCCTCCCAGCCGATGATGCTCTGGATATCCCGGATCATCATCGGATAGGGGTGGGGGCCGGCGACGGTGCCGATGACGTAGAAGGTATCCCGGGCGTGGGTGACCCAGTGGCGGATGGCGTCGTTCATGGCGTCTTTGAGGGTCTTGGAGCCGCTCTGGACGGCGTGGACCTTGGCGCCCAGAAGCTTCATCCGGAAGACGTTGAGCTCCTGGCGAGCCACGTCCTTGGCCCCCATAAAGATCTCGCACTCCAGGCCGAAGAGCGCCGCGACGGTGGCGGTGGCGACGCCGTGCTGTCCCGCGCCGGTCTCGGCGATGATCTTCTTTTTGCCCAGCCGCTTGGCCAGAATCGCCTGGGCGACGGTGTGGTTGATCTTGTGGGCGCCGGTGTGGTTGAGGTCTTCGCGCTTGAGATAGATGCGGGCTCCGGTCTCTTTGGAGAGGTTTTCGGCGAAATAGAGGGCACTGGGACGGCCGACGTAATTTTTGTAATAGTAGTCCACTTCCCTCCAGAACTCGGGATCGAAGCGGACCGCCTCGTAGTCTTTTTTGAGCGATTCGAGGACCGGCATCAGGGTCTCGGGGACGTAGCGGCCGCCGAAGATGCCGAAGTGGCCCAGTTCGTCCGGGTCATAGGGTGAGGGCGTAGGAATATAAAAATCGTTCGTCTGCTTCATTCTGTTCTTCTTGGAAGGGGGTTGTGATGAAGGGGATTATAGCTTTTTTAATGAAAAAAGGAGGAATTTATGATTTGCGGCTCTCAACGGTGCCGAGGCTTCGCGCTTCTTTTTCTCAGAGCGTTCCACGCTTTTTTTGCCCGTTCGAGGCGGGCGCGTTCGGCTTTGATGCGGCTGATGTTGGCGAGGTGGGTGGCGTAGTCGGGGGCGAAATCGTGGGTGCCGGAGAGATTGCGGACGAAGTAAAGGTCGGAACTTTTCGCCGGATGAAGCGCTGCGACGAGAGCGTCGCGGGTGACGCTGCCGAGGGGTTCGGGGGGAAGGCCTTTGTAGCGGTAGGTATTGAACCGGCTGCTGTCGCGGCGGATGCGCTCAGGTGTGACGATGCGGTGGGAGTAGGGGCCGTAGTTGAGGGTAGCGTCCATCTGGAGTTTCATCCCGCGCTTCAGGCGGTTGTAGATCACCGCGGCGATGCGGGGCATCTCCTCGGGATGCCAGCTCTCCCGCTGGACGATGGAGGCGACGATGAGGTAGCGTTTGAAGCCGGCGGGATCGTACTCTCCCAGGTATTTGCGGGCGAGACGGGCGAAGACCTTTTCGCTTTGTCCGGTGAGATAGGCCATCGCGGGGCCGGCGCTGAGGCGGTAGGGGAGGCGGTAGAACCCGGCGAGGATGCCCCCCTCCAGATAGGGGCTGAAGCGGAAATATTCGTCGAAGATCGCGCGGGGGTTTAATCGCGTCTGGCGGGAGAAGTTACGAACGAAGTCGTCGAGGCTGTCGCCGCTGTACATCACGACGCGGCGGGTCTTTTCCCGGGGAAAGTCGTTGATCTTCTCGAAAAATTCCCGCAATGAAATGGGCCGCTTCAGCCGGACCCAACCGGGTTTGATTCGGCCGGGGAGGAGAAAGAATCGGTCCGAAATCCACAGCGGCAAGCCCTGACGGCGAAGGGAGCGAAAGATCTCTCCCCGGTCGGCATCGGGAAGGTAGACGAGGCGGGGAAGAGTGCCCCGACGGTTCATATGCCTCAGTTCCGCCAGGGTCAGAGTCTCATTTTGACTGTTTCGTTTCGAAGGAGCGGGGGTCTTCGGTGGACTCTTCGGGGCCGGATGTAGAGCCGTGGAGGGGGCTTCGACGCTCCGGGTTCGGGCGGAATGGAACCAAAGCGGCAGGAGGGCCATCAGCAGAAGGAGGACAATCGCAGCCAACCATCCCCATCTTTTTTCCATTCTTTATGTCTCCCCCGGCTCCATACTGAAGAACATTTTAGTTGACGATTGTAGTCAAAAAACACTTTTTATTACGTTTGGGGCAAATATGGAATCTTTCTGTTGATCACTTTAAGTGAAACCCTTTTTGAGCTTTATCAGAAAGAATTTCACAAAATTTCTCGCTATTTTCACAATTTGTTAAAAACTCTTAACACAGATCAAGTCTCACGCTTATCAAACGTATTACAATTCGGTATGCAGGTTGGGGAACGGCCCCGGTCTGTGTGAGACAAGACTATAAGGAGTGTGGAATGAATTCGATGGTCAAACGGCTATCCATGGCCGCCATAGGCGCCCTGATCGGTGTCTCCATGGCTTCGGCCAACTCGGAGCTCGACAAGGTAATGAAAGAGCGGGGGCTGACCCAGCAGGATCTGCTGGCGGCCGCCAAGACCTATACGCCCAGCGGCGGACGGGACAAATATATCGTCTTCAGCTCCGGCGGCCAGTCGGGGCAGATGCTCGTCTACGGGGTCCCCTCGATGCGGATCCTCAAGTACATCGGTGTCTTCACTCCCGAGCCGTGGCAGGGCTGGGGCTATGACGACGACACCAAGAAGGTGTTGGCCGAGGGTAAAATCCGCGGCAAGCAGATCACCTGGGGAGATACCCACCACCCGGCACTCTCCGAAACGAACGGCCGCTACGACGGGAAATGGCTGGTCATCAACGACAAAGCCAACCCCCGTATTGCCGTCATCGACCTGAACGACTTTGTCACCAAGCAGATCGTCGTCAACCCGGTCTTCAAGTCCGACCACGGCGGAGCTTTCTTCACCCCCAACAGCGAGCATATCCTTGAGGCGTGCCAGTATGCGGCGCCTCTGGACAACAACTGGCACCCGATGAGTGAATACAAAGAGACCTATCGCGGCGGAGTGACGGTCTGGAAATTCGACCCCAAGATCGGACGCATCCAGCCCGAGAAGTCTTTCACGATCGAGATGCCTCCCTATATGCAGGACCTCTCCGATGCCGGTAAAGAGGCGAGCTTCGGCTGGGGCTTTACCAACAGCTTCAACTCCGAGATGTATACCGGAGGGATCGAAAAGGGCCTACCTCCTTTCGAGGCGGGTTGTTCCCGGAACGACACCGACTTCCTTCACGTCTACAACTGGAAGAAGCTGGCCGAACTGGCCAAAGACCCCAAAAACGTCAAGATTATCAACGGCCACCGTGTCGTTCCCATCGATGTCGCGGTCAAAAACAACGCGCTCTTCCTGGTTCCCGAGCCCAAGTCGCCTCACGGGGTCGACGTCTCTCCCGACGGTAAATACATCGTCGTCTGCGGAAAGCTCGACACCCATGCGACGGTCTACAGCTGGGACAAGATCAAAAAAGCGATCGACAACAAGGATTTCGTCGGCAAAGACCCCTACGGGATCCCCATCATCGATATGAAAAAAGCGGCGCACTGCCAGGCTGAGCTGGGCCTCGGGCCCCTGCACAACCAGTTCGGCAAGCACTGGAAAAAGCAGGGTGAGATCTACACCTCGCTCTACGTCGACAGCCAGGTCGTCAAGTGGGACTACCTGACCTGTAAAGTAGAAGACCGCCAGAACGTCAACTACAACATCGGTCACCTCTGCGGTATGGAGGGTAAAACCGAGGATCCCCAGGGTGACTACATCATCGCGTTGAACAAACTGGCGATCGACCGTTTCAACGAGATCGGGCCTCTGCACCCCCAGAACCACCAGTTGATCGACATTCGCGGCAAGAAAATGCAGCTGCTCTACGATATGCCGATTCCTCTGGGTGAACCCCACCAGGCGGTCGCGATCCGGGCCAGCAAGCTCAAGCCCGAAGTGCGCTACAAAATGGGAACCAACCCCTTCACCGGCAAGCCTCACGTCGGCAAGACCCTGGCCGGACAGGAGCATGTCGTCCGCAAGGGCAACCATGTCTATGTCTACGGGACGATGGTCCGCTCGCACATCAACCCCGAGCATGTCAACGTCAACGTCGGGGATACAGTCACTTTCTACCTGACCAACCTGGAGCGTGCCGAGGATGAAACCCATGGCTTCACCGTCGACGACTACAATGTCCACGCTTCGCTGGAGCCCGGTAAAACGGTCGCTCTGACCTTCAAAGCGGACAAAGAAGGTGTCTTCCCCTACTACTGTACGGAGTTCTGTTCGGCCCTGCACCTGGAGATGATGGGGTATCTGTTGGTCAAAGATCCCAACAAGCACTACATCTCCGCTCAAAAGCTCAAAATGGCCAAAATGTCCAAAGCTGAGCTGGAGAAAGAGTACAAAAAGATCGTCGCGACCAACGCCGCGACCGACAAAGTCATCCAGAGTGTCGTGAAGTTCCTCAAAGAGAACCACTACGAGAAGTATCCGGTTGTCAAAAACCTGGTCGAAGACGCCCTGGATCAGTACAGCAAGATCGCGGAGCAGAAGAAGAAAGCCGACGAAGCCTACAAAGCGGGCGACCTAAACAAGGCGATCCTCTTCGAAAATATGATCTGGCAGTATATGGTCAAAACCGCCGACGTCGGTATCCGGGCCCGTGACCTTCTGGTCAAGAAACTGGCTACCCCGATGAGCCCTGCGGCCCAGCGCGGACACGTCGCCTATCTCGAAGGCGGATGTAACGGCTGCCACGTCATCGGAAAAGTCTCTTCCGGTCCCGACCTGGTCGGCGTCCTGCAGCGGCACCAAAACGGTGAGAAGTGGGTCAAAGAGTGGATCCTCCATCCCGAGAAGATGTACAACAACCCGTACATCAAATCGATGACCAACTACTTCAACCTCCGCATGCCCAACCAGGGGATGACCGAGCAGCAGGTCAACGACATTATCGAATACCTCAAGTGGATCGATAAGAACGCCAACCTGTTCTAAGCGAAAGCCGGAACCTCCCGGCTTGTCCCCCAAGACGGGGAACGCAATTTCCAAACGTTTTTTTGACAACAAAGATACGAGACTCTGAGAAAAGTAGGGAATTCTATGCAACCTTTCCCCAAGGGATTTTTGACGAATAAAAAGAAGTAACTCTTTTTATTGACGTCAATCAATCCTTTCGGGAACGATTGGAGTATAATCAATCGATATTTTGCAAAGGAAGTGCGATGAAAAGTTCGATGATGAAGGCGAGGATCTTCACCCTGATCGCTTTGGGCATTCTGCTCTATTGGTTCGTGATCCCCGCGGTCTTCACCCACGACGTAGTGGAGCTGGCCAAGGAAGGGAAGGTCAAGGATATCCCCGCGATCTCCTACAAAGTATGGGATTATTACGCCAAGGGGCAGTACGTCAGCCCCAATACCCCCAAGGACGCCGTCGGCTCTCTCAAAAAGATGATCGACGAAGACGCGGAGCTCTCCGTCGTCAGCGCGCCGATCTGGTACGTGGCGTTGGAGGCTCCCAACTACCCCAAAGAAGCCTTCCCCAACGGGATCCCCGTCTATTACCACTTCGACGGTTTCAGCGGAGATGTGCATGAGATGAACACCATCAACCACTTCATCGGAATGGATCCGATGGAGCGGGGCGCGCCGTATCTGCGGGCCCTGGCTCCCTACGCGCTCGTCGGCCTGGCGGTACTGATGGTGCTCTACATCCTCTACGATGCGAAGATCCTGGACTATCTGATGTGGATTCCGGTCTTTTTGCCGCTGATTTTCATCGGCTTCTACTCCTACTGGCTCTACTGGTTCGGCCACCATATGCACGCCTGGGGAGCGTTCAAGATCAAGCCCTTCACCCCGACGGTCTTCGGGGACGGCAAAGTGGCGCAGTTTACGACGCACTCCTATCCGACGATCGGCTTCTGGCTCCTGCTGGCCATCAGCTTCTTCAGTCTGCTGGCCATCATCTCCAAGCGCAAAGCGCGTAAGCTTCAGGCCCAGGCCTCCTAAGCGCGGACGGATCGGAGAACGACGATGCTCAAAGGAGGAATGGCGATGCTGTGGAGTGTGAGCGCTCTGCTGGCCGGGAACGTTCTGCAGCAGGCGATCGACGGGGCAGCCCCCGGTTCGCTGCTCGAGCTTCCCGCCGGCGACTATCACGGCAACATCGTCATCCGCAAACCGCTGATTATCGACGGGAAGAATCAAAAAGCCCGCATCGTCGGGGAGGGCAACGGCACCGTCGTGACGATCCGAAGCAACTATGTGACGCTGAAAAATCTGACGATCCTGCACAGCGGTTCCGAGCACGAGAAAGTCGACGCCGCCGTCTCGATCAAAAAGGCCAAGCACGTTACCGTGGACCATTGCCGCATCGACGATTGCCTCTTCGGTATCGATATGGAGCAGGTGAGCCACTCACAGATTACCCGCAACTGGATTCGCTCCAAGCCTTTCAGCCTGGGACTCCGGGGGGACGCGATCCGCCTCTGGTACAGCAATGATAACAACGTCAGCGCCAACCACATCACCCATTCGAGAGATATGGTCGTCTGGTACAGCCACGGCAACACCATCGCCGACAATTTCGGCGAATACAGCCGCTATTCGTTGCACTTTATGTACGCAGGGCGCAACCTCGTTACCCGTAACACCTACGAGCACAATTCGGTGGGGATCTTTTTTATGTATTCGCAGGATTCGATCGCGACGAAGAATGTGATCAAAAGCTCGATTGGGACGACCGGTCTGGGAATCGGGCTCAAGGATTGCAGCAATTTTACCCTGCGCGACAACACGGTGATCTACTGCGCCCGGGGCCTCTACATCGACCGCAGCCCCTTCCAGCCCGACCAGCGCAACCGCATCGAGCACAATCGGATCCTCTACAACTCCGTTGGGATCAATTTCCACTCGTTGAGCATCGCCAACGATATCGTGGGCAACGTCTTCAAGGGAAACATCGACGACGTCTACGACGACGATCAGGTGCACATCCACTCGGTGCAAAACCACTGGGAGGGAAACTACTGGGACAGTTACGAAGGGTTCGACCGCAACGGCGATGGGATCGGGGATACCCCTTTTCACCTCTACTACTATGCCGACCGGATGTGGATGTTCGATCCCAACGTGAAGTTCTTCTACGCTTCGCCGGTGATTTCCATTATGAACTTCCTGGCCAAGCTCGCGCCGCTCTCGCAGCCGCTGGAGCTCCTGGAAGATCCCAAGCCGGTCATGAGCGAAACGCAACTCGAAAAAGGAAAAGTCTAATGGCCAACGATCCAAAAAAACGACGACAGTTCATCCAACAGATGACGGGACTCGGTGTCCTGGGCCTGGTGGCGGCCGGAGGCATCTTCGGGGCGCCTTATCTCGAAGCCGAGGGGCCGCGCCTGCGTCCGCCCGGCGCCGTCCCAGAAAAGGAGTTCCTGGGGCTCTGCATCAAATGCGGCCAGTGCCTCCAGGTCTGCCCTTACGACGCGATCCGGCTGGAAGACATTGACGGCCGCGCGAGTGTGGGGATGGCGTACATCGAGCCCAGAGAGCGGGGATGCTACCTCTGCGACGCTTTCCCCTGCATCCTGGCTTGCCCGAGCGGGGCGCTGAACCACGAGCACGATAGCATCGAGTTCGTTCATATGGGGATCGCCGTCGTTCACGATCCTCAGGGCTGCCTCGCCAAGACAGGGACGCCGGTCCCCGACGCAGCGATCGACCGAATCTACGAGCATACGAAAGTCCTCACTCCGAAAGAGCGGGAAGAGCACAAGGTACAGATCGAGGACGACGATCCCGAGAAGGTGGTCCTGCAAAAGCAGCTCCTCGAAAAGCTGGAGAAGCATCGCGGAGAAAAGCCCTGCACGATCTGCGCCGATATGTGCCCCTTCCACCCCGATCCGAGCAAAGCGATCGGGATGGTGGATGCCAAGGGAGGGGGATTGTTGCCCGAGATCCGCGAAGCGTGCAACGGCTGCGGCGCCTGCGTCGAACTCTGCCCCACCGACGTGATCAAAGTGATCCCGCGCAAAACCTACGCCGACATCTATGGCAAAAAGGGAGCCAAAAATGCGTAAAGAGAGCCTGACGCTATTGCTGGCCGGCACCCTGGCTTTGGGCCTGGCCGGCTGCGGCAAGAAGCAGGAGGAGTCGACGGAAAATCCCGCGGCCGCTCCGCAGATCAAGATTACCCAGGGAGCCGTCAAAAAGGTCAAAGACAAAGCGGCGAACGAAGAGAACAGCGGAAAGTTCTACTACTCCTACAATACGGAAAAGAATGCCAGCAAAGAGGAACCCAAGACCCGGACGACACTGGATGCGTATCTCCACATCCACTCTCCCTACGAGCGGGTACAGATCACACTGATGATCAAGCGCCTCAGCCGGGACTTCATCGTCCGCTGCTCCCCCTGCCACGACGACTATGCCAACGGTGTCATCGGCCCCTCGCTTCTGGGCAAGAGCGGGGAGTATATCTATCAGCATCTCATCGATTTCAAAACGGGCAAAAAAAAGAATGTCCTGATGAAAGAGCTGGTCAGCCAGATCGACGACGCCAAACTCAAGAGTATCGCCGACGAAATCGCGGCCTTCAACGAACAAATCCAGAAACTCAGAAAGGGTAGACAATGATTCGACACATCATCGCGGCAATCACCATCCTCCTGGCAGCGTGGGCTGTCTGGTTTATGGCCCAGCAGGATCGCAAAGCGGAGCGCTTCACTCATATCCAGCAGCTCATCCAAAAGACGCAGATGGAGAAGGTGCATGTCGCCAACACCGTCACTCCCATCAGCAAGCCTGAGCCGACGGCCGCTCAGACGAAGCGTAAAAAAGAGGAGGATGAAGCGAGCAAGAAGCTCAAAGCTCTGCGTGAACGTGCGGGCAACGTTATGGCTTTCAAAGTCAGCCCCCTTTATAAGCAGAAGTGCTCCTCCTGCCACGGGGTCAACGGGGAGGGGATCATCGGTCCCAAACTGATCGGCAAAAGCGAGGCGGAAGTCTATCAGGATTTGGTCGATTTCAAATCGGGCAAGCGGAAGAATTATGTAATGTACGGGCTGCTTTCGAAGATGAACGACCAGCAGCTCAAAGAGCTCAGCCACGAGATCTCGACCTTCGCCGAGAAACTCAAAGCCGCCGGAAACTGACGACGGCCTTTGTACAAAGGATTTCCTGATGGATCGATACAACGGCAGCGTTCGCGACATACTGCGGGCCTCTTTCTTCTCCACTTTCTACTACAAAACGCGGGAGGGGAAGATCCGTCCCACCTGGCGTTTCTGGCGATGGATGAGCGTTCTCGTCATCAACATCGCCTTTTTTTTCTCCTACCACATCGATATTCAATTGCTCGAAGGGACGATGAACGGCTCAAGACTTCTGGGCTTTCATATGATCGATCTCTTCACGGCGATCGAGACGTGGACGGCGACGCACGTGATCCATACCAATATGATCATTGGCTCGGTGACGATCCTCATCTTCTATCTCCTCGTCGGGGGCAAGACTTTCTGCGCCTGGGCCTGTCCCTACGGCGTACTTAGCGAAATCGGGGAGTATTGGCATCAGCAGCTGGTCCGCAAAAAGATCATCAAAGAGCATCGCTGGGATCCCCGGATCCGCTTCGCTTTCTGGGCGGTTTTTTTGATCCTTACCTTTCTCGACGGGATCCTGGTCTTCGAGATCATCAACCCGATCGGGATTTTGAGTCGTTTCATCGTCTACGGCTGGAGCCTGACGATCGTCTGGGTCGCGGTGATCCTGGCCTTTGAGGTCTTCTACTCCCGTCGGGGCTGGTGCAAATACATCTGTCCCGTGGGGACCACCTACAACCTCGTCGGCTGGATCAGCGCGACGCGGGTGCAGTGGGATATGGACAAATGCGACCACTGCGGCGCCTGCCTCGACGCCTGCTTCGAGGATCACGTCTTGGAGTTCATCAAACCCAAGCACGACAAAGAGCGCAAGGAGAAGGGTATCACCAAACAGCTGGTGGTCAACGGCGACTGCACCCTCTGCGCCCGCTGCTTCGACGTCTGCCATACCGACGCCTACAACTACACTTTCCGTCTCAAGGATCTGGTGTGATGAAAGCCTCCACTGTCATCGTCGACGTCGAAAACGTCCGCAAGCGCTTTCAGGGGGCGACCGTGCTCGACAATGTCAATCTCCAAATTTCGCTCGGAGACCGTGTGGCGATGATGGGGCCCAACGGGGCGGGCAAGACGACGCTTGTGCGCTGCATCCTGGGCTTCTATCACATCGACGGCGGTCGCATCCGGGTCACCGGATACGATCCGGTCAAGGAGCGGGTGGAGGTGCTCAAGTCGGTCGGCTTCATCCCCCAGCTCCCTCCGCCGGTTAAATTGACGGTCGGAGAGTTGCTCCGCTTTGTCGAGCGCAGCAGCGGAACGTCCGCCGCGGCGATCCGCAAAAAAGCGGAAGAGATGGAACTGGATGTGGTCAAACACAGCCAAAAGCCCTTTTTCAAACTCTCCGGCGGGATGAAGCAGAAACTTCTCATCGCCATCGCGTTGGCACGGCGGAGTCGTCTGCTGGTCTTCGACGAGCCGACGGCGAGCCTCGATCCGCGGGCACGGGAGCACTTTTACGAAATGCTTCAGTCGATCGACTACGAGCATGCGGCGATCTACATCACCCACCGGGCCGAAGAGCTGGCCGGCCTGGTCAACCGGGAAATCTATATGGACCTCGGCAAGGTGGTCGACGATGAGCGAATCTAGGCGACGTTTTCTCCTCCTAGCCGCGTTGGGGCTGTTGGGAGCCGGTTGCGGCAAGAAACGCCCCGCCGGCGGAGTCGAAGCCGTCCACTGGGACCGCGATATGTGCGAGCGGTGCAAGATGGTCCTCAGTGAACGCAAATACGCCGCGGAGATCGTCGATCCCAAGACCAACAAGGTCTACAAATTCGACGACATCGGCTGCGCGACCCTCTGGCTGCGGGAGGAGCATATCCCCTGGGCCGACCGGGCGAAGATCTGGGTCACCGACGCCAAGACGGGTGAGTGGCTCGATGCCCGCAAAGCCAAATACACCGGCGATTCCATCACGCCGATGGCGTACGGAATCGCCGCGTTCAGCGATCGCACCTTTCCCAAAGGGCACAAAGCGCTCGATTTCCGGCAGGCGACGGAGCTGATCCGGAAGATCGAAGCCAAAAACAACGAACGAAGGGGGGTTGAACCCCAATGAAAAATCTCTTTTTGATCAGTTATCTCGATATCCGTGAGTCGCTGCGCTCCAAATGGTTCTACGTCTACGCTTTCGTCTTCGGCGGCCTGATGGGGCTTTTTTTTATCAGCGGGATCACCGACTCGGTGGTGATGGGTTTCACCGGTCTTAGCCGTCTGCTGCTTGTCTTTATGCAGGTGACGATCGTGATCCTGCCGATCTTCATCCTCATCACGACGGTCAAATCGATCTCCGGGGACCGAGAGAGCAACATCCTCGAGTATATGCTCTCCTTTCCCATTTCGCTCAAAGAGTACTACTGGGGCAAATTCCTCGGCCGCTTCGTGACCGTTTTTTTCCCGGTTTTCGTGGCTTTGCTGGTGGGAGTCGTCTGGGGGCTTTTCAAAGGCGGAGCGATCCCCTGGGGGATGGTGATTCTCTATTCGCTGTTGATTCTCTCGCTCTGTCTCTCCTTTTTGGGGGTCGCCTTTTTCATTTCGACGCTGGTCAAATCCCACGACGTCGGGCTGGGGCTCTCTTTCGCCGTCTGGATTCTCCTGCTGGCCTTCATCGACGTAGCCCTGATCGGTCTGATGATGCAAAACCGCGTCTCCGACGGGGTGGTCATCACGATCGCGATGCTCAACCCTCTCGAAGCGTTTCGGATCGGAGCGATTGCACTCTTTGATCCGGAGTTGACGGTGATCGGCCCCGTGGCCTATTATCTCCTCGACACTTTGGGACATGGCTTTTTGATGCTCTATGCCGTCGTCTATCCGATCCTGGTGGGAGCGCTGTTTGCCTTTTTCGGTTATGCTCTCTTTCGTAAGAAAGATTTGCTCTGAGCGGGGAGTTCCCGGTTTGGAAAATTGAAGATGATGGAGTGTGGAAAATGAAAAGAGTTTGGATTGTCTTGACGGCGCTGGCCCTCCTGAGCGGTTCTGCCGCAACGGCGGCAGAGAGGAACGCGACACAGTCCGCCGCAGGGGGGAAAGCCTCTTCCGTCGCCAAGGTGTGGCAGAGTAAGCTCGATCCCGTCTATATGCTGGATGTGGAGAAATATCCCAAATTTGAAGCGGAGATCCTGCTGAAAAACGGCCGGACGCTTCGCTTCTGCTGCGTCAAATCGATGATGAATTTCTTTTATCAACCCTTTAAGTATCCGGGGTACGGGGTCGGCCCCCGAGGCCAGGGGATCGACAAACTTTATGTCCGGGATTATCTGGACGGGACGAGAATACCGGCCGAGAAAGCCTGGTATGTCTTCGGCTCCCGCCTCGCCGGCCCCCACGGAGACGACCTGATCCCTCTGAGCTCCAAAGCCCGAGCCGAACTCTTCGTCAAACGCTACGGAGGCACCCGGATTATGAGTTACAAAGAGATGCGCAAAAAGGACTTCGGACTGATCAAATACCTCGATATGTGATTCAGTGAGGAATTGGGAGTGAAGAGTGAGGAGTTTCGGGGCGTTGCAAAGCAACGCGTTTAATAGGAGGCGGGAATACAGTCCCTCAAAGGTGAGAAAGCACATTTCGTAACACGTAACACTTAGCACGTAACACGCTCAAAGGAGAAAACGATGAAACGACCCGAACCGCGCGACGAAGAGATCGAACTGAAAAACAATGTCTACATCGAGAGCGATACCGACACCAAAGGGATCATCACCTACGCCAACGATTACTTCGCCGAAATCTCCGGCTATACTCCCGAAGAGCTGGTGGGGCAACCGCACAACATCGTCCGCCACCCCGATATGCCCAAGATCCTCTTCAAATACCTCTGGGATCGGCTCAAATCGGATCGCAACTTTATCGCCGCGGTGAAGAACCTGGCCAAAGACGGCCGCTACTACTGGGTCTTTACCGA
The DNA here is from genome assembly GCA_015486995.1 of Nitratifractor sp. Taxonomy (GTDB): domain Bacteria; phylum Campylobacterota; class Campylobacteria; order Campylobacterales; family Sulfurovaceae; genus Nitratifractor. Next base: position 3,632 of record WFQO01000007.1, on the reverse strand, counting down.
CTTCGAGCCGATTCACGATGAAAAGGGGGAGTTGACCGGCTACAAAGCGGTGCGCAAGAAGATCTCCCACCACGTCACCGATCTGCTCGATCCCCTCTACAAAAAACTCACCGAGATCGAAAAAGAAGGGGGAATGGAAGCCTCGGAGAAATATCTCAACGAATTTCTGGCCGAACACGGCGACGACATCACCGTCGACAACCTTCTGGAGAACATCCACCGCCTCTACTGATGAAGATTCCAGGCGGGATTCTGCTCCATTCCTACTGCTATTCCGGCTGACTATTTTTTTCTTTTGGTCCATTTGCTTAGGGGCACCTCTCATAATAGGTCGTGCCCACAACATCTCCGGTTTTTGTCCAGGCAAGGCATCGCTTCGCAGGCATAGCCGTGGCTACGTCAAGAAACGTGCCCTTAACAGTTCCATAACACTCCATTCCATAAAATGCTCCAAAACTATAACTTTTTTGGAGGAAGAAAATGGGAATGGGACGATGGATTCTGACACTTTTTATGTTGGGTGCGATGGCGGTGGCGCAGACGGCGACCCTGGTGAAGGTTCAGAGCGAGAACCGCCTTGTTCTGGAACGTGACGGCAAACGATTCACTGTTCGCCTTGCCGGAATCGCCTCGTTCGCTACGGCCGGAGATCGGCAGAAAGAAGTCCCCTGGCAGCTCCGGGAAAAATTTTCCCACAAGGCGCAGGAGTTTCTTCTCCGGAAGATTCCTGTCGGAACGAAAGTTCATTATGGGGTGATCGACGATGGGGAGCGTGGAGCCACCTATGTCTGGCTTTACGATGAAGAGGTCAACTATCGAATGGTACGGGAGGGATATGCTCTCGTCGATTCTTCCGATCCCTACCTCCCGGGGCAGTTGGAGATGCGAATGAAGATGGCGATGAAGTATGCGAAAAGCCGCTCACTCGGGCTTTGGAAAGAGAGCCCCGCTCTTATGGCGGCGATGCGGGTGAGCCCTTGGTATCGGACAAATGCGACGGCATATGATGTGCGGTATGCCGAGGTGGAGAAGCGGGCCGGGCGGTCGGTGAGTTCAGGGGCCGAAAAACGACCGGAAACGGAAAGAGTAAAGCGTGAAGAGACGCTGCATCTTGTCCAAAGATAAATCTCGAGCATATCCCGACCCCCGGATTTAACACTTTCCTAACACTTCTTCCCTAGAATCATAAAAACGGCGGGTGCTCGGAGGGGAAAGAGTCCTGTCGTTACGTTGGAGGAGGGAGAAGAGGTTGGCGGTGACGATATTGGTCCTGGAAGATGACAGACTTTTCAATGAAACCCTTTGTGAATTTCTCGAAGAAGAGGGCTACAAGACGGTGGGTGTGCACGATGCCCGTACGGCGATGGATCGCTGTTATCATCGGCGTTTCGATCTCTATCTCCTCGATATCAATCTCCCGATGGACAACGGCCTGAGTTTTTTGCGATCTTTGCGTGAGAGCGGCGACGAAACTCCGGCGATCTTTTTGACGTCGCGTGACGATCGGGCTTCCCTGATCGAGGGATTGAAGATCGGGGCCGACGACTATCTGCGAAAGCCGGTGGATCTGGAGGAGTTGGCGCTGAGGATTCGGGCCAATATCCGCCGCCATCAGGGGCCGCAACGCTATGAAGTGGACGGTTATCTGATCGACGCCGGGCGCTATCGGATCTTTCGGGGGGAGACGGAGATCGAGCTGGGCCGCAAACCGTTCGAACTGCTGCTTCTCTTTCTGAAACACTCGGGAGAGACGGTAGCGACCGAAAAGATCGCCTCGGCGCTCTGGCCGACGGCGCAGGAGGCGAGCTATGGAGCGATCCGTGTCTACGTCACCCAACTCAAGAAACTTTTCGGGAAACGTATCGAGAATATCCGGGGCGTTGGGTATCGTTTTTGTATAGACGATTGAGCCCTCTGAATAATGTGCAAGAGAGGTTTCATTCGATGGCGACAAAGGAGCACTCAACCCGTGAAACGGGCGCTTGCGTTTGCGATTGCCAGAGCTAGCGAATGAAACCGGAGGTTTTTCAGAACACTCAACTGTAAAAAAGGGGAATAGTGAATATCCACTGGCTTAAAGAGATTGTCGATTGGGGAGTGCTGGGCGTTTTGGGCCTGATGGGATTCGTCGCCCTGTGGGCTTATTTTGAGCGGCTGCTCTTTTATCGCAAGATCGACTTGAGCCGTTACCGGCACCGCGAAGAGCTGGAGATCGATCTGACCGACAACATCAATCTGATCTCCTCCGTCGGTTCCAACGCGCCCTATGTGGGGCTACTGGGGACGGTACTGGGGATCATCATCACCTTCTATCTCCTGGGACAGACCCGGCAGATGGATGCGGGGTCGATTATGAGCTCTTTGGCCCTGGCGCTGAAGGCGACGGCTCTGGGGTTGGTGGTCGCGATCCCCGCGATGCTCTTCTACAACCACGTCAGCCGTAAGATCGAAGTGCTGCTCAACCGCTGGGAGATCCTGCAAAAAGATGCAGCTTAAGAAATTCGACTCCATCAATGTCGTGCCGATGATCGACATTATGCTGGTACTGTTGGTGATCGTTTTGACCACGGCGACCTTCATCGCCAAGGGAGTGATCCCCCTGGAGCTCCCCACGGGCAAAAGCGCCAAAAATTTTCCACCGAAGGCATCCATCAGGATTTCAATCGCCGCCGACGGGAAGATCTATGTCGACGGGCATCCGACCGATGCGGAGGGGATCGCCTCCTTCCTGCAGGGAAAAAATCCCCAAAGCCCCGTTTTCCTCTCCGGCGACAAAAAAGCCAGGTATGAGCGTTTTGTCGACGTGCTGGATCGTCTCAAAAATCTGGGGTTCGGTACGATCAATATCGTCACACTGCGATGAAATTTCGCCTGCTCGCCTTTTTTTACGCCTTGACGGTCTATTCGCTTCTGGCGGGAAGCGGTTGGCTGTTTTTGCATCGTTGGACTTCGGTGGCCGAGGAGGCCCAAAGCACACGGGTGACGCTCGTGCGTCTGGACGAAGCCAAAGCGGAAGCGAAGCAGACGGTCAATTCGGAAGCTTCCCGCGCTTTAAAAGCCGAGAAAGAGCCGCCGAAGGATAAACTGCCCCCCGCACCGCAGGAGACGAAAGAGCCGGAAGAAGATGAAGCCTCGGCCCCACTCCCCAAACCTCCGGTAAAAGAGGCAGCTGAAAAGAGGGAAACGGCAAAAATGCCTCCTCCGCCCCTCCTCCAGAACACTCCCAAAACGGTAGCGCTCGATGAACCCGCAGCCCGATCCGTCGTGACGGCCGAGAAAGTCGATCAACCGCCGTTGAAGCCTCTGAAAAGCTATGAACTTGAACAGCTTAAATCCCTCAAACGTCCTTTGAGCGAGAGTGAATTGGCCTCCTGTTGCCCTTCCGAGCCCCCTAAGAGTGTCCCAAAGAGACGACGCCTCCATCGAACTAAAAAAAGTAAAAACAAACACCATACAAAGAGCAAGAGGCGACGTTCCAAACGTTCGTCGAGAGTGTCGATGCGCTCCCGGGCCCACCGCGGGGGAAGCCTGAGCGCCAACCGTTTCCTGGCGAAGATCAAACGGCGCATCGCCCGGCACAAACGGTATCCTCCCGCCGCCAGGCGCCGACGTCTGCAAGGGACGGTGCGGGT
>WFQO01000006.1 GCA_015486995.1 Nitratifractor sp. | reverse complement strand
CCATGGGGGCAAAGAGCAGCATCCCCGCCGCCAGAGGCCAGACGAAAGCGTAGTCGACCGCCTTGCGGCGAATATTCATCACACTGGAGGTGATGGTGGTGGTCGCTCCGGCAAAGAGTCCCACCGCTTTGGCGACGGTGAAATCGAGGCCGAGGAAGTGCAGCACCGGGATCAGGGCGATCCCCGACCCGGCCCCTCCCATGGAAAAGAGGGTCGAGAAGCCAAAGGCCAACAGAGTATAGAGGAGATAGTTGCTATCCAAAATATTTCCTTATACAAATGATAAGGGGTATACTATTGAAAGTGGAGTAAACTTCTCCTGATTATCACCGTACCAAAAAAGGAGCTACCAATGAAAGAGATCACGATGGAGACCAAAGTCTCCGAACTGCTGAGCGACTATCCGGGGATGAAAGAGACGCTGATTGCCATCAACCCCAAGTTCAAAAAGCTCAACAACCCCGTCCTGCGCCGCACCTTGGCCAAGGTCGCCAGTGTCAAGCAGGCGGCGATCGTCGGGGGGATGGATCCCCTGGAGCTTCTCAATCGCCTGCGTGAATCGGTCGGTCAGCCGCCGGTGGATGCGGAGGGTGAGACGGTAGCAGTATCAAATGGGTCGCAGGAAAAACCCGCTTGGATTTCCGCAGAGCCCAAAGCGATCCTGAAGGCCAATGCCCTGCTGGATGCCCAGAAGAACCCCCTGGCCGAAGCCAACCTGGCTCTCAAGAAGATCGGCGAAGGGGAGTTTGTCGCCTTGCACTCCGACTTCAAACCCGAACCCCTGATCGAAGAGTTTCAGAAGGCGGGACGCGAGGTCTATTGTGAGCAGAAGGGGGAGAATGAGTTCGTTACCTATGTGAGAAAAGGGGAGTGATCGAGAATTGAGGATTGAGAATGGAGAATTTCGGATCTTGTCACAGCAGCAAGTATTCGGTTGGAAAAAAACTATCGACTAATGACTAGAGACTAAACTTGGCGAGAGGGTGGAGGAATCGAACCTCCCTCCGGACGGTCATCCGCCCGGACGATCGGGTTTGAAGCCCGCGGTGTCCACCAGGATCACATACCCCCCGTTTTTTGAATCGTCATTATACCTGATCCGATTCTCTATTTGGGAAAATGTTAAAGAAGAAAGAGCGCTTCCGGGAATCTTCCCGGTCGCCTGAAGAGAAGTTGACAAACTTCCGTATGAGCGGACCCCGCTCCTATTTGTCAACTTATCAGGCGGGTATGGCGCCGCTGTCGTTGGAGTAGTGCTCCAGATATTCGTAAACATCCTGAGCGTATTTTTTGCTGGGAATCGGAGGAAGTTTGCCCATTTTAGGGCAGAGCTTCTGAATCTCCGCTTCCATTTTTCCCTCTTTGTAGAGTTTGGCCCACTCTTTGAGGCTGTGAGCCATCGCGATTCGGGCCGTCGGGATCTGGCATCCGCCGGCGCGCATAATCAGTTTGTTGAGAATTTTCTCTCCCTTGCTGGGATCCGCCGATCCGCTCGCGCTAAAGAGTGCGAGGCCGAAGGCGACTGCCAGCAGGAGACGTGACAGGTTTTTCATCGTGGTTTTTCTCCTTTCAGTGCTCAGTGTCGGCATCGAGATTGAACAGTTTGGTTCCAATGTAATAGAGCAGGATACAGATCCCCAGTCCGCCCAAAGAGATCATAATCTCCGTGACGCTGGGGGTGTAATGAACCCACTCAGGCGGCAGTTGATAGACACGAGTTTCCATCATCTGTAGGGGCTTGAGCTGAGTGTCGTGGACGAGGTCGTACCGCATGAAGAAGATACCGACCATACCGATCAGAGACCCCCAGAACATCCCCGTGACATTCTGACCCTTGCTCTTGAGGATGATGAGGAAAGGGATCAACATTCCGAACAGGACTTCCGCCCAGAACGGCCAGGTGGTCAGGATGTGCTCGGCGACATCGGAGCGGCCGGGAACACCCCCGTAGATGGCGGTCATCATTTTCCAAGTCTCGAAGAACATCAGAATCGCGAGTAGAAGCCCTTGGATCTTGGCCAGTCCGACGAGCATCTTGCGGATGTTCTCGGGGAAGTTCAGCCGATATCTGAATCCCATCATAATAAAGGCGAGATAGATACCGGTGATGAAAGCGGTCAGGATGAAGTAGGTCGGATAGAAGACTCCCTGGGAGATGAGTCGGGTGTTGAGGAAGCCGAAGACCCCTCCGAGGTTGGAGTGGGCCGCCAGACCGACCAATAGACCGATGAGACCGAAGATCTTGGCTCGTCGCATATCGTGCTTGAGTAGGAAGACGAATTCGATGATCATAAAGGTCAGGTAGAGCCCGTAGAGGGTTCCCATCCACCAGATCGCCGAGCGCAGTCCCGGAGTGAGGACGTTCCAGATGAGCATTCGGATCGGATGGCCGATCTCGAAGGCGATGACGGCGAATCCCGAGAGGATCGTGACGATCGATCCGAAGATCGCCCGTTTGGAGATCACTTCAAAGTCCTTGAATCCGAAGACATCCCCCAGAGAACCGACGATACACAGTCCCGTCGAGCTGACGACGAAGAAGATGTAGACGGCGATTAGTAATCCCCAGGGATGCTCGCGGGTGACACCGTAGGCTTCGTGGCCGTGGATCAGGTAGTTGCCGACTCCGATGACGAAGAAAGCCAGGAAAAGGACCGTCAGCAGCGCGATGAAGTTGTTCACCGGTGTCTTCGGATAGTTGAGAAGATCCCTCAGCGTGATTTTGTTGTGAGGAATGGTCGCCAGGAACGCTTTCACTTTGGCGACGATTCCTTCGTTCGTTACAGCTTCAGCCATCACAGCCTCCTTATGTTAGGTAGAAGAGTTTGGGCTCGGTGCCCAGATTCGCTTTGAGACTGAAGTGGTCCCGGGTCTTGAGCAGGATACTGATCTCGCTCTCGGGATCATCCAGGTCACCGAAGGTTCTCACCTTGGTCGGGCAGGTATTCTGACAGGCGGTCGTCGTCAATCCCCGGGCCAGACGGGTGTCGGAGCAGAAGGTACACTTGTCGACCGTCACCGTCCGATCGTCCACGTAGCGAGCATCGTAGGGGCAGGCGTTCATGCAGTAGCTGCAGAGAATGCACTTGTCGCTGTCGACCCGGACGACGCCGTTCTCGTCGTAATAGGTGGCGTGGGTGGGGCAGACTTCCTCGCAGGGGGCGTTGTCACACTGCTGACACTGACTGGGCAGGAAACTGCTAGAGGTTATGCTCAGATTGGGCCAGACCCCCTCGATCTCGTTGACTCCGACCCAGATGCGGTGTTTGTCAGCTCCAAGGAGGACACCGTTCTCCTCCTTACAGGCCACCTCGCAGGCCTTGCAGTTGATGCAGTTTTTATAATCCAAAGCCATTCCGTAACGTGCCATGATTACACCTTCCTTATTTCGACGTTTGTGCTGTGCATGACCGCGGCGCCGAAGACCGGCTCGATGTCATCTTTGAGGATCGCCGCGTCGTTGGCTCCGTTGCCGTAGGCCAGCTCCAGTCCCCGGCTCTCGCTGCCGAAGCCGTGGAGCATGAAGACCTGGTTGGGAGCGATCTTTTCCGTAGGATAAGCCATCAGCTTTCCTTGGCCGACTTCGCTCTTGATTTCGACCATATCACCGAATTCGATGCCCATCTTTTTGGCGACGCCTTTGTTGATCCAGAGGTAGTTGGTGGGGATCAGATCGCGCAGCATGGCGTTGTTGGTCGTCCCGCTCTGGGTAAACTGGGCGTGACGGCCGGTGATGACACGGAATTTCCCCTCCGGCACACTGAACTTCCACTCGTCGTGCCAGGTCGGCATGGGATCGATCCCCCGGGTCGCCAGATGGTCGTATTTGCAGATGACCCGTTTTTTGTCGCCCATCGTGGAGTAGAATCTCCGGTTTTTCGGATAGTACTGGAACTCGTTGGGGTTGAGCTGCTTGTGGTACTCCTCCATATGGGGGTAGTAGACCCCTTTTTCGTCGAGGATCTCCCAGGCTTTGGGGCCAAAAGCTTTCTCCACGATCTCTTTGTTCTTTTCGTGGACCGGCTTTTCCCAGGCGTCGGCCAGGTTCCAGCCGTCCTCTTCGAAGACCTTCTCTTCGCCGCGCAGTTTGATCTGCTCCTGGAGATCCTTGTCGTACTTTTTGCTGATCTCGAAGAGAGGCTTGGCCAACTTCTCCGCGAGCTCTTTGAAAATCACTTCGGGCTCTTTGGTCTCGTAGAGCGGTTTGATGGCTGCTTTGCGCTGGACGATGGCCGGCTCCAGGAAGCCGTAGGATTTGACCGGAGAAGTCCGCTCCAGGTAACTCGCCTCGGGGAGGATGACGTCGGCGAACATCGCCGTATCACTCGGCAGAATGTCGATCATGACATTCAGATCCATCTTTTCGAGGAACTTACGGGTTTTGGCGGTGTTGGGGACGCTCATCATCGGATTGTGCTTGCGCATCATCATCACACGGACAGGGTAGGGGTTTTTCCCCTCCAGGATCATATTTCTAAAGACGATCCAGGAGCCCGACTTGAGGGTCGGGAAGGCGATCCCTTCGGTGTCGAAGCGAGGCTTGGCTTGCGCGTAGATAGGGGCGTTGACGTATTCGGGCGGCAGTATGATGGGGTTGCCGTAGATGTAGCCGCCTTTTTTGTCGATGTTTCCGCTGAGTGCTTGGAAGATCGCCATGGCCCGGCGCAGCTGATAGTCGTTGGGGCTGAAGATGGAGCGGCGGCCGGGGTAGTAGACCGGAGCTTCGGCGTTCATAAACTCCCGGGCGATGGTGTAGATATCTTTGGCTTTGATGCCGCAGATCGGTTCGGCCCATTCGGGAGTGTATTTGTGGGAGAGGATGTGCTTCTTATACTCCTCGTACCCGACGCCGTACTTTTTCATAAAGGCTTCGTTCTGAAGCTTTTCGTTGAAGACGACCCAGGTCATCGCCAGGACAAACGCCAGGTCGGTGCCGGGGTTGACCGGCAGCCATTTATCGGCTTTGGCTGCGGTGTTGGTGAAGCGGGGATCGATACAGACGGTTTTGATTCCCCGGCCCTTGGTCCGTTTGAACATATCCATCGTATCGGGGGTGATGATCGCTTCGGCCCGGTTGGCGCCGGAGATGATCAGATAGTCGGAGTGCTCGAAATCAATTTCGGGATAGACCCCCAGCGTAGCGAAAAATCCTCCACCGGCGGTTTCGAGGCAGATACTCACTTCGTCGACGTAGTTGGGGCTGCCCAGTTTCTGGCCGACCAGGGTTTCGAAGCCCTCCTTGGAGAGCCCTTCGCCGTTGCAGTAGCCGATCGTGGCGCGGTTGTCCTTCTCTTCGTCCAGGATCTGCTTGAGGCCTTTGAAGAGCTTGGTCCCGTTGAGGATCGCGTCGTAAGCCTCTTCCCAGCTGACCCGCTTGTATTTGCCTGATCCGCGCTTGCCGATCCGCACCAGCGGATACTTCAGCCGGTCGGGGTCGTAGGCGGTCTGAATTCCCGCGTTGCCCCGGGGGCAGAGCATATTCCGGGATTTGGGAAAATAGGGATTGGGGTCGAGTTTGGTGATGATTCCACCCTCCACCCGCGCGAATCCCGCACATTTGTTGACACACATACCGCAGAGAAAAGGGATCTCTTCGGCTTTGCCGGTTCCGGTCTTGGTCGTGACGGTTTTGGGCACCCGGGGAGAAGCGCTGCTCGCTTTCTCCTCCTCCGAGAACAGAGCCGTTGTCCCTGCCATCGTCCCACCGACGACGGTCAGAGCGACACTTCCTTGCAGAAACCTGCGTCTGGAAATTTCTACTTCCATCTGCCATTGCTCCTTCGTTTGGATTACTCTTATAAAGTGGAGTAATATACTCCTATTTATAAGTATGCATTATATATTACATCGTAAAGTCTTATTGTAAGTTGTTTTTTGTCAAGAATGATGGAAAAAATGACGAAAAATCGTTAGAAATGTATTTTTTAATCATCGATCATAAGAAATCACAAACTGTGATCTCTTCGATGTTTATTTAATAGGAGGAGGGGAAAACTTTAAAAAAGGGGAGAGTGTGGATTGACAAGCAGCCAGGCAGAAAAGGCCAATACGAGGGCGGCAACGGTGCGTTTGATAATAATTCCGATCTGATTGCCAATTTGGCAGGAGCTGCATTGTCGGTATTTTCTCGCTTCGTACTGGGCGTAGAAGAAATAGACGATCATCAGAACGATGATAAAAGGGAAAGCAAACTTGTCAAAAGCATAGATCTTGGCTACCGTCTCCTGCGACCAATGGAGCAGCTTCGCCGCCAAAGGGGTCAGGAGGGAGAATCCCATCAGGAAAAGTATTTTGTCGGTGAAGCTGGTGATATAGTCCTTCCGGCTGAAGGTGGGGCAGACATCGCCGGTCATCGGCATAAGCCCTTTGCCCGCAAGCGCTTCGAGGACTTTCTCCCGGTAGTGTTTGTCCACCCGATCCAGCGGTGTGGCTCCGGCGAGGAAGTCCATCTGCTGCTGGATCAGGGCTGCCAGTTCCCGATCTTCGATTTTGATGCTATGCGGTTTGCCGTCACGGTCCTCGTAGAGGAGGCTGATTTTTTCGTAGCGAGGGACGGTGAGTTCGATATCGGGATAGTAGGAGGTGCTCTCTTCGTGTTCGAAGCGCCCCTCTTTTTTGAGGATGCGGGGGTTGATCAGCTCCCAATAGCTGCCGTCCTCTTTTTTGATGACGACGATGTTGAAGGGATGCGCGACCTGCATCGCGGTCAGGGCTTTGAGGCCGTGGGCTTCCATCGTCTCCTCGATATCGCTCAGAAGCCGAGGAAGACTTTCGTCTTTGAAATCCCGCACGTCGCCACAGGAGAGGATACGGTCATCGGGATAGACGACAAGTTCTTTGACCATAATAAACCCTTCTAAGGAAATACTTTTGTAATCGATCTCTCAAAAAAGGATAAATGACAAAAATATTTGTGGAATATTATTTATAAAGTCGGGTCGAAAGCCCAAGAGGGCTCTCGGAGGTAAATTAGCCGTGGCTCTTTTTGACGACAAGAATCATCTTGACGTTGATGATGAGAAAACGGATGAACTGCCAGATCAGGCAGGTCCGAAAAAATTTGACCATCGGTGTGGGCACCATCGTCTCGAAACTGGGCTCGTAAGCCTGTACGTGTTTAGTAATAGAATGATCGACACTTGCCATATTCTCTCCTTTATTCTTAATTATTCAGGAATCAGGGTCCAGCCCGGATTCAGCTTGGCTTTGTAAATGAACAGGTGATGCAGGATATGCTTGATCCAGTGTCCAGCCAGGCCGATCTCACCGAAGGTGTAGTCGAGGTCGCGTCCGATGCCGGGATACTTTTCGAAGTCGGGGACGACGGGATAGACGGTCAGTGCTGCAGCGATTCCATTCGTTAGGCTCTTCCCTGCCGAGGCGACACAGGCGGCACCCATCTCAGCCATCGAGGCTTCATGCAGGTGCGCGGCACTGCCTTCCTTGATCAGGTCGCAGACACTGTGGGCGACGGCTTTACCGATGATACCGGAGGGCATACCGGTTCTGGGAGGTGTGGGGTTGATGGGGGTACCTTTGGGGCTCTTCATCGGTTTGGAGATCAGGTGCGGCGGGGCGAAGGCGATACCGGCAGCAAAGATATTCTTGTACGTCGGGTTCTGATAAGTGCGGGGCCAGTCGCTCGCTTTCCACTCTTCGTAGGGCTTGGGTGTGTAGTCGGCATCGACCTTGAGGAAGCCGTTGGGTGCGAAGATCGTGTCGGTTATGTCGCTGCCGTCTTTGCCGTAGGCTTTGAGGCCCACACCGGCGAAGGGAGGAATCAGCATCGCGAAGTCGAACTCCAGCTCGCCCTCGGTACCGTCGAGCTGCTCATAGTGGAGCTTGCCCTCTTCGACTTTATTGACGTGGGCACCGATCGTCCAGTCGATTCCCCGCTCTACATAGAGAGATTCGGCAAAGATCTTGGAGCTGGCAGCGTATCCTCCGCGCTTGATGTGCAAGCCGCCGATTCCGAAGTCACCGAGGAAAGATTCATTGGAAATCCACTCGATGTCAATATTATCACGAATGCCTGCTTTCCGGGCTTCGAAATCGATGTTGAAGATGTATTCGAAAGCCGCCCCCTGGCAGGTACACATTCCGTGGCCCGTTCCGACGACAATCTTCTGCTTCTGGCCCTGCTTGGCTTTTTCGAAGATCTTGCGCAGTTCGTTGTTGGCATGAACAGCGTGATCGGCGGTACAGACGGAAACGGTGTTGGGTCCGAGCTGGCCGTTGCCGTCACCGAGGCCGGGCGTGGCGTCGAAGTTGAGTTTGGGGCCGGTGGCGTTGATGAGGTAGTCGTAGGTGATCTCCTCAGTCTGCCCCTCTTTGCCCTGGCCGGTGTACTCGATGGTGATGTAGGGAGTGTCGCTGCCCTCTTTGCCCTCGGGATGGATGGAGACCGCCTTGGCCTGGTGATAGTCGATCCCCGCTTTGGCGTAGACGGGAGCGAGGGGGAAGACGACTTCCTCCTTCTTCATTTCGCCGACACCCACCCAGATGTTGGAGGGGATCCAGTTCCAGTTTGCGTTGGGGGTGACGACGACGACTTCATGCTCGTTGCCGAGCCAGTGTTTGGCGAAGGTGGCCGCGGTATGTCCGGAAACACCGCCGCCCATAACTACTACTCTAGCCATGCCTATCCTTTCGAATGATTTTGATTGAACTTCATTCTACGCAAAACGCTATTAAAGACAAATTAAAAGAGGAAAAGAATTTACAAGTATTATAAATCTTAAAATAAGTTATAACCAAGGATGATATTGGCTCTCCCCGATTCTATGCTAAAATCCTCCGAACTTTCGAGCGTGCAAAAAGGAGCGTAAATGCGGAGAATTTTTATTATCGCTATATTCTTCATACTTATGCTCTGGGGGCGCCCGGGGGATTTCCAGCGGGCGATGTCCTCCTCCCCGACCCGGATCAATCCGCTGCTTGCGACCGACAGCGCCAGCGGAGAGATCGCGGCGTGGATCTTCAACGGCTTGCTCAAATTCGACCGCAACGGAAGCATCGCCCCCGATCTGGCCGAGTCCTGGCGTTTCGAAGACAACCGCACCCTGCGCTTCACGCTGCGCCCGAACGTACGCTGGCAGGACGGCGCACCCTTCACGGCAGAGGATGTGAAGTTCACCTACGACTGGCTGATGTCGGACAAAGTCGTCACCCCTTATAAGAGCGATTTCAAGTACGTCGACCGGGTGGAGGTCCTCGACAACCGCACCGTGCGCGTCCACTACCGCCAACCCTATTTCAAAGCCCTCTCGATCTGGATGACCGGCCTGATCCCCAAGCACCTCTGGGCCAAAGAGAAAGACCCGATGCGCAGCCCGCTCAACAAACTGCCCGTCGGGACCGGCCCCTACCGGATGACCAAGCCTTTCGGCATCAACGAACGCATCGTTCTCGTCGCGAACGATCACTACTTCGAGCATCCCCCGTTCATCCGCCGGCAGATCTATCATTATATAGGCGATCCCTCTACCCGGTTTATGATGCTCAAGGCGGGCAAGCTGGACATCGGGGGCCTCAGCCCCATCCAGCTCGAACGCCAGGTGGACAAGAGTTTCCGCCGGCATTACAAAATCTATGAACAGCCCTCCCACAGCTATACCTATCTCGGCTTCAACCTGCGGGATCCGAAGTTCAAAGACCCTCGGGTGCGCCGGGCCCTCTCCCTGGCCGTCGACCGCAAAGAGATCATCGATCTACTCTTTTTCTCCCACGGCCGTCCCTGCTACGGCCCCTTTATGCCCGGCAGCAAGGTCTACCCCAAAGCCTTCAAGCCGGAAAAATACGACCCCGAGCGGGCGAAAAAACTGCTCGCGGATGCGGGCTACGACGCGCAACACCCTCTGCGTTTCACCCTCGTGACCAACACCGGCAACGAAACCCGCATCAACGCCGCCCAGATCATTCAGCAGCAGCTTCTGCGTATCGGGGTACGGATGAAGATTCGGACGATGGAGTGGCAAGCCTTTCTCAACACGATCGTCTTTCCCCGGCATTTCGAAGCGGTACTCCTGGGCTGGAGCCTCTCGCTGATTCCCGACGCCTACCCCCTCTGGCACAGCGACGGGGACAAAAAGGGGGGCTTCAACTTCGTCGGCTACCACAACCCCGAAGTCGACCGTCTCATCAAGGAGAGCGAACGCCTCGTGGATCCCGAAGCCTTCGCCGCCCGGTACCGAAAGATCTTCAAGTTGATCGTCGCCGACCACCCCTACATCTTCCTCTACATCCCCGACTCCATCACCGCCGTCAGCCGGCGCATCCGGGGAGTTAGCCCCTCGATCATCGGGATCGAGCATAACTTTATTGACTGGAAAATCAAGGATTGAAGTCATTGGTCACTGGTCATTGGTCATTGGTCATTGGGCGGGGCTGAAGCCTTCGGTGCTATACCGCCGAATTCGATAGCTTTTGTGTCACCTTATCAATAAATAAAGGAGTCAAAATTATGTCTTTCAGTAGAGAAATCCTCCCAATGGCCAATGCCCAATGACCAATGACACGCGAAGCGTCATCCTTTTCGACCTCGACGGCACGCTCATCGATTCCACGGAGGCGATCCTGGAGAGTTTCACACGGACCTTCGAACTGCTGGGCGGGGAGGTGCCGGAGGCGGGAAAGATCGAGGCGCAGATCGGTTATCCGTTGGCCGATATGTACCGCAATCTCGGGATCGACGAGGAGCGGATCGAGGAGTACGTGCATGCCTATAAAGAGTACTACCGGCAGATCCATACCCGCAAGACGGTGCTGCTGCCGGGGGCGAAAGAGGCGGTGGAGAGGGCCGCGGCCTTCGCCCGGCTGGGGATCGTGACGACGAAGACCGGCCGCTACTCCCGGGAGTTGCTCGAGCATTTCGGCCTGATGGGGTATTTCGATGTGCTCATCGGCAGCGAGGATGTCCGCAGGCACAAGCCCGATCCCGAACCGATCCTCGAGGCCCTGAAGCGGATGGAAGCCTCGGCCGGGGATACCTGGATGATCGGTGATACCTGCCTGGACATCCGGGCGGCCCAAGCGGCGGGAGTGCGCCCGCTGGGACTCAGCTGCGGTTACGGAGAAGCGTCGGCATTGCGGGCGTGTGGGGCCCGATGCTTTCCCGATTCACTCAGTGCCGTCGAAAAGATCCGGTCGATGACAGTAGACGGCTGATTTCAAGGCGCCTTTAAGTTCAGAACATTACAATAGGTCGATTTCCAATATCGAGGAGGTACTATGATCGAGATACGTTGGCACTCCCGTGCCGGGCAGGGGGCCGTCACCGGCGCCAAAGGACTCGGAGACGTCGTCTCCACCACCGGCAAAGAGGTGCAGGCATTCGCCCTCTACGGTTCGGCGAAGCGCGGAGCGGCGATGCGGGCCTACAACCGCATCGACGACGAACCCATCATCAACCACGAAAAATTTATGTTGCCGGACTACGTCCTGGTCATCGACCCGGCCTTGGCGTTTACCGACAAGATCACTGAAAACGACAAGGGAACGACCCAGTACATCGTCACGACGCATCTGAGCAAAGATGAGCTGGTCGCACAGATCCCCGAGCTTCAGGACAAGAAAGACCGCGTCCACGTCGTCGACTGCATCCAGATCTCTCTCGACGAGATCGGCCGCGCCATCCCCAACGCTCCGATGCTCGGCGCTCTGGTCAAAGTCTCGGGAATGTTCGAGCTGGACTACTTCCTTGACGCGATGAAGCGTGTCCTGGCCAAGTTTCCCCAGAAGATCATCGACGGCAATATGCGGGCGATCACCCGCGCCTACAACGAAGTGAACTAAGAAAGGATCGATATGAAAGGTGTATTGGCAACCGACAAACGCGGAGTCCGGGAACTGGGAGCCGAAGAACTCGTCGGATGGGATGAAGTGACCCACGGCGTCGTTCTCAACTCTTTCGACCTCGAAGTGGAGAACCCTGCGTTTTCCCGCCCCGAAGAGCGCCCCTACAGCGACTTCAACAGTTACACGGCGACTGTCGCCTCCTGGCGAGTCATCAAGCCGGTCTACAACCGGGACATTTGTATCGATTGCCAGAACTGCTGGGTCTGGTGCCCCGATACCTCCATCATCTCCCGGGACAAGCAGATGCTGGGGATCGACTACGACCATTGCAAAGGGTGCGGCGTCTGCGTAGAGGTCTGCCCCACCAACCCCAAGTCTCTGTTGATGTTCGGTGAAGCGGAAGATCCGGAAGCGGCTCTTGCCCAATGGCCCGAGAAGAAAAAGAAAGCGAAGAAGTAAAGGATCGTCATGGCTGAAAAAATGGAATTGCAAGAAGTCGAAGTCTGGGACGGCAACTACGCCGCCGCCCAGGCGCTGCGGCAGGCTCAGGTGGATGTCGTCGCCGCCTACCCCATCACCCCCTCGACTCCGATCGTCGAAACCTACGGCGCTTTCGTGGCCAACGGTTACATCGACGGCGAATACGTTATGGTCGAGTCCGAGCATGCGGCGATGTCCGGATGTGTCGGTGCGGCCGCCGCCGGAGGGCGGGTAGCCACCGCTACCAGCTCTCAGGGGTTCGCATTGATGGTGGAGGTTCTCTATCAGGCTTCCGGAATGCGTCTGCCCATCGTTCTGACGGTCGTCAACCGGGCGTTGGCTTCTCCTCTGAACGTCCGCGGAGATCACGGGGATATGTACTTGGGACGTGACAGCGGCTGGATCCAACTGGATGCCTTCAATGCCCAGGAGGCTTATGACCTGACATTGATGGCGTTTAAAATTGGGGAAGATATCAACGTCCGCCTCCCGGTGATGGTCCACCAGGACGGCTTCGTTACCTCCCACACGGCACAGAATATTCATCCTCTCAGTGACGATGAAGCCTACGCTTTCATCGGTGACTACAAACCCGTCGAAGAGATGCTGGACTTCTCCAAGCCCGTTACCTACGGGGCTCAGACTGAGGAGGATTGGCACTACGAGCACAAGGCCAAGCAGCACCGCGCCTTGATGGATTCCACCGTCGTCATCGACCGCGTTTTCGAGGCTTTCGAGAAAAAGACCGGTCGTCGTTATAACCGGCTCGAAACCTATATGATGGAGGATGCCGAAGTGGCGGTTCTAGCACTGGGAAGCACGGTCGAGACCTCGATTGTCGCCGCCAAGCAGCTGCGGGAAGAGGAGGGGCTCAAAGTAGGGGTTATCGCTCCGCGTTGTTTCCGTCCTTTCCCTTTCGAGGAGTTGCGGGAGGTTCTCGCCGGTGTCAAATGTGTCGCCGCCCTGGACCGCTCCTGCCCGATGGGGGCGATGGGAACCCTCTATAATGAAACCTGCGGAGCGCTCGCGACCATCCCCGCCGAGCAACGACCTCTGGTCACCAACTTCATCTACGGCCTTGGTGGACGGGATTTCTCCGTCGAAGAGGCCAAGCGGATCATGCGGGAGCAGAAAGGGCATGCCGACGTGGGCCACATCACGACGCACATCCAGCAGTTCAGTGGCCTGCGCGGCCCCAAGCTGGGATTTTTTGAGAGCAAAAGGAGCTAAGTATGGCAATCCGATCCATTAAAAACCTGAAAGAATTTTCCACCGCCAACGAACGGTTCGAGGGAGCGCACCTCCTCTGTCCCGGTTGTGCCCACTCGATGATCGTCCGGGAGCTGATGAATGCGACCGACGACAACCTGGTGATTTCGAGTGCGACTGGCTGTCTGGAAGTCTGTACCGCAGTCTATCCCTATACTTCCTGGGATACCTCCTGGATCCATATCGGCTTCGAAAACTCTGCGACGGCCGTTGCCGGTGCCGAAGCGATGTACAAAGCCCGCAAGCGCAAAGGGACTCTCAAGGACCCCGACGCTCCCGTCAAGTTCGTCGCCTTCGGCGGAGACGGTGCGACCTATGACATCGGATTTCAGTGGCTCTCGGGAGCTGTGGAGCGGGGACACGACTTTACTTACATCTGCCTCGACAACGAGAACTACGCCAACACCGGTGGACAGCGCTCTTCGGCTACACCCATCGGTGCGCACACTTCCACCGCCCAGGCGGGACGTGTCAGCTACGGCAAGAAGCAGAAGAAAAAAGACATGGTCGCCATCATGGCCGCTCACGGCGCTCCTTACGTCGCCCAGCTGGCTCCCAACAAATGGAAGATCATGGCCAAAGGTTTCCAAAAAGCCCTGGAAACCGAAGGCCCCTGCTTCATCAATACCGTCAGCGCCTGTACGACCGAGTGGAAGTTCGATCCCAAAGACACGATCCACATCACCGACCTGGCGACTGATACGCTGATGTTCCCCATCTACGAGATCATCGACGGCCACAAGCTCAATATCCTCTACCGGCCCAAAACCGTCATCCCGGTCGAAGAGTATCTAGCGGCCCAGGGGCGCTACAAGCACCTCTTCAAGCCCGAGAACAAACACGTCATCGAACGGATCCAGAAAGAGATCAACGAAAAATGGGAGTATCTCCAGCGTCGTGAAGAGGCGGGAGTCTAATCCGATCTATCAAAACTTCGTTCCGGAAGCGTTCCGGTACGAAATTCCCCTTTTTATCTTATAATTTTTATTATTTCCGATATTTTTTGCTAGATCGTTAAACTTCGATTATACTTGTTGGAGGATACTTGCAATGTCAGTTGCCGCTGACAAAGCTATCCCAACCATTGAATTCATTTCTCCTCCTTTTGAATGAATTTTCCCTCCTTTTGAACCAAACGGGTCGCGATACGGCCCGTTTGGTCTCCTATCCCAAAATATTTTTCATATCGGACTTTACGATGCGGTATTGAGAAAATTATCCAAAATTTGGGGTTAACGCTCTCGGTTATTCATTTCATATTCCTCGTTCCTCACTCGTCAACGTTATCCGATTGCCGAAAAGACCGTCCCGGCGAAAAGGCCGAACCAGAGGGTGCCCGCGAGGAGGATCGACTGGGCGCCGAGGGCCTGGGGAGCTAGCGAGGGAATACACGAGCCGACGGGGGCTTCGTCGAACCAGAGTTGTTTGACGATCCAGGCGTAGTATCCCACCGAGAGGGCCGAGTTGAGCAGGGCAACGAGCAC
>WFQO01000005.1 GCA_015486995.1 Nitratifractor sp. | reverse complement strand
GGGAAGCCCAGGACGTTGTTGACCTGGTTGGGGTAGTCGCTGCGGCCGGTACCGATGATGATGTCGGGGCGTGCTTCCTTGGCCAGAGGGGGCTTGATCTCGGGGTTGGGGTTGGCGCAGGCGAAGATGATGGGGCTCTCTTCGCTCATGGTCTTGACCCACTCGGGTTTGATCAGGTCCGCCCCGCTGAGGCCCAGGACCATGTCGGCCCCCTTCATCGCGTCTTCGAGGGTACGATCGGGCGTATCGAAAGCGAACTCCTGCTTGTATTTGTTCAGGTCGGTCCGTCCGCTGTGGATGACCCCTTTGGAGTCGAGCATCGTGATGTTTTTGACCCCCAGCTGCTTGTACATCCGGGCGCAGGCGATCCCGGAAGCTCCGGCACCGATGACGACCACTTTGAGGTCTTCGGGTTTTTTGCCGGTCATATCGAGGACGTTGATCAAGCCGGCGGTGGTGATGACGGCGGTGCCGTGCTGATCGTCGTGGAAGACGGGGACGTTGCAGATCTCTTTGAGGCGTGCTTCGATCTCGAAACAGCGGGGGGCGGAGATGTCTTCGAGGTTGACCCCGCCGAAGCTGTCGGCCATCCGGGCGACGGTCTCGATGATTTCGTCCACATCTTTGGTGTTGAGTTCGATGTCGACGGCGTCGACGTTGGCGAAGGTCTTGAAGAGGACCGCTTTGCCCTCCATGACGGGTTTGCCGGCGAGATGGCCGATGTCCCCCAGGCCCAAGACGGCGGTTCCGTCACTGACGACGGCGACCAGGTTGCCCTTGTTGGTGTATTCGTAGGCGGCCTCTTCGTCCTTCTCGATCTCGAGGCAGGGGTAGGCGACGCCGGGGCTGTAGGCCATCGAGAGCTCTTTCTCGGTATCGCAGGGCTTGGTGATCAGCGTACCGGTCTTTCCGTTGGTGTCGAATTCGTTTTGGGCTCTGTGGTACTGCAGGGACTCTTCTCTAAATTGATCTTGACTCATAGTCACTCCTTCTTAGGTGTTGGATATGGATTTGGACCCAGTGATTTTTTGGGATAGATCATTCTACCCATTCGCGGGTAAATAACCGATAGAAACGGGAAGAAAGGAGAAAAGGCGGAAGCGAGTGTCCTTGATCGAAACAGAGAGGCGGAGGGAGGATCAGCCGATCAGGCGGGCGCAGAGCTCGAAGCGGTTGTGGGTCATGAGGTGGACTTTGGGGTGCAGGGCGAGGATGTCGTCGAAGATCCGTTTGGAGAGGGTGAAGCCGACCTCTTGCTCTTTGGCCACACCGTCCATGGCTGCCAGGTTCATTTCGTCGATGATCGCCTTGGGGACGCTGATGCCCGGAACCTTGTCGTCGATGAAGGTGGCGGTACGGGCGCGAACGATGGGGAACTGCCCCAGGATGAGTTGTGCCTCTTTGGCGGTTTGGCGGATACTGCGCTCTTTGGCCTCCTCGAAGATCTCCAGCAGCCTGCGGGCGTCATCGAGGTCGAAGACCGGCTGGGTGATGATGGCCCGGGCGCCGTAGTCGAGCTTTTTGACCATCCGCTTCCTCAGCTGCTTCATATCTTTGGCGTAAGCGTTGCTGACGGCGAAGGGGTAGATCGGGGCGGGTTTGGGATCGAGGGCCTGGCCCGAGTAGTCGACGCCGTTGTTGAGGCGGTAGATGATGCTCAGCAGTAGAGTGCTGTCGCGCTCCAGGACTCCTTTGACCTCCGGCTGGTCGGAAAATTTCGCCGGGTCCCCCGTCAGCGCGAGGATAAGGCGGATGTCGAAATCGTTGGCTCCGAGCAGGGAAGATTGCAGGGAGAGTTTGTTGCGGTCGCGCATACTCATCGTCGCGATGACCGGTTTGCCGAAGCGCTGCTGGACTTTGATGGCGCTGAGGATCGCCGACATTTTGAGTTTGGCGAGGGGGTTGTCGGTGACGGAGAAGCCGCTGACCTTTTCGGGGATCCCCGACGCTTCGATCGCGTCGAGGATCGGGGCCATCGAGGCGCCGTGTGGGGGTGTGATCTCGACGGTGATGAAAGGCTCAGGCCCCTGCAGGCGTTCACAAAATCGGGTAAAAAGGGGAGTATCGGACATAGAGGCTCTCTTGGGCATTTTGGCTATAATTCTAGCAGAAAACAGGCGGCCGCTCCACCAAAAGGGGCCGCGAAAAGGCAGGATACCGTATGTTGAAACTGGCAGTCTTCGATTTTGACTCCACGCTGATGGATGGAGAGACCATCGATTTTCTCGCCGCCGAACTGGGGCTAGAGGAGGAGGTGGCGGCCATCACCCGTCAGGCGATGGAGGGGAAACTCGATTTTTTCAAATCGCTCCAGGCGCGGGTGGCCCTGCTGGAGGGTTTGCCGCGGGTCCGGGTCGAAGAGATTTGTGAAGCGCTGCCCTTTATGCCCGGGGCCTTGGAGACGGTGGCGGGCCTGAAACGTCGGGGCTGCAAAGTGATCTGCTTCTCCGGCGGGTTTCGGGTCGCTACGAGCCACGCGGCCGAGGTTCTGAAACTCGACGCCGACTTCGCCAACATCCTTCACGACGACGAGGGGATCCTCACCGGCAAAGTCGGGGGTGAGATGATGTTCGGCGACTCCAAAGGCAAGATGCTGGTGCGTCTGCAAAACCTCCTGGGCATTACGCCGGAAGAGACGCTGGCCGTCGGGGACGGGGCCAACGATCTGAGTATGTTTGCCCACGCCGCTACCCGGGTCGCTTTCTGCGCCAAACCGGTCCTCAAAGAGGCGGCGACGCATATCGTCGAGCGCAGGGATCTGACGGAAGTCCTGGCGATCGCCGAGACGGTGGAGGCGGACCGCGCCTCGTGAGTTTTCACAGCTGCCGCATCGACGATCTACTGCGCCGGACGTTGCGCTATCGCTCCGCACTGATCCGGGGGCACCTTGCCGCTGTCGCCGCGACGCTGCTGACGGTGACCATCCCCCTCTTCATCCCGATGCTGGTCGACGAGCTTCTGCTCAAGAAGAGCGACACGCTGACGCACTGGGTGGCGACGCACATTATGCCGATGAGCTTGGAAGGCTATGTCTTTTTCTTCCTGGGCCTGGTGTTGCTGCTGCGCGGGCTCGGCTTTTTGCTCAACGTCTATCAGGTGCGTACCTTCCTCGGGATCTCCAAGGACCTGGCCTACCGCCTGCGCCGTTCGGCCACGGAGCATCTGGAGCGGGTTTCGCTCAAAGAGTACGAGACCCGCTCCTCGGGAGCGATCGCTTCGAGGCTCGTCACCGACATCGCCACCGTCGACTCTTTCATCGGGACGACGGTCAGCAAACTGCTCATTTCGGTGTTGACACTGGTCTTTACCGCGGTTGTCCTGTTGATCATCAACTGGCCTCTGGCGCTCTTCATCCTGATCACCAACCCCGTCGTCGTCTATTTCACCGCCCGCTTGGCCCGCAACGTGGGACGGCTCAAGCGGGAGGAGAACCGCGCGGTGGAAGCGTTCCAGTCGGCATTGACGGAGACGCTGGAGCTTTTCGGGCAGATCCGGGCGGCCAACAAGGAGGAGTATTTCTTCTCCCGGATCGTCCGGGAGGCGAAGGAGCTGCGCGACCGTTCCATCGACTACAGTTTCAAGAGCGACCGGGCGATGCGCCTCTCCTTTTTGGTTTTTCTCGGCGGGTACGAACTCTTCCGCTCGGTGAGCATCCTGGTCGTCGCCCACGGGACGCTGAGTGTCGGCTTGATGCTGGCGGTTTTCGGCTATCTCTGGATTATGATGACGCCGACACAGGATGTGATCAATTTCCAGTACGCTCTCGCTTCCGCCCGGGCCGCCTGTCGGCGTATCGACGGGATCTTCGCGATGGAGCGGGAGCCGGAGGTCGCCGAGGGCGTCGATCCTTTCGCCGGAAAGCAGGCGGTGGAGATCCGCACCGAAGCGCTCTCCTTTTCCTACCGTAAAGATCGGCATATTTTGAAAAATATCACTCTCGAGATCCCCGCCGCATCGAAAGTCGCGATCGTCGGCCCAAGCGGCAGCGGCAAGACGACCCTGGCCAATCTGCTCGTCGGTTTCTATCCGGTGGAGGAAGGAGCACTCTACTACGGAGGGGTCCGGCACGATCGAATCGCGTTGCCGACGATCCGCGCCCACGTCCACGTGATCCTCCAGCACCCCAAGCTCTTTAATGATACAATGCTTTTCAACCTTACGCTGGGACGCAGAGTCGACGAAACGCGACTCGCCGAAGCGATCCGCATCGCCCAGTTGGAGGATGTGGTGGCGACGCTGGAGCACGGCCTGCAGACGCCGGTGGGCCGCGACGGGGTGCGCCTCAGCGGCGGCCAGCGGCAGCGGGTGGCGATTGCACGGATGATTCTGCTCGATCCGGAGGTGGTGATCTTCGACGAGTCGACCTCGGCACTGGATGTGCATACCGAAGCGAAGCTCTTCTCCGAACTGCAGGAGTATCTGCGCTCCAAAACAGTCATCACCATCGCCCACCGTCTGAGCACCATCGAGAAAGCGGAGTATGTCTTCGTCCTGGAAGACGGCCGCCTCGTCGACCGGGGCACGCCCGAGGAGCTGATGGCGAAAGAAGAGGGATATTTTGCTCGAATGATTTGAATCATTCGAGCAAGTGAGGAATTAAAAGTGAGGAGTGAGGAACAGAAGGTTCTGTTTTAATGAGAAATGAGAAATGAGGGTACGCGTTACTTTGCAACGCTTTTTTGGGGACCACTAACCAATACACCAATATACTAATAACAAGAAACTAAAATGGACTACTTCCAATCGATCATCATCGGCATCATCGAAGGCTTTACGGAGTTTCTCCCCATCTCTTCCACGGGACATATGATCGTCGCCGAGCATTATCTGGGGATCGCCCAGAGCGATTTGACCAAGGCGTACGACGTGATCATCCAGTTCGCGGCGATTTTGGCGGTGATACTGATTTACCGGGACAAGCTCAGCCTTCGCAAAATCGTACTTTGGGAAAAACTCCTGCTTGCCTTCCTTCCTATCGGGGTGATCGGCTTTCTGCTGCGGCATCAGATCAAAGCCCTCTTCAGCGTCGAAGTGGTGGCATGGATGTTCATCATCGGCGGCGTGGTCTTTTTGATCGTGGAGTATTTCTACGATGAAGAGGCCAAAGAGCGGGTGAGCGATGTCGAAAAGGTCACCTGGATGCAGGCGACGGCGATCGGTTTCGCGCAAGTCTTCGCCCTGATTCCCGGCACCTCCCGGGCGGGGGCCACAATCATCGGCGGCTTGCTGGCGGGACTCGACCGCAAAACCTCGGCGGAGTTCTCTTTCCTCCTGGCGATTCCCGTAATGGCGGCGGTGAGCGGCTACGACCTGCTCAAACACTATCACGATTTCGCGGGAGCGCAGTGGGGGCCCTACGTCGTGGGCTTTATCGTCGCTTTCGTCGTGGCGTGGCTGACGATCAAACTTTTTCTGGCCTTTCTCTCCCGCTTCACCTTTGTCCCCTTCGGAATCTATCGGATTCTCTTCGGCGTTTTTTTGCTTTGGAGTATGGGGAGTTAGTGAGGAGTGAAGAGTGAGGAGTGAGGAGTGAAGAATGAAGAGTTTTGGATTGCGTTGCGGGCAACGCTTATTTCAAAAGAGCGACGATAATATTTGACTCTCTTCAGTCTCCTGCGGGGGATTGAAGAGGTTCAAAGGATCGACGGGAAGCCGGCGATAGCGATTTGGACGAGAGATTATCGGAAGCGTCGGCTTCCATTCGAAGGAAAAGAACAATGACATTCAAAGATTTCGATTTGCATCCCGAGGTGGCCAAAGGGGTCCGCATCGCGGGCTTCAAGGAGCCCAGCCCGATCCAGGAAGAGGCGATCCCTCTGATCCTGGAGGGCCGAGACTTGGTCGGACAGGCCCATACCGGGACCGGCAAGACGGCGGCCTTTGGCCTACCGATCCTGGACCGCATCGCCCGAGGGGAGATCGAACGGGCGCTGGTGATCACCCCGACACGGGAGCTGGCGACCCAGGTGAGCGACGAGCTCTACCATCTGGGGCGCTTCGCCGGGATCCGTACTCTGGCGGTCTACGGCGGTGTGGGCTACGGGCGGCAGATCGCTCTGATCCACCGGGGCGTCCAGATTGTCGTGGCGACCCCGGGGCGGCTCAAAGACCTCTATCAGAAAGGGAAGATCGACGTCTTCAACCCCGAAGTCGTCGTTCTGGATGAAGCCGACGAAATGCTCGATATGGGCTTTCTCGACGATGTGCGGGAGATCTTCGAGTACATTCCCCAAAACCGCCAGACGCTGCTCTTTTCGGCGACGATGCCCGAGCCGATCAAAGAGTTGGCCGATACACTGCTCTACGAGCCGGAGTTTATCTCCGTCGTCAGCGGAGAGACGACCAAAAACGTGGACATCGAGCAGCTCTACTACGTCATCAACGAATCGCAGCGTGACGAAGCGATCGTGCGGCTCTTGGAGCAGGAGGACTACGACAAAGCCCTCGTCTTTTGCCGGATGAAGCGGGAAGTCGACCGCCTCGCGGAGTATCTCAAGGACCTGGGTTTCAACGCCGCGGGCCTGCACGGAGACATCGATCAGATGGAGCGTGACGCCATCGTCAAATCCTTCCGCCGGGGGGAAACCCGCATCCTCATTGCTACCGATGTGGCGGCCCGGGGACTCGATATCAAAAACGTCACCCACGTCTTCAACTATCACATCCCCTTCGATCCACAGAGTTACGTCCACCGTATCGGCCGTACGGGCCGGGCGGGCAAGCACGGCCGAGCCATCACCCTGGCGTCGACGGAGGAGTTTCGCGAACTTCAGCGCATCCGCAAAGAGGTCGGTGCCGATATGCGCCTGGCGACGCTGGAAGTGCAAGGCGGCAGTGTCGGAGCGGAGCAGATCGAGATGCTGAGTCAGAAGCTCAGAGAGACGGCACTGCACCCCCTCGTCGACCAAGTTTTGGCCCAGATGGCCGAGATGGATCAGGCGACCTTCATCAAAAAGGCGATCAGCTACATCCTCGAGACCGAGGAGTTCGACGAGAGTGATCGCATCGGCTACGACGAAGAGGAGCTCGAACGCCTGCTCGACGACTACGAAAGCTCCCAGCGCCAAAATACCTCTTCCCGCAAGCGTCGCCGCCGCCGCTGAAAAGCGCGGCATGGGCGTTTCTCCCCCTCTTTTCTTTTCAATTATTTCTTTAAGCCCCGGCAAGTGAAAACTATTCTACAATAGCCTGATAGATTGGAAGGGAGAAGCCTATGGAAGTCCATCTGGTGAGCGAAAGCCTTAAGTTTATGGTCCTGGGGATGGGGATCGTTTTCGTCTTTCTCTATATTCTCGTACTGCTGATGCGTCTGCAGGCGATCATCATCGAACGCTACTTCCCCGACCGTCCGCGGGCAGGGGCTTCGGCTTCGGGCGGGGAGAGTGAGGACGAGGAGAGAGCCCGTGTCGCCGCAATGGTCGCCGCGATCCTAGAATACCGCAAAACAAAAACTGGAGGAAATTAACGATGGCCAAACGTTACATCGATATTATGGATACCAGTTTCCGGGACGGCTTCCAGTCGGTCTATGGGGGTCGGGTGCTGATGGAGGATTTTTTCCCTGCCCTCGAGGCGGCGAAAGAGGCGGGGATCACCCACTTCGAGTTCGGGGGCGGAGCCCGCTTTCAGAGCCTCTTTTTCTACCTGCGGGAGAACGCTTTCGAGATGATGGACCGTTTTCGCCAGGTCGTGGGGCCGGAGGCAAATCTCCAGATCCTCGCACGGGGGGTCAACACCGTGATGCTGGAGACCGGCAGTCGGGAGATGATCGACCTCTTCGCCAAACTCTTCGCCAAACACGGCACCACCACCGTACGGAACTTCGACGCGCTCAACGATGTGCGCAACCTGGAGTTCAGCGGTGCCTGCGTCAAGAAGTACGGGATGAAGCACGAAGTGGTGGTGACGATGATGGATCTGCCCCCGGGCTGTGAAGGGGCCCACGACGTCCCTTTCTACGAAAAGGTGCTGCGCCAAATTCTTGACAGCGGCTTGGAGTTCGACAGCGTCGCATTCAAAGATGCCAGCGGCACCTCCAACCCCCACAAAGTCTTCGAAACCTTCCGGATGGCTCGCAAGCTCCTGGGGGCGACGACCCACATCCGGCTGCATACCCATGAGACGGCCGGCGTCAGCGTCGCCTGCTACCTGGCGGCTCTGGAGGGGGGCGCCGATGGGATCGATCTCGCGGCCGCACCCGTCAGCGGCGGCACCTCCCAGCCCGACATCCTGACGATGATGCACGCCGTCAAAGGGACCGACTACGACCTGGGTGGGCTAGAGCTCTCCAAGGTCCGCGAATACGAGCAACGCTTCAAAGCATGCCTCAAGGACTACTTCACCCCGCCCGAAGCCCAGCGGGTCAACCCCATCATTCCCTTCGCGCCGATGCCCGGCGGTGCCCTGACCGCCAATACCCAGATGATGCGCGATAGCGGCAACCTGGACAAGTTCGATGAAGTGATCGAAGCGATGACCGAAGTGGTGGAGAAGGGGGGCTACGGCACCTCGGTGACACCGGTGAGCCAGTTCTACTGGCAACAGGCCTACGCCAACGTCACCTTCGGCCCCTGGAAACAGATCTCTCCGGGCTACGGGAAGATGGTCCTGGGCTATTTCGGCCGCACCCCTGTAGCTCCCGATCCCGAGATCGTGAGGCTCGCGTCGCTCAAGCTGGGGCTGGAGCCTACGACCGAATCTCCCATCGACATCGCCGACCGGGAAGAGAAAAAGTCGATCGCCTACTGGAAAAAGATCCTCGAAGAGGAGGGGATCGAGACGACGGAAGAGAACATCTTCATCGCGGCGTCCTGCGACAAAAAGGGAATCGCCTTCCTCAAAGGCGAATCCCCGCTGATGGTCCGCAAAGGGCCCAACCCAAGCTCGAAAACGGAGGAGACGAACGCAATGGCAGGCAACTACACCGTCATCGTCGATGGCAAAAAATATAGTGTCCAGGTCGCCGAAGGCGACGGAGAGATCACGGTCCAGAAAGCATCATCGGAGGCTCCCGCACCCAAAGCAGAGCCCAAAGCTCCCCGTCCTTCGGGCGGCAAAGGAAGCATCGAGATCCGCTCCCAGACTCCCGGCACGGTCTTCAAGATCCTCAAGCAGCCCGGTGACCACGTGGACGAGGGAGAGACGATCATGGTGCTGGAGGCTATGAAAATGGAGATCGAAGTGGCGGCCCCGATGCAGGGGACTATCGCGAGCATCGACGTCGCCCCCAACGACAGTGTGGAGGAGGGGCGTCTCTTAGCGACGCTGGAGTGATGAAATGTTGATACGATTTCTTCTTCCGCTTCTGATTTTTCTAGGGGCTTCGTCGCTCTGGGCTTCGGAGCCGGCTTCGGCTCCCGCGCAAAGTACGGTAAGTCAAAGTATCCAGGTCAAAGAGGAGCACATCCCCAAACCGCTGACGGTGCTACTGCGGGATTTTTTCAAAACGACAGGGATCTACGCCATTTTGAACCCGAGCCCCGAAGCGCTCAACGGCCAGGGGGAGAAGATGAGCGCTTTCGCCCAGAGTTGGGGGCGGATCATTATGTTTATCGTCGTTTTCATCCTCTTCTACCTCGCCATCGTCAAAAAATTCGAGCCTTTGCTGCTCCTGCCGATCGGCTTCGGCGGTTTGCTGGCCAACATCCCGGTGGTCAATATGACCGCTCCCGACGGTTTTCTGGGCATCATCTACAATATGGGAATCGGCAACGAATTTTTTCCTCTGATCATCTTTATGGGAGTCGGGGCGATGACCGACTTCGGCCCGCTCCTTTCCAATCCCAAAACGGCACTGTTGGGAGGGGCGGCGCAGTTCGGAATCTTCGGCTCGCTGGTGGGGGCCGCGGCGCTGTCGCAGTATACGGGGCTCGTCGATTTCACGATGCGTCAATGCGCCTCCATCAGCATCATCGGCGGGGCCGACGGGCCGACCTCGATCTTCATCGCTTCGGCGCTCTCTCCGGAGCTGTTGGGGGCCATCGCCGTGGCGGCCTACAGCTATATGGCGTTGGTCCCGGTCATCCAACCGCCAATTATGAGAGCGTTGACGACGGAGGAGGAGCGGCGCATCGTCATGCCTCAGCTGCGCAGAGTCAACCGACGTGAAAAACTGATTTTTCCGCTGCTGATCGTTGTCCTCTCGGCGATGCTTCTACCCGAATCGACCCCTCTGATCGGAGCTTTCGCTTTCGGAAACTTCGCCAAGGAGTCCGGCGTCGTCGACCGCCTGAGCCACGAAATGCAAAACTCGCTGATCAACATCGTCACCATCTTCCTGGGCCTTGGGGTCGGCTCCAAACTCCAGGCGGACAAATTCCTGGTCCTGGATACGATGGGGATCCTGGTCATCGGCCTCTTGGCTTTCGCTGTAGGGACCGCCGCCGGAGTACTTCTGGCCAAGCTGATGAACCGTTTCAGCAAGGAGCCGATCAACCCCCTCATCGGTGCCGCCGGTGTCTCCGCCGTCCCGATGGCCGCCCGCGTCGCCAGCAAAGTCGGCGCAGAAGCCCGTCCGGGCAACATCCTGCTCATGCACGCTATGGGCCCCAATGTCGCCGGAGTCATCGGCTCCGCCGTCGCCGCGGGCGTGCTGCTTTCGATCTTCAACTGACGCTCTTTCCGCCCCCGCTTTTTTAGGGTGCGGCGAAATATCTTTCTTTCTCTGGGAGATACTGCATCGCAGTGATACCTTCATAGCAGTGAACTCAGGGAGTTTTCTGAAGGTTATTGCGGCATGATTAAAAATTGCACTTATTGTGTGCATGAGCTTGCTTCCAAGGAGATGGCCGGATAAGCGTGATATTTAGATCGATATCCGGTGGTTCAATGAGCAAGAGCGCCGAGGGTGTGGTGGAGGAAAAGTGCCAGCAAAACGAGGAGGCTGATGCCGGCGGGTTTGGAGTACATCCGGTTGGCGGTGATGAAAACGAGCATCAACGTCGCGGCGATAAGCACTGCAATATCGAAGAGATAGGAGTGCATATCGAGCTTGAGATCGCGTACGAGTGCGGCACTTCCGAGGACGACGGTGATGTTGGCCATGTTGGATCCGATGATGTTGCCGATGGCCATATCGGCTTTGCCTTTGGTCGCGGCGACGATCGAGACGATGAGTTCGGGCATGGACGTTCCCATGGAGATCATCACGATACCGATGATCCACTCGCTGACCCCCAATGAGCGGGCGATACTCGAGGCACTTTCGACGGTGAATTCCGCTCCGACGATTACCAAGACGAAGCCGACCGCAAGAAGCAGACTCACATGCACCCAGGAGAAAGGCGCATGTTCTTCCTTTTCGAGCTCTTCGTCCTCGAGGGTGAGGACGTCGCTTCCACTCTGCTTGAGGAAAATCAGATACCCCAGCATCAAAAGGATGAGAAGAACTCCATCGAAGCGGCTAAAGTTATTTTCGAGAGACATTACGCAGAAGAGGAGAACCGGGAAAAGTGCCCAGGAGCTGTCTTTGGCGAAAAAGTCACGGTGTGGATTGATCTTTTTGGCCAGAAGGAAAACCATCGCCAGGACTAGTGTAATGTTGAGAATGTTGGAGCCGATGACGTTGGAGACGGCGATTTCGGCTTTGTCATTGTAGCTGGCGGCGATGGAGGCTGCCATCTCCGGCAGACTCGTACCCAGAGCTATGAGTGTGGCTCCGATGACATACTCGGAAATATTGAAGCGCAGGGCGATTTTCTCGCTCTGGGCGATGAGCAGATCGGCTCCCCAGATAAGGGCGGCGAGAGAGAGTACAAAAATCAGATAATCCATCGCATTATCCTTCCGTGCGGACGATAAGGCTTTCGGGGAGATCGAAGCGTCGGATCCACTCCGCTTCCCGTGCGCGCATCGTTCCGTCATCCGTTTCGTGATCGTATCCCAAAAGATGGAGCATTCCATGGATCAGCAGGAGTGCAAGCTCTTCGTTCATACCGTGTCCTTCCCTCTCGGCGACTTCGCGCGCCCTATCGACGGAGAGAACGATGGAACCCAATGGCGTCTGATCGAGGCTCTGATCGAGAGGAAAGCTTAGAACGTCGGTGGGACGGTCGATCCCACGATGTTCCCGGTTGAGTTGCCGAATTGCGGCATCGTCGTAGAGGAGTACCTCAACCTCCCGGTCACTCATGGCTTCCACAATTTTTTGTAGTAGTGCTTCGTCGATCGATATCGATGTTGTATTGATCAGGTTCATCATGAGGAGGAAGTTTACCTAAAATGGAGTAAAATGAGACTTTTTATAACGAGATGCGGGTCGAAGGAAAGTCAATGAAAAAAGCGGTATGTATTATTTCAGGCGGGATGGACAGCGCGGTGAGTGCCGCGATAGCGAAAGCGCAGGGATACGAGATCGTCGCAGTCCATTTCAACTACGGACAGAGGACGGAACGCAAAGAAAGAGAGTGTTTCCGAAAACTTGCGGAAGATCTGAAGGTCATAGAACGCTATGAGATCGATTTGCCTTTTTTCAAAACCATAGGAGCTTCGGCACTGACGGATGAAACACTCGAAGTTCCTACCGGTGGGATCGAAGAGGGGGTGCCGATCACCTACGTCCCTTTTCGCAACGGCATCTTTCTCTCCATCGCCGCAGCGGTGGGAGAGAAGGAACAGGCTAAGGCGATCGTCATCGGTGTCGTGGAGGAAGACAGCAGCGGATATCCCGATTGTCGTGAGAGTTACATTCGGGCGATGGAGCGGGCCATCGATCTGGGGACCCGGGACGAGACCCGACTCAAAATCCTCACACCGTTGGTGCATTTGAAAAAGTCAGAGATCGTCCGTAAGGCGCTGGAGCTCGGGGTCGATCTTTCGCATACCTGGAGCTGTTATCTTGAAGAGGAGGAGGCCTGCGGTCTTTGCGACAGTTGTCGTCTTCGTCTGGCCGGTTTCGAAAGGGCCGGGGAGAGGGATCCGATACGCTATCGGTCATGAGCATTTCCGAAAGAGAATCGGATTTGTTATGGGCGCGACGGCGTCGCCATACGGCAGCGGGCGCGTCCCGCTTCCCAGCCTTGACGATAACTTACCGAGGAAGCGGAGAGAGAATAGGCTTTTCGGAAGTAGCCCTGGGCGGTTTTGCATCCGTCTATGACTCCCCGACGGAAGAGAGGATCGTCGTTCCGGCCGAAGTTAATTCCGTCATAGCAGAAGAAACCGCTTTGCCGATTGGCGGGAGTGCACTGAGGTCCCGTCGAGCTTGTACATCCGTTCAGAAGAATCAATGTGATCAGAAGCGGCATCGTATAGAACGGGGAGGAGGGAAGAATCAGACGTTTCATCGTTTCGAACCTTTCAAAAAATTCTTTTGCATTGCTGAGCTATCGATGAGAATACGAAAAAATCGGAAGAGTATTGTATCCACTCTGTGGAGCCGAAAGGAGCGGGGGAATGCCGGAAAGCACCCGAAACGACTGAAGGGATGGCCGCAGGCTTTCATGCTTTTACTCGTTTTGGGGGCTACGCTTCAGGCCATGGACCGTGAAGGGGTAAGCGAGGTCAATCGGATTCGCCAAACCAGCGGAATGCTTCCGTTGAAAAACGATTCACGTCTAGCAAAAGCGGCCTATCGGCACGCCAAATATTTGGGGCGTCTGCGGGCCCAAGGGCACACGGAGCATCCAGGTAATCCCTATTTCACCGGTCGAACACCTTTTGACCGTTTTATCCGGGCAGGCTATCCTACCCGTGCCGGAGTAGAAAACATCTCCTACGGTGATCGAAATTATCAGGAATCGGTGAGAGTATTGATGTCGACGGTCTATCATCGTCTCGCGTTTCTTGACTTTCGCATCGATACAATGGGGAGTTCCGAATATGGAAACCGTCGGGGAAGAATTTACGTCTACGATATGGCTCCCTCCACGGTTGCGGCGCTCTGTCTTCGTTCGAAAAAAGCCACTTCTGAACGCTATGTAAAGGGGCTCTGTGCCGAAAAGCGCCGGCGTATCGATTCGAAAGAGTTCTTTCAGGCTCTGCGTAGTATTGAACGACGGAGTGCTCCGTTGATCCTCTACCCCTATCCGGGAATGACGAAGACTCCCCTGCGTTATATTCGGGAGACCCCCGATCCGCTGGCCGATCTCTACGGAGCGGGCTTTCCGATCAGTGCGGCGTTCAACCCTGCGTTTTATCGTAAGGTTCATTTGAAACGTTTCCGTCTTTACGATGCTGCCGGCGAACGGATTGCGACGCGATTGCTTTCTGCGAAAAAAGATCCGCACAAAAAGTTATCGGCGGGGACCTTCGTCCTAGTGCCGCTTAAAGGCTTGAAGGCTCACACGGAGTATCGGGTAGAGTTGCAGGTCGAAGCGGATGGTCATCCGCTGACCAAAAACTGGCGTTTTCGTACCGGATCGAAGTAGAGGAGAGAAGATGGCGACGGATTTTCAGCGGCGGGTCTGGGAGGCGCTCCGGCTGATCCCTGAAGGACGGGTGACGAGCTACGGGGAAATCGCAAAATATCTGGGGACGAAAGCGGTTCGCGCCGTCGGTACGGCGGTAGGTAAAAACCCCTACGCTCCGCAGGTTCCCTGCCATCGGGTCGTCCGTACCGACGGACGGATAGGCCGCTACAGCGGGGAGGGAGGAGTGGCGAGGAAAATTGCACTTCTGAAGAAAGAGGGGGTTTATGTCCGCAAGGGACGGATCGAATCGTTTGATTCGCTTCTCTACCGATTCGAGGATCAGCAGGTGACAAGATCGGAAGGGAGTTGATCGTGCTGGTCGGGGAAAACGCTCTCGACGTTGAGCTCGGGATGGATCAATTCACGCAGTTTTTTCTGGATGACCATTTTGGTGGTCATGACACTCATCGAACATCCGTTGCAGGTTCCTCCAAGTTCCACGTAGGCGGTTCCGTTTTTGACGCCGAGGAAGCCCATCGTTCCTTCATGGGATTTGACGTAGGCTTCGATACCCGGTAAAAAATTTTTGATGGCGATACAGAGATCTTCATCGCTAAAAGGCATCATCTGTTTGTGCTCCTTCACTCGTTGAAATGAGGGCGAATATATCCAAAGAGACTTAACGGGAGATAAAGAGTAAATGCGTTGTCTGAGTTGCCGGAAATTCTCAGTGAAAGTGATTTGCGAGCGCTGTCATTCCCAACTGATGAAGCCGACGGTTTCGACACGGAAGGTAGGAACGTTGGATGTGATCAGCCTGTTTCGTTACCGAACAATCGCTCCTTTTTTGTTGCGCAAGCACGGTCCGGTCGGTTATCGGCTCTATCGGTACTTCGCCCGACGACAGATCGCTCCCTTCCTGGAAGCGTTCGCCGAGGGAATCGATGAACGGGTTTGGTTGATCGGCATCGATGAATTTCCTGCATCGGGATACGCCCACACCGCGGTATTGACCCGTTACGGAAAGGTCGGGAAGATGCCCAATCTTCCGGCGGCCCTTGTGGCGAAGAACCGGGTCAATTACGCCGGAAAGACTCTTCGCTATCGTCTCGAACATCCGCGGGATTTCCGCTATCGGGGCCCCTCCGGAATCCGAGCGGTATTGATCGACGATATCGTCACTACGGGATCAACGCTTCGGGAGGCTCATACCGTGCTCCGTGATTCGGGAGTGGAGGTGCTTTTTGCCCTCACGCTGGCGGACGCCCGGGAATGAATTGTCAGAGTTTTCGGACAAAACCCGGGCAAGAAAGTTTCGAATCACGGAGGCGTAATCCGGATGATCGATGATGTCGGTATGATCGCTACCGGATAGAGTCACCCGTTCCGGGACTGTTCGACGAAAAGCGACGATCAGCTTTTCACTGCTGGAACGTGGAACGACCTGATCATTCTTGGCTAGGAGGATCAGTGTGGGGCAGGAGACCTGTGGAGCGTACCGGATACTCTCGTAAGGATCTTTTAGAAGAAGTGAAATCGGGAAGAGGGGATACCGTCGCTGTCCGAGATGGAGGATGCTGTCAAAGGGGGTCGTCAGAATCAGCGCATCCACCGGACGATTTGCGGCGAGCCAGAGCGCCGGAGAGGTTCCCAGACTGCGCCCGAAAGGGACGAGATAATGATGGTCGGAATGCACCCGATCATAAAGGGCCAAAGCAGCTTCGTAGATCGCTTTTTGAGAAGGCTTGCCTGTACTGGCTCCGTATCCCGGATAATGCAAAAAATAGATTGTAAACCCGGGAAACATCTTCGCAAGCTTCCACGGATCTATCCAGTAGTCTTCCGTATTGCCGGGGAAATAGAGTATCGCCTTCTCATTCCCATGCGCAATCCGTTCAACCCAAATCTGCGCATTCTTCAAATCGATAAAAAATCCCTCTTTCCTCGGTGTAAGATGAGAGGGGTGATAAAGAAGGGATCGCTGAATCATGTACAGGTAGAAAAATACCCCGAGGTAGAGAAAAAATCCGATCAACAGCAGGAACTTGATCGCCGTCACGAAACTCCCTGGGTTTTTATGCGGTATCGCGTCATTCCGTCGAGCGGATGTGGGATTGGGCCCAAGCTTTGATCATCTTCCGATCTTCCGGGCTCAATCGAGCGTTTTTGTGGATCCACATGTAATCGGGCGGAGGCATTTTCCAATCGATCGCCTTGACAAGGCTACGGTAGAGCTTCTGTTTTTTCGCCTCGTCGTACTGATTCCAGATCGAAAAGTTGAGCCATTGTCTCCCCTCTTTGACATGCATATTCACTTCGTAGGAGGCGGGAGCGACATGACTGTACCAGGGCCATTTCGTATGATTGGAATGGCAGTCGTAACAGGAGCGTTTCAAAATCGCCGTCACTTTCGGAGGGGCCTGAATTTCGTCACCAGGCTTCGCTTTGGGAGCCGGAGGGACATCGATGCGGATGAATTGGATCAGCAGAAGCCCGGCGACAAGCCAGCCAAGCATAATTTTGAGTGTTTTCACTCCGTTTTGTCCTTACCGAAAATCGTACATTGTCCCGTCATGGCGCAGGCAGGACAAAAACCGACCAAGCCGGCGATCAAAGGAATGACTCCGAGATAGAACCAACGGATTCCAGTATAGACCCCCACTCCGATAAGAATAAGTCCCAGGATGATTCGAAAAGGACGACAGAATTTTCTCAATTTTTTTGCGTCGATAGCCATACCGACTCCTTTATAATGGATTGGAATGAGAAATATAACAAAAATAAATTGACGAAATCGTTAACGGTTTTCCAAGAACATGAAAACTTTTCAGGAAGTGAGAGAAGCTGTTAAAACCTATGGATAGCTTTGATGCCGAAATTATGACTGCCGTCTGGAGCTTTGTGCAGGATAGGAGCGAGGAAAAACTTATCGGTTGTGTAGGCGCCGATCGCACCGCCGACCAGATTGCATCCCAAGTCCAAAAGCTCTCCGGAGACATCATCCCGATCCTGCGCGGTTTCAATGCCGAAAAGCACGGCGGCGATAGCGGCGTTTGTCCAGAATCCTATCCAGGCTCGCTCTTCGCGGTATTGGGGAAAATATCGATCCACTATGCCGGTCGTGATTCCTCCGATCAGCATACCCCCGCCGACATGACTCATCTCACTCGTAAAACTATTATTGGCAGAAAGTGAGTTCATGCAGGCAAGGCAAAGAGTAAAAATTGAGAGACTCTTTCGAAAGTATTTATCTATTTTCATTTGGCAACCCCTCCTTTTTCTATCAAATCGATTATATCCGACCGATCATAAAAAGCAATTAAGATTAACGGTTCTTCGCTACAATATCGGCTCTCTTAATCAGGATAAATCAATGAGAAGGATATCGATGAAAAGAACGATTTTGAAAAGTGCCCTTGCAGCAATGCTGCTCTTGGGCGGAAACACTCTGATGGCCGGTGAGGCGAAAGCGCCTGCGATGCACAAAGCTCCCAAACTCAAGCCCCTGACTCCCGAAGCGGAGAAAGCGGCCTATGCGCTCTTCGATGCTCTGAAGATGAAAGAGGGGATCCACAACGCACTGATGCAGTCGCTGGAGATCCAGATCAAGCGTCAGCCCGCGATGGCTCCCTACAAAGATATCTACGAGAAATTCTTCAACAAATATACGAAGTGGGACGATATGAAAAAAGATCTGGCCAAACTGTATGCCCAGGCTTTCACTCCCGCCGAAATGAAAGAGTTGACCAAATTCTACCGGAGTAAAGTCGGGCAAAAATCCTTGACGATCCTTCCTCGCCTGACGCAACTGAGTATGCTACTGGCCCAGCAGCGTATCGCCCGGCACGCGAACGAACTTAAAAAAGCGGTCGCCGCACGTGCCAAAGAGTTGCAGCAAGATGCCGCTAAAGGTGGGAAGTAAGCAAAGAAAATCATTTTTTCTCCAGACTTTTCGGCAGGCAATAAAAAAGCGTGTCTGCCGGACTCCTTTTTCCTACTTCTTTCCAACTCTCTATCCTACAGCGGAGTCCAAGAACTGCCGCAGTAGGCATCCACGCAAAGGTCTCATCGTCACTTGCCCATACCGCAGCTTCACTGATCCCCGGATTGTGTGTGATGATGAGAAGGCTTTCGATAAGATCTTCCATTTCAGCGATTACGTCAAAAATCCTGTGGACGTCCGCCTCATAGAGTGAGGGATTGGTACGGATCGGGATATCCCGTTGTAGGCCTTTGCGGACTCTTCGGGCCGTCTCCACGGCACGCCGTGCGTCGCTGCTGAGAATGAGATCGGGGATCCATCCTGTCTTAGCCAGCCACTTTCCCATTTTTTTGGCCGCTTTTCTCCCCCGTTTGTTGAGGGGACGTTCGTGATCGGGGAGGGGTTCTTTCCAGCTTGATTTAGCGTGGCGCATCAAAAAAAGAGTTTTCACTTTTTCTCCTTATATTCATTGATATAAATCGGCGAATCCACCCTCAAACATCTTCCTCTAATACTAACGAATATAAAAACGTAATTCAACGATCTTTCGATACAATTATAGGAAATTTATTTCTGACGGAGTGACGATGACGGAATTTTTGAAAAAAGCGAAAGAAAGCAGTAGCATTATCGCGACACTCGAGGGAAAACGCAAAAGTGAAATCTTGCAGAAAATGGCGAACGCGCTGGAGAAAGAAAAAGAGGCGATTCTGACGGCAAATGCCAGGGATATGGCTGCGGCGGATGAGAACGGCCTGAACGACGCGTTGAAAGACCGTCTGCTTCTCGATGAGGGGAGAATCGCCGCCATGGCGCAGTCGTTGCGGGAGATCGCCGCATTGCGTGAGCCGGTCGGACGGGTCCTCGAAGGGTGGCGCAACGATGCCAATCTACGCATCGAAAAAGTCAGCGTGCCCATCGGTGTCATCGGCGTCATCTACGAATCCCGCCCCAACGTCACCGCCGACGTCGGCGCGCTCTGTTTCAAGAGCGGGAATGTCGCGATCCTCAAAGGGGGCAAAGAGGCCGAGCACTCCAACCGCGCTATTGCCACAGTCCTCGAAGACGTCCTCGAAGTCGAAGGGCTTCCCCGGGAAATCATCTCCCTGCTGCCCGACAGTTCCCGGGAAGGGGTCGCCCGGCTCATCCGGCAGGACCGTTATGTGGATCTGATCGTCCCCCGGGGCGGAGAAGCCCTGATCCGCTACGTTTCGGAAAATGCTACGGTTCCTGTGGTTAAGCACGACAAAGGACTCTGCCACACTTATATTCACAAAGCTGCGGATCAGGAGATGGCGGTGCGCATCGCCCTCAATGCCAAATGCGATCGCCCCGGGGTCTGTAATGCGATGGAGACACTGCTAGTCGACCGCGCCATCGCCCGGGAGATCCTACCGAAGCTCTCGGCGGCTTTCGAAGCTGCGGGGACCCAGCTGCGAGCCGATGAAGAGGCTTGCGGGATCATCGAGGCGGCTCTGGCCGGTGACGAGGATTGGGATACCGAATACCTGGCCAATATTCTGGCGGTCAAGGTGGTCGGCGGGCTCGAAGAGGCGATCGAACACATCCGTCGTCACGGCTCGGGCCACTCCGAGGCGATCGTCACCGAAGATTACCGCGCCGCCGAGCGTTTCCTCGATGCGGTGGATGCCGCCTGCGTCTACGTCAACGCCTCGACCCGCTTCACCGACGGCGGAGCTTTCGGCTTCGGGGCGGAGGTCGGCATCTCGACCAACAAACTTCACGCCAGAGGCCCGATGGGCATCGACGAGTTGACCACTTACAAATACAAAATCTACGGCCAGGGACAGATCCGTTAAGCCGGAGAGGACGATGGCAGAGACAGTATTGACGATCGACGGATTACGCTTCGCGTATGAGGGGAAAGAAGCGCTTTATACGGATTTTTCCCTGGAAGTGAAGCGTGGAGAGTGTGTCGCGATCGTCGGCCCCAGCGGCAGCGGCAAGTCGACGCTTTTCGAATTGATCGCCGGCAATCTTCCCTTTCGCCGCGGGACGATCCGCCACGGGAGACTGGGCTGGGTCTTCCAGGATCCCTACAGCTCCTTTCATCCCAGCTACCGGATCGTCGATCAGATCGCCGACGTCGCTCCGACGGGGAAAATGCAGGAGTATCTACCTGATTTGGGTCTCCAATACACTCTGCTGCAAAAACTTCCTCACGAACTCTCCGGTGGGCAGCTGCAGCGCTGTAGCATCCTGCGAGCGCTGCTGATGGAGCCCGAACTCCTGCTCTGCGATGAACCGACCAGTGCGTTGGACAACCTGACGCAGCTCGAGACAATGAAACTTTTGATCCGCTTCCTCGATCGCCTGGGAATTCTGCTGATCACCCACGATTTGGAGTTGGCACGCTGGGCCGCCGATCGGATCGTGGATCTAGCGGCGATGAAAGCCGATACAGATGGAAACTTTATAGGTCGAGCCGCATGAAAAAAAGCCGAATCGCCGCTGCCTTGACACTCCTGGCGCTACTGGGAGCGGGTACTCCATTACTGGCTTCCGGCGATGCCAACGCCAGTGCGAGCCAAAAAAAGATCAAAACAGTCCCCATCGTCATCGAAGGCCTCAAAGCGCTCGATCCCGACAGTGTCTACAAAGTCCTCGGTGTCGAGACCCACTCCTGGCTGGAGTTCTGGAAGAGCGACGAAAAACGGATTCCCGTCAACCTGATTCCCTCGATCAAGAACACTCTGCGAGGCTATCTCGACAGCCAGGGATACTATGACGCTACTTTTACCGTGAAAGTAACGCCCAAAAAAGTGCTGATTCATATCGACGAGAACAAACCGGTGACCGTCGCCGACATCAACATCAGCAGCGATTTTCCGATCGAAGACTACATCACTTTCAAAAAGGGAGAACCCTTCAAAACCGATCAATTCACCCGCATCAAAAGCAAGATCAAAGCCGCTCTGCTCAAAGAAGGCTACTGCAGTTACGATCTCGATACCAAAGCCTACGTCGACCTGGAGAAACGAACCGTCGACCTGGTCTACCGTCTCAAAAAAGGCGGGCTCTGCCGCTTCGGCAACACCACCGTCGCGGAGAAACCCGAGGGGATCTCGGATGCGGTGATTCTCTCGAGGATGCGTTATCGCCCCGGCGACGTCTTCACCACCGAACGGGTCAACGAAAGCTACGCCGCACTGAATGAACTGGGGATTTTCGGGCAGACCGTCATCAACACTGAAAAGAAATATTTCAACGAAGTCCGTCCCGATGTCTACGCCAAAGCCAAGCAGAAGATGCATCGCTACACTGTTTCGGTCGGCTACGATACGGAAGTGGGTTTGCGGGTCCGAGGGACCTACGACCATTACAACTTCCTGGGGGGAGGGCGGAAATTCGGCCTGGTGGCACAGTACTCCACCGATGTGTCGGAACTCAGCGCCGATTTCTTCCAGCCGGCGCTCTTCAAATTCTGGGATCGCTACTACAACCTCTATCTCGATGGGGGCTACCATAGAGAAGCCTATGATTATTACGACGAGAAGAAAGTCTATTTCGACAGTAAAATCGGTTACAACGATGGGACATGGGCTTGGAATCTCGGCTATTCTCTCGAACGGCTGGAGATTGTGCAGACCGCTACTCCCGATGTGAACGAGCAAGATTTTTTTCCCGGTTTTTTCGACCTGATTTACGGTTACGGCCAGTTGGTCTACGATCGAAGGGATTCCAAGACCAATCCGCGTAACGGATACTACCTCTCAGGGTACTTCGAATACGGATTGAGTCTGGGAGAGATACAGAACAACCCTTACTATAAGCTGGAGTTGGAGGGCCACTACATCAAAAGTTTCGGCCTGCTGACCCTAGCGACGGTAGGGCATGCCGCCGTTTTGGAAGATGGAGGGAAAGCGGCATTGCCTGCCTCCAAATATCTCTACGCAGGAGGCTCCTACAGCAACCGCGCTTATGGGGATCGGGACATTGGAATCACAGCTTCTCCAGTTCGCGATCTGGGGATCGGTGGGCGGACGTGGCTCAACTATACGGCTGAAGCACAGTATCCGATCTGGGGGGATTTCTATGCCGGAATCTTCTATGACGCGACATTGATTGCCGAGGATGCGTACAGTACCGTGCATTCGCATTGGATCCAAACCGGGGGAGGAGGCATTCGCTATATGACGCCCATTGGTCCGCTCAAAATTGATTACGGTGTCAACATTCACGACCCATCAATCCGTCGATTCTCATTGATGATAGGACAATCGTTTTGAAGAAATTCTTACTCGGTTTGCTGCTTCTTGTTTTCGTTCTCCTGACGGCTCTCTATTTCGCAGTCAATTCCCCCTGGCTCATCGACAAGCTCGCTCGCAAATACGCTCCGGAATATGGTTTTACTTATAAGAAAATCTATGGCAATCCCCTCAAAGGGATCGTGCTCGATGACCTGAGCTATCACGGGCGGGAGCTTGCCCGCACGATCCGGATACGCCTCAACCCTTATACCCTGCTCGAAAAACAGTTGACCGTCTCCCGCCTCGAAGTCCTCGGTGTGGATGTCCCCGTTTTGGAGAAGGTGGTCACTGATTTCACGACACCGGCTTCCGAGGAGAACACGACGGAGGAGAGTTCGGGGGGTGGATTACCGATTTCGATCCTAGTCAACAACATTCGGCTCTCTCTGCTTCCCTTCGAACGCTACGGGATTAAAGTCTTCAAAGAGGAGCTTTCAGTCGATTCGATCCACTACGCCGATGACAGCTTCAGCGTCGGCAAACTGCATCAGGTCGCCGACACGTCTTTGGGACGGGTGGAGTTGGGAGGCACCTACCGCAAGCGCTTCCTTGACGTAGCGTTCCTGGCCATCGACGATCTGGATATGCCGAAGCTGGAGAAATTGATCGCGACACTGAGTGCACCGGCAGAGTCCAACGGCACCAGTGCGACGAAAAAGGGAGAGGAAATTCCCGACAAATCGGGCGACAAAAAGGAAGAACTCTCCAAAAGTACCGATGAGGATCCCTTCCTCCCCAAACGGATACATGCAGAGAAGATCTGGGCATCTTTGTTGCCTTATGAGCCGGTGAAGGGGGTGAAACTCGAGTGGGCCCAGGTCGAGGGGCACGGCCTCGACATCGACCTGGAGCATAGCCGGATCGTCTCGGGAAAATTGACGGCGGATCTGCAAAGTAATCTGGCACAGGCACGGCTCAAACTCCATGTGGAGAAGGGGCGTTTCATCGTCGATAACGGTCTGATAGAGGGAGTGGACCTGCAGGCGCTCTCGTCGCTAGATGCCGACGAGGGCAACGGCACGAAGCCCAAAGCCCGGGCGAAAGCCGAAAACTCTCCGGCGGAAGCCAGCGCCCCCCACGCTCCCTACGATACGATTCCCTTCGTCCCCCGATACGTGGACATCCGTCAATTGCGTATCGAGCTCAAGCCCGGGGAGCTGCAAAAAGTCCGCTATCACGCGGCTGTCGCCAAGATCAGGGATTTGAGCCTCGACTTGCATAGAGAGAAGCTCCAGGCCAAAGGCATCGACGCCTACCTCGACAGCTCTCTGGCCCACGCCGATCTCTCAGCTTCCATCGACCCTCAGAGCCTACACGTCAAAGAGCTGGCATTGACCGAAATCGATCCGGTCAAGATCGTGGCGTGGCAAAAGAGTGTCGCCTCGGAAAGCAACGCGACAAAGGAGAAGAGTGCTTCTCCCGATACCGGCAGGAAAGAAAGGGGAGCAACCGGGAGCACCGGAAGCAGCGGGATCGATATACCTTTTCTTCCCTCCCGGGTCGACGTCGATCGCATCCTTGTTGAAGCCCGGCCATTCAAGCTCGCCCCTCTCGATGCCAACGTCAGCAGGATCCTTCTGGAGAAACTCCGTATCGATCTCGACAAAGCGATGGCCGAAAAGGGAGACCTCAAGGTACTTTTCGGTTCCAACCTCGCGGACCTGAAGCTCCAGGGGACGATCCGGGACAACCGCCTGATTCTCGATCCCAAGAGTAACCGGATTCTATTGCCTCCGAGCCTTTTTGCAGCTTACAAACTTCCTTTGCGTCCCGAAGCTTTCAGCCCCATCCGGATCGGCGGTTCTGTCGACGAAAAGGGCGCGAAGGTGGCCCTCTCTTTTTCCGCCAGAAAAATTCTCGAGGAGAACAACGAGAGCAACGCGAGCTTCAACGTCGATATCGACCGTTCCCGATTGCAGCTCGATTTCGATTTCAAGAGCGGAAAATTCCGTGTCACAGACGATACGCTCGTGACGACACCGCAGGCTCCTGTGACCCTGCATGCCGAGTTGGGCACGGATGAGAAGGGAGCGATCCGTTACCACGGCTTTCTGAAGGCACCGGGCGTGAAACTGGGGGATCCCAGGCTCGAAAAACTCCTGGGCAAGCCGAAGGTCGATTTCGAAGGGGATCTGCATTCGGTCCTTGCCAAACTCGATGCAGGGGATTTTGCCGGCACGTTCCGCAGCGATGACTTCAAAAAAGGCCTTTTGACGCTTGGGACGAAAAAACGGCTCGAACCCGCCCGATATGTCAAACTCCCCAAAGAGTTGCAAGAAGCCGCCCTGCAACTGGAGATCACCACCCCGGTGGATTTCTCCAAACCGCTGCCGTTGGATACGAACCTGACGCTACGTTCCAATCTTGTCAATCTTGATGGAAAGATTGTTTATGACGGCAATGTCAGCGCCGGCTTTATAGTACATTACCCGAAAAATTCCCTTCTAAAAAGACTACTGCCCGACCTGAACCTCGCAGCGCTCGATCCCCTGAAGATTTCTCTCGACCAGAGGGGACCCCGGTGGTTGCTCGCCCTCCAAAGCAGGGAAGTAAAAGCCGACGTTCGTTACGACGTGACGGATGAAAAAGTAAAAGGGGTCTTGAAAGTGGCGGGTAGTGAAATAACGATCTCGGGTAGCCCTCGATCGACGATTCTTGCGAAGCTTCACAGTACCTCGGTCAAAAATCTGATCCGCAATTTGACCGAGATCTATAAAATGGAAATCCCCAAACTCGATGGCGACATCGACCTGACGATGACGATCGCTAAACTCTCCGCAGTGACCCTCGAACTCAAATCGAAAAAATTCATCCCCGACGACAGCGCTCGAATCAAAAACCCGATCAAAAATATCGATCTTGTACTCGGGGCGGACTTGAAGACGAAAAGCCTCATTATAAAACGCTACAGTCTTGAAAGCGGGGGGATGAAAATTTTCGCGACCAAACCCAGCCGGATCCAGATGAAAGACAACAAAATAATTCTCGACGCGCTTTGGGTTAACGATTCCCTCAAAGCGACGGGTTACTACGATCTGAAAAAGAAAAAAGGTGAATTCGTCGCCAAATCCCCCGATTTCAAAGTCGTCCATGAAAACGCCAAACTCGATGCCTCGATCGACCTGACTGCGAAGATCACCGGAGATCAGGTAGATGCCGAAGGAAAAATCATCCTCCTCGGCGGAAACGTAATGTATGATCTGACGGCGAGCCATTACGCCACTGACGAGGATATCGTCATCGTGCAGCATCAGAAAAAGAACGATGAAAGTTTCTTCAAAAAGAATGTACAGCTGATGCTCTATATTGAAACGAAAAAGCCGCTGATTTTCAAACAGAAAAATGTCTATGTCGAATTGAATCCACAGCTCAGTATTATCAAATCCTTTAACGGTGATCTGCAGGTACTTGGATCGGTTCGAATCCCCAAGGGAGGCTATTACATCTTTGACGGGAAGAAATTTGTCCTTCAGGAAAGCAGTGTCAATTTTACCGGA
The DNA here is from genome assembly GCA_015486995.1 of Nitratifractor sp. GTDB lineage: Bacteria > Campylobacterota > Campylobacteria > Campylobacterales > Sulfurovaceae > Nitratifractor. The sequence continues at coordinate 3,425 of WFQO01000005.1, read as the reverse complement.
AAACCCACACGGCCTCTGCTCGATATCAATCTCGATTACCGGCGTTATAGTAAAACCGTCTATATTACGGTCAACGGCGTGGCTACCGAACCCAATCTGAATTTTTCGAGTGATCCTTATATGACCCGTTCGCAGATACTCTCCTTTATTCTTTTTGATACAGAAGAGACAGGGGAGAGCGCTGATGATATGCTTTCAATGGTCGGAGGAGGTATCGCCAAGTCGATTCTTGGAAACATGGGATTAAAAGTCGACACTCTGATCGTTACAACACAAGGCTTTGAAGTCGGCAAAAAAATCACCGATAAAATCACCGTACTTTACGATCAAAAGGAAAAAAACCCCAAGGTCATTTTGCGAATCCAACATTCCAAACATACAGAGACGGATATCGATATCGGCAGTAAATCCCAAAGTGTAGACATCATCTATAAAAAAGAATTTTGAACTTTTTCAGAATACATTGGCATTCTTGTGCTATTATTCGTCAAAATTACACTGAAAGGATTTATCAATGTCGTTATTGGAAAAAGCTAAAAAAGTTGTAAAAGAACAAAACAAAGGGACTCTCTCTCCGATGGAACAATTGCTTCGAGATCCTGAAGTTAAAAAGACTGCCCGTTATCTTGCCAAGCATATGTCTCAGACCGAAGCCAGAGAAAAATTAAACGAAATTCTAGAAGAAGAGGGGAGACTTCCGGTTACTCGAACAGGGAAAACTGTAAAAATTACCTATCAAAGATTTAAAGAGTTGATGCCAAAACCGCGCAAACGAAGAAAAAGAAATAAAGAAGAAAACGAATAAGTACGTGGAGCTGATAGCGGGACTCGAACCCGCGACCTCCTGATTACGAATCAGGTGCTCTAGCCAGCTGAGCTATATCAGCATAGGAAAAAGTACGGCATTTTAGCGCGCTTTTTCCGAAAAATCAAGCTGATTCTCTCCCCCTTTCGAAATTTCTTCGAAAATATATTTCCAACGTTTCATCATTCGATTGTAATGGTCTCCTTTCCAGTAGATTCGTTGGCAAGTCGGGCATCGGCGAAAATCACTGTGCGTAAAAAATATCCGATCGGGGAGAAGGCTCTTCGCTTCATCCGGTGAAATCTTTTTCAGAGGTATGTTACAGAGTGTGCAACGGGTATATGGTGCGAAAGTCTCTCGGAGCTCGATGTTCATGGCGGTTTCGAGCATCTGCTCCTCCAGGTTTGTACTCCGGAGTCTGAGGGTTTGTTTTTCCAGTTTTTTTGGGAAAGAACGGCAGCTTCTTGTCAGGAAGTATCTTCCCTCTTCGAGGGGAAGAGTGGGAGAATCCGGGTTTGTGGAGTTCTCCTCCATAATGAGGCAGTCGAATCCGGCGAAACGGAGTTGTCTACCCAGAGAACCCAAATGGCTTGCTGCAAGGAATTTCGGAATTTGTTTAGTGAACTTCATCTACAGTTAAGCTCCTCTTCGATACTATTGCGACCGTCGATTTCCCGGCAGAGAGCGGGGAGAATCATACAATTCCAAGGATATCCAAATGAAACGAACCTATCAACCCCACAACACCCCCCGGAAAAGAACGCACGGTTTTCGTGCTCGCATGAAGACCAAGAACGGTCGCAAGATCATCAATGCCCGACGTGCCAAAGGCAGAAAAAGATTAGCCGCGTAAACCGTTTTAACTCACTCACCCGACAGGCTGATTTTGATCGGATCTATCGGCGAGCTGACAAGGTTTGGCACAGTCCGGATTTTGTCCTCTTCTTTAAAGCAAACTCTTCGAGTGCGGTTGCTTTCGTCGCCGGAAAAAAAGTAGGAAATGCTGTGCGACGCAATCGTGCGAAGCGCCGGCTCCGAGCACTTTTTCGCGAAAGTGAAATGACGCTTCTTCCCGGTCAGTACATTCTCGTTGCAAAGGCGCTGATCGTTGACATTCCTTTTTCCCGTCTTCAAAAGGAGTGGGACCATGCACTCAAACGCTCGAAAGTCCTTCGAAAAGCCTAGATTCCTCACATTTCCATCGGAGTATAAAGCGAATCTGGATATAATCCGCCCCTGATTTTCCCATAAACTATATTGGGCAGAAACCCTCCCAGATTAAAGGTATCATTTTGGAACAGATGGATCTCAATAAACGCCTGATCATTGCCGTGGTCCTCTCCTTCGTCATTCTTTTCGGATTTAGTTATCTCTTTCCCAAGCCCAAAGCGAAGCACACTGAAGCAAACACGACGACGCAGAGCAGCGTGACGCAGACCGCGGCCGCTACACCGGCACCTATTGCCGGGGGACAAACGGCCCCTGGAACTTCCGCGCCGGCTTCGAAAACAGTGAAAGCTGCTACGGCGAATCCTGGTGAAATGCTCGCACACATCGATACACGGAAATATTCGATGAAAATCGATCGATTCGGTCGGATCGAGAGCGTGATTCTCAAGCAGCGCAAATATCGGGATGAAAACGGCAATCCTCTAGAACTGATCGATCCTAAAAAAACCCGACCGCTTGAAGTTCGTTTCAGTGATCCTAGGCTGAACCGTGAAGCCTTCGAAGTTCCTTACAGTGCTTCGGCCAAAGAAATCAACGCCAGCACGGGAGCGGCGACGCTGATCCTGACACAGAAGCTTCCGGAAGTAACGCTAATCAAAACACTGACCTTTCATCCCGATGGAGAATACGATCTCAAAGTCGACGTCAGCAAGAAAGTCGAATACTTCATCACCTCCGGCCACCGTCCCGAAGCCGACAAATCACGCTATATGATCGTCCGAGGGGTTTTGGTAAGAAATTCCAAAGGAGTGATCACCACCATTGAAGACGGCAAAGCCAAAGAGACGACGAAGATTCCCGATGCGACAATTCTTTCTTCCTTCGACCGTTACTATGCATCACTTTTCTACAACTTCGACCATCCTTTCCCTGTGATCATCACACCCGATGCAAAGAACGATCCGCTTCCTTTTGTCCGCAGCGATGACTCGCTTTCACTCAAAGCATACGTCGGTCCCAAAGAATGGAAACTCTTTGAACATCTGGATCCCCGCCTGACCGATGCGATCGAGTTTGGATGGTTCACTTTCCTTGCGAAGCCTTTCTTCCGTGTAATGCTGGCAATCTATAATTTCGTCGGCAACTGGGGGTGGGCGATCGTGCTCTTCACCCTGCTGGTCAAGCTGGTCCTCTTCCCGCTCTCCTACAAGGGGATGATGTCGATGCAGAAACTTAAAGACCTCGCCCCAAAGATGAAAGAGATCAAGGAACGGTACGGCAAAGACCCCGCCAAGATGAACCAGCAGATGATGGCACTCTACAAAAAACATGGAGCCAACCCGATGGGGGGCTGTCTGCCGATGATTTTGCAGATCCCCGTCTTCTTCGCGCTCTATCGGGTCCTGCTCAACGCCGACGAACTCCAGGGGGCGCCCTGGATCCTCTGGAT
>WFQO01000004.1 GCA_015486995.1 Nitratifractor sp. | reverse complement strand
TACTACTACAATGCGGGGCGTGATCCCTGGAGGATCGGTCTGGATTATCTGATCTCCGGGGACGAGAGCTCCCGCAAACTGGTAGACAAAATGCTCGACTGGCTCAAAGAGCGGAGCAAAGAGCGTGCCTCGCGTATTAAGTCCGGCTACACCCTCAAGGGCCGGAAAATCGGCAATTACACCAGCACTTTCTTTCAAGCTCCCTTCGGGGTGGCGGCCATGGCGGACAAAAAATATCAAAAGCTCCTCGACAGCATCTACAAGGCCGTACGCAAAACCCACGAAGACTACTACGAAGACAGTGTCAATCTCCTCTCTTTGCTGGTCATGAGCGGGAACTTCTGGGCTCCCGAGGAAACACGGCTAAACGATCCGCTGGCACCCTACAGTGCCGAAAAGTTCCGCGCGTTTCTCGATCAGGCCAAACTGACCTATCCCAATTCCAACACCGTAGTCGCTGAGGGAAAGGAATTCACAGATTTTCATAGCGACTACTTCTATCTGGCCAACGGAAAGTTTATGACTTTTGCGATGAAAGGGGAGCCGAGCGATCGTGACGAACTGCGCCATTTCAAAGAGTTTGACCTTCAAAAACATCACAAATTGACCGGACGAATCCGTTTTTCCAAAATAGACGAGAGCATCGAAGAGTTTACCTGGATGCAGATGCATCATAAAAAGAGTGCTCACCGACCTTTCATCCGTCTGGTCTGGCGTAATGAGCATAAAGACTCTCTCACGCACAAGACTCACCGCGATGCCCTCTGGGCGGTGGTCTCCCGCAGCGACGTCAAGGGGTCCGGAAGCTACTATCTCTATTTGGCTGACCGACCGGACAAACACTTTATCGGTGCAGGAATCTCTTCGAATGACGGGCGGGTCTATCTGAGCATCGGATCGAAGACGATCGATCTGTTTAAACGTCTGGACGATACACAGTTGCAAAAAAACTGGAGCGGCGTCAAAGATTTTTATTACAAAGCGGGGCTCTACCTCAACAAAGGATCGGGAGCTATAAGGGTTCAATTTAGCAAACTGCGGGCAAAGTGAGTTTCCCACTTTAACGAGTAGCGTACAAAAAACGAGGAGCTTTTATCTCATAAAAACCGATCATCGCGTTCATCACTCCAAAAGACTCTATCGCGTTCAAATCGTCGAGATGCAGTTCCCGTTTTTTTACTTTTCCTTCTTCAAGGAGCTTCTCTCTCATCGTCCCGGGCAAGAGCGGTTCCCTCGGCGTCCACCATCTCCCGTCCAGCTTCAGAACTACGTTGGCGATCGAGGTATCCCTAAGTCGGCCATCCGGTGAAACGATAAGAATCTCATCCGCATCCCCCCGAGCGGCGAAGAGTCGATCGATCCCGCTACGGTCGCAGGATTTGTAGGGATACTCGACGGCACTCTTCACCAGGCGGAAGCTCTTTATTCGTCGGGGCAGGTAGGGGATCAACTCCATACTTCGCAGTTCCCGATCGTAAACGATTCTGCAACGGTAAAGTCCCTCTTTGGGGAGTCCTCCGATCCAAGACCCCAGGGAGAGCGGTTCGCTTTCTTCGAAAATTTCCCGGCGTGTCCGGTTCATCCGCGCCTCGTGACGGGAAAGGTTCCAGACCTTCCCCTCTTCGACTCGGATCGTCTCAAAGAAACGGCACATAGATTTTCTCCTGCAACTCCCGATACTCCGCCTCCGGATCCGAATCGACGGTAATCCCTCCCCCACTTTTGAAAACCAATCCATTCCTCTGCCTCTCAATGAAACGAATCATTACCGCACTGTCGAGACTCTCCCCGTCAAAAACGCCGAAAATCCCGGTAAAAAATCCCCGATCGTATCCTTCAACCTCCCGAATGATTTCAACAGTCTTTTGCTTGGGCGCACCGGTGATACTCCCGGCAGGCAGCATCCGAGTCAAGATCGTCCCCAGGCGATCGGGCCACCCCTCCTCCAGCTTTCCGGTGATATGGGAGCTCACCTGCAGCAGTTCCCGTTCTCCCGCCCGGATCTTCTCCACATAACGGAAACGTTCCACCCGCACCCGATCCGCCACCATCGACAAATCATTGCGCAACAAATCCACGACCATCACATGTTCCGCCATCTCTTTGGCATCGGAAAGGATCTTCTCCTCGGCTCCGGGGATCGAAGCGTCAATGGTCCCTTTCATGGGATGGGTATGGATACGCCCCTGTTCAATGCGAACGAAACGCTCCGGGGAGAAGCAGACAAAACGATCTTTGAAAAGCAGTTTAAAGCGGGCATCACTGCGCTCATAGAGCGTCTCCAGATCCGCATCGATCTCAATCCGCGAAGGAAAAGTGAGATTGAGCAGGTAGGTATTGCCCCGCCGAATTTCTTCCATCACCCGGTCGAAGGCCCGGCGGTAACGATCCAACGGAACCGCCTCGAAACGATAGGGCAGCGAAGCGCCGCCTCGCCTGGAAAAAGATCGGTCCATGTGGTAACGAATCCCCTTCTCCACACTTTTCAAAGGGGCGATATAATTTTCCCTCAAATCGTAGGAGAGAACAAAAAGCGTCGGTGTACGACTGCGCCCCAATGCGTTGAGCCGCGTCTCGATCCCTTTCGCCCTCTTGTAAAAATCTTTTTCCATCAACCGATCCATCTCCATGTTTATCCCGTAAAAAAGCGGCTATCATTCTAACCAAGACAAGATAGAAATAAAAAGGAGACACTGTGAACGATCTTATACTGCACGATCTTCAAACCCGATACACCTGCAAACGTTACGATCCGAACCGAAAAGTCCCGGAGGAAAAACTGCAGATTCTTTACGAAGCCCTGCGCCTAACTCCATCCTCCATCAATTCCCAACCCTGGAAATTCATCGTCATCGCAAGTGACAATGCCAAACACCGGCTCTACAATACCTTCACTGAACCTTACCACTTCAACCGGCAACATGTCCTCGACAGCACCGTCACTATCCTCTTCGCCCACAACCCAAAATATACTCTGGAGGATTACGCCAAAGTGGTAGAGAAAATGATCCAAGACGGTCGCCTCGCTCCCGAAAAGCGAGATCGGGCGCTGCAATCTTTTCGTTTCGCCCGAATGCACACGGACGAAAACGGCTTCAACGGCCACTGGACCAAGGCTCAGCTCTATCTTGCCCTGGGTAATGCCTACCATACCCTGGCCCGTCTGAAAGTCGATTCCACGGCCCTGGAGGGGATCGATGTGAAACGGGTAGAAGAGGAGTTCAAAGGAGAGTTAAACGGCTTCGCCTGTCACGTCGCTCTCTGCGTCGGTTATCACCACGAAACAGACTACAATGCCAAACTTCCCAAGTCCCGTCTGGCACACGGCTCAATCTTCCTACATCTCTAGGTCAAAATATAACGAGACCGAAGCACCATACTTCCTCACGTTGGAAGAGGAGAGAGGATTCGATAAGTAATTTTGATAAAAGGGCATAAAATTATTGACTTTTATTCATTTT
>WFQO01000003.1 GCA_015486995.1 Nitratifractor sp. | reverse complement strand
TTTTTGATGTAGTGGGCGTTGAGCCAGAGCAGTTTGTCGAGGTTGTAACTCGAAGCCGATTTGTTGATGTCGTGAGGATCGAACCACTCCAGCATCTCTTGGCGGCTGAAGATCTCCTGATCCCCGTGGCTCCAGCCCAGGCGTACCAGGAAATTGAGCAGCGCTTCGGGGAGGAAGCCCTGACGTTTGTACTCCATTACGTCCATCGCTCCGTCGCGTTTGGAGAGCTTGCGCCCCTGCTCGTTGTGGATCATCGGCACGTGGTAGAAGCGGGGAGGGGTGAACCCCAGGGCTTCGTAGACCACCAGTTGCTTGGGGGTATTGTAGAGGTGGTCGTCACCCCGGATCACATCGGTCAAGCCCATCAGCGCGTCGTCGACGGCGACGACAAAATTGTAAGTGGGGGTCCCGTCGCTGCGAGCGATGATGAAGTCGTCCACTTCACTGGCGGCGATACGGATTTCTCCTTTGACGCCGTCCGTGAAGACGATCTCCCCCTCCTGCGGCGCTTTGATCCGGATGACCGGAGAGACTCCCTCCGGCGGCGTACCGGTGAAATCCCGGTAGCGGCCGTCGTAGCGGGGGCGCTCTCCCCGGGCCGTCTGCTCGGCCCGCAGGGCGTCGAGTTCCTCTTTGCTCATGTAGCATTTGTAGGCTTTGCCCTCTTCGAGAAGTCGGTCGATGTACTCTTTGTAAAGATCGAAACGTTGGGATTGATAGACCACATCCCCGTCGTAGTCGAGTCCTACCCAGTCGAAAGCCTCCAAAATCGCCTCCAGCGCCTCGTCGCTGTTTCGGCTCAGATCGGTATCCTCGATCCGTAGCAGAAACTTCCCGCCGTTGCGTCGGGCCCAGAGCCAGGAGAAAAGCGCCGTACGCAACCCTCCGATATGCAGATACCCCGTCGGAGACGGAGCGAAACGTGTGGTAATCATACTGGTCCTTTTTCAGACTCCGTGCAAAAGGGAGTCGTTGAATGTTTGGAGGAATTTTACCCCATCGGCGCTTTGGCGGGGCTACGGGGCGGGGGTGTATTCGGGCACGATACGTCGGAGTATCTCACGTTTCTGCCGGGCTTCCAAAAGTGCCTCGATGTCCCGGCGTAGGCGTTCGATGGGATAGTCGTGCCGTCCGGCGACGCAGATCGAGCGGTAACGGGTCCGACACTCCGCTTCGTCGATCAGCAGCTCTTCGTAGAGTTTCTCCCCGGGACGCAGGCCGCTATAGACGATCTCGATCTCCCCCTCCTTGCCGTAGAGGCGGATCATCTTTTTCGCCAAATCCGCGATCCGTACCGGTTCCCCCATATCGAGGATAAACAGCTCTCCCCCCTCCGCAATCGCCGCCGCCTGAAGGACCAGCTGGCACGCTTCGGGGATCAACATAAAGTAGCGGGTGATTTCGGGGTGGGTCACCGTCACCGGCCCGCCCGCTTCGATCTGCTCCTTGAACTTCGGCACGACACTGCCGCTGGAGCCCAGGACGTTGCCGAATCGGACCGAGACGATCTCCGTCTTTTCACCGGGTAAATTCTGAGCGTAGAGTTCGATGATCCGCTTGCTGGCTCCCATGACGTTGGTAGGACGCACCGCCTTGTCGCTGGAGATGTTTACCACCTTTTCGACCCCGTATTTCACGCTGAGCTCGAAGACGTTGATCGCCCCCAGCAGATTGTTCTCCAGGGCCGCTTGAGGGTTGAGTTCGCAGAGGGGGACATGTTTGTAGGCGGCGGCGTGGATGACCAGTTGGGGACGATGCGCGGCAAAAATTTCTTCGAGCTCTTCTCTTCGGGTCACGTCCAGGAGCAGCGGCACACAGCGATCGTCGTTCAGCGTCTCGTTGATTCGGTAGAGATTGTACTCTCCGTTGTCCACCATCAGAAGCCGGGAAACACCGTAGTCGAGCAGTTGGCGGCAGAGTTCACTGCCGATGCTTCCGCCCGCCCCGGTCACGAGGGCGGACTTTCCCGAGAGGAAACGGGCGATGGCGCGGGGATCCAGATCCCGAGGAGGGCGGGCGAGGAGATCTTCGATCGAGAGATCGCGCAACCGTTCCCTTCGATCTCCCAACATCACCAGGCGTTTAAACTCCCGAATCCCCCGCCGCTCCATCTCGTCCACCAGACGGTCCAGCTCCTTCGCCGGAAGCTCCTCGCTCAAAATCGCCGTCATCGGGCCGTGGCGTTTGAGTAACTGCGGGACCTCTTTCATTGAACGGACCGGGATTCCCCCGATGTAACTGCCCACGTTTTTCCCCGTCTGAGATCGATCGACGATGGCGACGGGCTCGTACGCCAGAGCCCCATCGCGCCAGGCCCGTACCAGGGCGTCGCTGCCGGCTCCGCTGCCGATGAGAAGAGCAGGGGGCAGGATCCCCGCACGATTTTCCGACAGGATCAAACGTTTAAGGAAACGCAATCCCGCCAGCGCGGCGAAGGAGAAGACAAAATCGATGGCGATGACGCTGCGGGGAAAAGGAGAAAACTCTCCGCGGAAAGTCCAGAGAATGGCGGCAAAAATCCCATAGGCGAGCACGTGCGCGAGGAGAAGCCTTCGCGCCTCTTCCAGGGAGTAGAAACGCCAGACAATGCGGTACTGCCGCTCGAAAGCCAACAAAGGAATTTTCAACAGCAGCAACAGCGCATAGGCCTTCCAAAATCCCGGCAAATATTCGGGGGGAATGTGGAAATTGAAACGCAGCAGATAGGCGCTGTAGAGCGTAAAAAGTGAGAGGAGGATATCCGCGATCAGAAAAAAAGCCGTTCGCTTCCCCGCTGTCGGATGCAGCCACGCCCGCTTCTCTGTCTTCATAGTGCCTTCTTCACGATCCGCGACACACGCTTTTGCTCTTCAGGACTCATCGCCGTCCCGCTGGGCAGGCAAAGTCCCCGGGCGAAGAGATCTTCACTCACACTTCCGCCGTAGACTTTCGCCCCCCGAAAAAGCGGTTGCAAGTGCATCGGTTTCCAGAGGAGCCGGGATTCGATGTTCTGCGCCTGCAGTGCTCCGATGATTTTTTTCGGATCGCTCCGGCGAAGGGTCAGGGTCGTCAGCCAGCGGTTTCCCCTGCTACCGGGAATCTCGGGCATCCATTCGATCTCTCCGAATTCCTCGAGTTCTCGACGATACCGTTCGAAGATTTCCCGCTTTTGAGCGATCCGCTCGGGAAGAACCTCCATCTGTCCGACACCGATGGCGGCCAGGACATTGCTCATACGGTAGTTGTATCCCAGCTCCTTATGTTCGTACCACGTTACGGGCTCTCGGGCCTGAGAAGCCAGTTTGCGGGCATGAACGATCGCCTCTTCATCATTACTGACCAGCATTCCCCCGCCGCCGGTGGTGATGATTTTATTGCCGTTGAAGGAGTAGACGCCGAAACGCCCGAAGGTCCCTGTCGGACGGTCGTGCAGCGTCGCCCCCAGGCTCTCGGCGGCATCCTCGATCAATGGGACGCCGTACCGCTCGCAGATTTCGGTGATTTCGTCCACTTTGGCGCTTTGGCCGTAGAGGTGGGTCAGGACGAAAGCCTTGGGACGTTCCTTGATGATCGCCTCTTCCACCAGCTTGGGATCGGCATTCCAGCTCGCGTCGCTGTCGATGAAAATCGGTTCGGCGTTTTGATAAAGAATGGGCGCGACCGAGCCGATGAAGGTGAAGGTGGAGGCTAAAACGCGGTCGCCTTCTCCGACGCCGCAAAGCCGCAGAGCCAGATGGATCGCCGCCGTTCCGGAAGAGAGTGCCGCCGCAGCCCCCGCCCCCGTAAAGTCACACACCGCCTTTTCGAAACGATCCACGAAAGCCCCCAGCGGTGCGATGTAGTTGCTGGCAAACACTTCATCCACGTAGCGCCGTTCATTTTCCCCCATGTGCGGCGGTGAGAGATAGATTCGCTCAGGCATCGTGACCTCCCGTAAAGGTACGCCAGAGAATTTTCAGATCCTTTTTGAGTGACCAATGCTCCATGTATTCGAGATTGATGCGGACTTTGTCCGGCCAGATCACTTCCCGATTGAAACGCTCGGGATCGTTCTGCTTCGCCAGGAGCTCCTCTTCGTTGCGATACTTGAGCGTCGCGGGACCGGTGATCCCGGGTCGCAGGGTGAGCAGCCGTCGCGCTTCCCCCTCCAGACGATCCGCAAAGCCCGGCACGTCCGGACGCGGACCGACGAAACTCATTTCACCCTTTAGAACGTTGAAAAGCTGGGGAAGTTCGTCGATTTTGTAGCGACGAAAAAATCGACCGCTGCGGGTGATCCGGCGATCGGTTGCCGTTGTCACGGAGGAGTTGTGGCCGGGAATTTCCCGCATCGTTCGGATTTTGACGACACGGAAAAGTCTGCCGTCTTTGCCCACTCGCTCCTGCAGGAAAAATCCGTTTTCCCCGGTCTCGAGCGTCGCGACGATCCAGGCGACGGCGATCACCGGGGCAGTGACGAGCAATCCTACACCGGCGAGTGACAGATCCATCAACCTTTTGGCCCACTCCTCACGCCGTCGCATTCCCACCTCTATCGTTTGAGTCGGTAAATT
>WFQO01000002.1 GCA_015486995.1 Nitratifractor sp. | reverse complement strand
GCTCCTGCAAGGTATCGAGCTTCTCGATGAAACTGCGGGTCGTCAGATCGGCACGCACGACGTAGAGGACGAGATCGGAGAGATTCATGATCTTGAGCGGATCGGCTACCAATCCCATGGGCGGGGTATCGATGAAAACATAATCGTATTTCTCCGAAAGGCTTCGTAGCAAAGGCTCCAGAACATTGGACATGATGAGTCCGGTCGGATTGTCGGTGATGGGGCCGGCCGGGATGAGATGGAGGCGGGCATCTTCGGTGGGGCGGATCACCTCTTCCAGGGTCGCGTGACCGGAGAGCACGGTACTCATTCCGCTGCGGTTGCTGACATTGAAGATTTTGTGCAGGCGTGCACGGCGCATGTCCAAATCGACAAGGACGATGGACTTCTCCCCGCCCCGGGCCATGACTTTCGCCAGATTGGCCAGGGTGAACGTTTTTCCCTCTCCCGGGAGTGTCGAAGTGATGGAGATGATTTTATGGGCTTTGTCGGTTTTGAAAAAACTGAGGTTGACCCAGAGTGCGCGTAGACTTTCTCGGTAAAAAGCGGTGGTCTTTTTGTCACTGATCTGCGGAAGGACACCGTAGAGCGGGAGTGATGTCAGTCGGGTCAACTCTTCCGCCGTATGGATGCGATTGTCGAAGAAATCGCGTAGCAGAGCCTGGGCCACTCCCAAAATCACTCCCAGGATCAAACCGACAAGAAGGATCAGAGAACGACGGGGTTTGATCGGAGCTCCCGGATAGCTTGCCGGATCAAGAATGCGGGTCGTGGGTGTGATGGCCGATTTTTCGATGGAAATCTCCGCCCGTTTTTCGAGCAGAAACGAGTAGATTTTCTGATTGACCATGAAAATTCGGGTCAAGTATCCCAACTCCTTCTCCTCCTCGGGAAGGGATTGTATCTTCGACTGCTGCGTTTTGATGGCTTTTTCCAAAAGCTTTTGTTTTTCGTTCAGCGAGACAAGAGCGTTTTTCAAAGCGGAATTCAGTGAAGCTCTGAGTGTGGCGATCTTCTTCTCCATCGCTTTGCGTTCGGGATGGTTCGGGGTGAAACGTACGCTCATTACTTCGTATCGGCTCAGGGCATCCCGGAGTTCTTCGACGAGGGTGTCGATCGTCGTTCCTGCGTCGATGGGATAGTCGATGGACTCTTTCTTGAGGTTTTTTTGTCTGCGGATACGATCGAGCAGTTTGCGGATCAGATCGGATTGCATCATGACCTGGAAACGCTCGCTTTCGAGTTTACTTACCTTACGAGCGGTTTCTGTGACTTTTTCGTCCAGATTTACTAGAGAATGCCGGCTTTTGTACGCTTCGAGTTTTTCGGCCGATTTTTTCAGGGATCGATCCACGGCTCGGATCTGTTTTTCGATGAAGGCGAGGCGTCTCTCCGCGCTCAGTTTCCGATAATTGAGATCACTGTTCACATAAGCATCGATCACTTTTTGCAAAATCTCCTGCGCTCTTTGCGGGACGGTGTCTCGGAAAGAGACCCGAAGGGTATGGCCGGCTTTGGAGTTACGGTTTACGGAGATCCCCGATTGGATAAATCCGGCCATCACACGGTTGGGGACGACACTGAATGAATAATGCCCTTCGGGTATACGGGCTGACCGTCGGATGATCTTCAACTCGAACCAGGGAGTTTTGATGGCCTCTCCATAGCGGTAGAGACCTTCGAAGGTTCCGGGAAAACTCCCTCCATTTGAGGCTGTCTCGAGCGTAGCGGGTGAGAAGAGACGGACGATGCGTTCATGAAGAGAGGGCTCGATTTTCAGCTTGAAGCGCTTCGCTCCTTCAGGCTCGAGGATGAAACGTTTGCCGTAGAGTTCGGGAGTGAGTGATGCGGTTTGGACGATGAATGGGGAGCTTTTGTAAAGTTCGATCTCCCGCATCCGCCGGGTGATGAAATAGCGGGTCCCGAGGTTGAGCTCTTCCAGGACCTTCCGGGCGAGGGTTCGGCTTTTGAAGACGGCCATCTCATCTTCGATGCCGTTGTCGTTGATTTCGGGAAAAACTTCCTCTTTGAGGATTCCCCCGTACTGCCTTACTTTGGGTGCCAGTTTTACCAAGCTGTCGGCCCGGTAGACGGAAGGGGTGAAGTAGGCTTTGATTCCCGCCAAGAGAGTGACGAGCAGTATCGTCACTAGAATGGATCGGCGATACCGCCAAAGAGTGGCGGCGATCGCTTTGAGATCGATCTCCTCCTCCCACTCTTCTTTGCTTTTCATCTTCTACCCTTTTTGTTTTTCAGCTGCGATCAGTCTACGCATTTGCAGAACCGTCGATTGAATCCCTTGCATTTGTCTTGGGCAAGAAACACTCCAGACAGGAACAGTTTCGAGCCATCTGATCCATTCTCTCAGATGGTCTTCCCCTCCCTCCTTCAAGTGTATCGGCAGATGAAACTCTCTGGCGCTTTCGAGTGTCTTGACCTTTTCAATCCCCTCTATCTTCCTGAATTCCGAATCGGACAAATAGATATTATACCCCAAACGGAAACATCCGGTAAATTCCAGAGGATGTCGCTGGAAGTTGTGCAGAGTCGCCCCCAATGTTTCTGTATGTCGATCCAGACAAATCGCCGGATAGGAGGGGTGCGCCATCCACGTTTTTCCTTCACGTTTGAGTGCCAGGATGTCATCCCCGAGTATGGGAAAGCCCATCCGGTCCAGCATCTCGATCCATCGGGATTTTCCCGTATTCGAAGGAGCGATGATCCCCGCAGCCCGGTTCTTGTCGATACGAAAGGAGGCGGCATGCAAAAGAAGGAGATTTTTTTCCAGCAGGCCGTAGAGAGGGAGGACGATGCGGACGATCCAGAAGAGCGCCCGCCGGGTGTTTTCTTCGGCTTCGAGGGCATGGCGGATCACCTCCTCTCCCCGGATCCAGTGAAAAGAGCCGATTCCCGGGATATCAATCCGACAGAGGCGGGAAAAAGGCGGTAAAAGAGTTTTGCCGATCGTCAGGGTAAAGCCTCGACCCTGGTACTGGGAGAAGGAGAGCGACTCTCTCTTTCTAAGAAGGAGTGGATGACGAAAAGTACGATGGAATCGGACGGTGTAGTCGTAGGGCTCTTCCCGGAGGAAATTCGGAGGAAATTCGAAAGCGAAATCGTGTAAAACGCGGCAGCCGTACATGCGTTTAAAAACGGTTTCGGTAATAGAGAGTGATTTTGGAAAGGGCGTTTTCCCGGAAGTCGAAAGCGATGCCGAGGATATGCATGGCGTTCCATTCCTCTTCGCTGAAAGGGAATCTACGGAGATACGGAAGGAAGTGGGTGTGATCCTCCGGTCGATAAGTCAGATCGATCCGTTGGGTGAGGAGACGCCCCTGTGCATCCATCCGTCGTACGTGGAAATGGCTCTTTTGTCGCAAGGCATAGAGGTCGATGTCGATCAATGTGAGGAGGGAAACAAAATTGCGTTGCAATTCTTCGACGCGGTGTTCGGTATAGATCTTGAAATTCCGCTCTCCCCTCGGGTAAAAATCAATCCCCAGCCCGATAAATGTCCTCTTCTCAATCAAGGCGGGATCGAGATCAAAATATTTGAGAAGGAGGGGGTCGTCAGGATGGGAAGGAGCGAAATAAAAACTCTCTCTGCGACGGGAACCTCTAAAGGCGTAGCTGTATCCAAATCGGCTGATACGCCCTCGTCGGCCGAGAGCGGCGTAAGTTTCGAGGATCTCTTTATGCTCCACTTCGTCGGCAAGAAAGTCGATCTCCTCGGTGTACTCTTCGGGAGGGAGGTAATCGCAGTGGTAGATGAAACGGTCGGTAAAGGCGTAGTCGGAATGTTTATCAAGGGGTTTGCTGAAATAGAGATAGCGATCGGCATGGTGCAGATCCGAAGTGTCGGCATGGCGGGCAAAGCGTCGATATTTTCGGTGAAGTTCCGGATCACGGCTGTGAAAAAAGAGATCCCGGTTTTTCGCGTAGATTTCAGGCGGATTACGATACGTCCAGGCATGCCGGAGATTTTCCGGATTTGTCCCGAGGCCCGTGCAATCAGAGCTCTCGAGGCAGTCGCGACAAGAGAGAAGCAGAGCGGAGTTCTCGAGATCTCGATGTACGATGCGTTCCCAACGTTCCGTCTTTTCGGGGATCATTTGATGCTTCAGTCGGGAGAAGAGCCAAGGCTGCAGGATTTCGATGCGTACGCAGGCAGGGATTCCCCCAAAGCCGACTTTTTTCCCACGATTCGTCCAGCTTTCGATCAACTCTTTCAGAAAAAAGAGCCGTAGAAGCAGAAGATCGTTTTTGCCGATCTCGAAGACGATTCCCCGACAGTGAGGGTGATCCAGAAGTCGGGAATGGACAGAGAACAGAGCTTTGCGGTTTTGGGCGTTAAGAGGATAGAGAAGAATAAAATCCTCTTCCTTTTCTAGAAGTTTCAGCAAATGTTTCGGACCGAGATAACCGATGAGGGGTATTGTCTCCATTCGGAAGTTTTATCGATCGAAAACGCTTTTGTCAAAAGCGCTGTTGTCGAAAGTGCCCCGCTGTCGACGTGAAGAGCTGCTGCTGCTTCGGCTGCTGGTATTGCCTCCGCCTTTGTAGGTTCCTCCGTCCGTCCCGCTTCCTGAAGAACCGAGCGTATTTTTCGTCATGTCACCGATGCGCACGATTTTCGGAGCGCGATATTCCTTTTTTGCTCTTTTCATCGTCCTTTCCCTTTCTTTACAATTCCCTCATTATAACTTATGTCGAAAAATGACGGCGAAACCACGTCTCGAGATTGAAAAGAGCCCAGAGTCGCGGAAGGGCGCTCCTGTTTTTTCTCTCCCATTCCCGGCGCAGGTGTTGAAGTTCGGAAGCGGAGAGGAGCTCTTCGGCGACGAGGATCGAGTCCCGAAAAAAATGCTGAGGATCGGATCGGGCGATGCGTGCATGAAGTACTTCGGCGAAATCGGCTTTGTCCCTGCGGGAGAGAATTGCCGGAGGAAGACGTTCGGTAAGAGTGTAACGCAGCAGAACCTTACTCCACCCTCGGGAGTACTTGTATTCGGGAGGAAGGCTCAGAAGAAATTCGATCAGCTCTTTGTCGAAAAAAGGGTGCCGATACTCCAGTCCGAAGTGTTCTCGTGCACTGTGAAAAAGATTGGCATCACGCAGCAGGATCTCTCCGGCGTCGAGGAGCGGTGCGAGGGTATAATGCCGCAGAGGGGAGTCGATCTCTTTCAGAGAGAAAAGATCTTCGATCGGTTCGAAGGCGTCGGACTGCTCATGAGGAAAAAGGCGGGATTTGAAACGCTTCAGCGGCCCGACAAAGCCGGGAGGAAGGGTGCAAGAGAGTGTGGGGCGAAAGGGCGCGTAACGCAGGGCCGGTATCTGTTTCAGGAAATCCCGGATGCGCCTTCGGCGCAAGAGATCGCCAAGCAGACAGGGGCCTCCGCCGAGGAGATGATCTCCCCCCTGTCCGCTGAGGATTATCTTTTTTCCGTCAGCCCGCATCTGCTCGAGCATCGGAAGATACATTCCGAAAGTCGTTGTCTGGGGCCAGTGGGGATGGTAAGCAAAGGTGGAGGAAACGTCGGGGAGTGAATCGTCCGTAAGTTTGAAACGATGGCGACGTAGCGGAAGCGAAGAGTCGAAGCTCTCGAGGTAGGTGCTTTCATCGCAGTCGTAGCGGGGAAAGGTTAAAGAGTAAGTATCAAGGGGCGGAGCGGAAGGGTACAGGGCCAGGGCTTGCACAAGGACGGAGGAGGAGTCGAGCCCTCCACTGAGTTCAAAAGCCGTTTCGGAAGCGGAAGCCGTTCTACGTTCGATCGCCCGGCTGAAAAGCGTCTCGAAACGCTTTGCCGCCTCCGCGATCGAAAGATCGTAGCGGGGAATGATCTTTTCGGGGAACCAGTAACGTCGGAGACTTCGGGAACCTGTACGGTCGATGCGCAGAATATGTCCGGGCGGAATTCGAAAAACAGTGTCGTAGAGCGTCTCTTCGTAGCCGATTGCCCGAAGGTGGATGAAACGACGAAGAGCTCGGAAATTCGGAGATTTTTTCTGTCCCGGGGTCTTCAAAAGATTGTCAATCGATCCCGCAAAACGATACCCCTCTTTCACTTTTATATAGTAAAGAGGCCTTAGAGCCAGAGGATCCCGAACGGCGTGGATTTTATTGCGTCGTTTGTCTTCGAGGACGAGTGCGAAGTCACCGTCCAGCATCGCGAAGAGAGCGTCGCCTCGACGACGATAGCCTTCGAGAATCACCTGGAAGGCGGGAGTATTCGCTTTCAGACCGAATGTCCGGCGGAGATCGGGGAGATTATAGAGGGTTGCGTCAAGGTAGAGGAGGCGTATTTCACCGGAGTTACGCACGGACACACTTTTATCTCAGCGGCTCCGTCGTAGAGCGGCGAGTTTGTCCTGAGCGAGGCGGTAATTGGCGCAGCCGGTCTGGTCGCCGAGGCGGCAGGCACGACTCCAGTAATCCAGGGCTTTGCGATAATCCTGTTTGACGCCCCCTTCGGCGTCGGCGAAGATGAAAGCTGCGCCGTTGCAGGCGCTTCCCCGGCCCATACTGCAGGCGCGTTCGAGATACTCGACCGCTTTGTAGCCGTCGGTGTGGACGCCGTCGCCCGTGATGTATCGGATGCCCAGAGCTTCGCAGCTTTGGGCACTTCCACATCCTGAAGCATTGCCGTAAGAAGTGGCGGAAGCCTCAGGTGAGGGAGCCTGCGTACATGCAGTAAGAAGCAAAAGTGAGAATACTCCCACCCTTTTTTTGAATTTTGACATTACTTTCTCCACCGCTTCCCAGGAAGGAGCGCATAGTATTCCACCATTCTAACATAATCAGTTCTTATGTTCTTATTTTCGAAAGTATGTCTAAGTCATCATTGCCTATACTTAACGGTGCAAACCAATTAAAAGGAGAGAGCAATGAAGATTTTGAGAAACGTAGTGGTGGCCGCGGGGGTCACGATGGCGATGAGTATGTCGGCCGTGGCGGCCGATTATGTGCTGAAGTTCAGCCACGTGGTCAGCCCCAACACGCCCAAAGGGAAAGCGGCGGTCTTTTTCGAAAAACGCCTTGAAGAGCTTAGCAAGGGGCGCATCGATGTGCAGGTCTATCCCAACAGCCAGCTCTACAAAGACAGTGCGGTGCTCAAGGCCCTGAAACTCAATTCGGTACAGATGGCCTGCCCCTCTTTCTCCAAGTTCGGCAAGATCGTCCCGCAGCTGGCACTTTTCGATTTGCCCTTCCTTTTCAAGGACATTGACCATCTGCACCGGGTCCAGGACAGTGCCGTCGGGCAGAAGCTCAAGGATATGGTCACAGCCAAGGGCTTTGTCGCCCTCGACTTCTGGGACAACGCTTTCAAGCAGATGACCGACTCCAAGCGCCCTCTGATCAAGCCCGAAGACTGCAAAGGGTTGAAATTCCGGATCATGAGCTCCAAAGTTCTTGAAGCGCAGTTCAAAGCCGTCGGAGCGATTCCCCAGGTGATGCCCTTTTCCGAAGTCTACTCTGCGCTGCAGCAGGGGGTCATCGACGGAGAGGAGAACACCAACTCCAATATCTATACCAAAAAGTTCTATGAGGTCCAGAAATATATGAGCGTCACCAATCACGGGTATCTCGGCTATCTGGTCGTGATGAGCAAAAAGTTCTGGAACTCTCTGCCCGACGACCTCAAAGCGGATGTCAAACAGGCGATGAAAGAGGCGACGGCTAAAGAGCGTCAGTACGCCATCGAACTCGACAAAAGCCAGTTCGCCAAGATCAAAGAGTACGCCGACAAGACCGGCAAACTTCAGATCACCGTCCTGACCCCCGAGCAGATCGCGGTCTGGAAGAAAAAGATGGAGACCATCTACCCCGAATTCTACGATCCCAAACTGATCGGCAAGGATTTGATCGAAGCGGCGAAGAATACGAAGTAGTCATCGGTCATTCGTCATTGGTCACTGGGGGATTCTTCCCGGGTGACTGTGCGTTGACGGACGGGATGAGGATTTTGCGGAATTCTGATCCCGTGAAAGGAGGTGTGAAGTGCTAGGGATAATCGGAAGATTCTTTCACTGGCTGGGGGTAGTGATCGGATGGATCGATCAGAGTATCGCCGCCATAGGAATTGCGGGGGGAGTGGCGTTGGCCTTCTACAATGTGGTGGCCCGCTACGTCTTCGGGACGTCGCTCACCTGGGCGGGGGAGTTGACGGTTTATCTCTTCCTCTGGAGCGCCTTTTTCGGAGCGGCCTACTGCTTCAAGCAGGATGCGCACATCTCCATCACTATTCTGCTGGAGAAGGTGCCGCCGAAAGTGGCCAAAGGGATGCTGCTTCTTTCACATCTCGTGACCTTCGTCTATCTCGCGGCGGTGAGTTGGTACGGCTACAAGTATCTCCTCTTGGACATCGAACTGGATGAGCGCTCCATCGATTTGAATATCCCGATGTGGATCCCTTACCTCGTCATTCCCGTCGCGTTCGCGTTCGCCGCTTATCGGGTGGCGGAGAAGTTCGTGGAGATCTGGCGTACACCGCCCGAAGCGGTCGTGCACCGCAGTGAAGCGGAGATGATCCTGGCGGAGATGGAAGAGGCCGCCGGGGAGGATCTGATCAAAGAGGTTGAACGCAAAACGGGAGGGATGCTATGAGCGTCGCGGTACTTTTCGGGCTTTTTGCCCTGCTGTTGCTGATCGGCACCCCTATCGCCGTGGCGTTGGGGGCTTCGACCTTTCTGACCCTCGTGACCTTCACCCAGATTTCTCCCATCGAAGTCTCCTCGATGCTCTTTGAGAAGGTCGAGGGGTACTCTCTGATGGCGATTCCGATGTTCATCCTCGCCGGCAGCCTCCTCTCCAAAGGCTCCAGCGCGCATCGGATCATCGAATTCGCCAAATCGATGGTGGGGCATCTGCCCGGCGGCCTGCCGATGTCGGCAATCTTCGCCAGCATCATCTTCGCCGCCGTCAGCGGAAGCTCCCCGGCGACGGTCGTGGCGATCGGCTCGATCATGTTCGCCGCGATCGAGGAGGCGGGCTATCCCAAACGCTACGCCATCGGGACGGTGGCGACCGCGGGGAGCCTGGGGATTTTGATCCCGCCCTCCATCGTGATGATCGTCTACGGGGTCACCGCCGAGCAGAGCATCGGCAAGCTCTTCATGGCCGGGGTGATTCCCGGGATCATGATCGGGGCGATGATGATGGCGGTCACCTACGTGGGTGCGCGCCGTCTGGGGTTCAAGCGGACGCAGCCCCGGCCCTGGAGCGTCCGGCTCAAAAAGATGCGCGAAGCCTCCTGGGCGCTGATGACGATCCTCATCGTCATCGGCGGGATCTACGGCGGCATCTTTACCCCGACCGAAGCGGCGGCGGTGGCGGCGGTCTGGGCCTTTTTCGTCAGCATGTTCATCTACCGTGATATCCGCTGGCGGGAGCTGCCCCGGGTCTTTCTCGATGCGGCCAAGACATCGGCGATGATTATGTTCATCATCGCCAACGCGATGCTTTTCGCCCATTTCCTGACTCTGGAAAACGTCCCGCAGATGATCACGCAGTTTCTGATCGATTCGCATGTGGGGCCGCTGATGTTTCTGCTTTTCGTCAACATTCTTCTCTTTTTCGCCGGGGACTTTATGGAGCCCAGTGCCATCATTATGATCATGGTACCGCTGCTTTTGCCTGTGGCGATCGCGCTGGGGATCGATCCGATCCATTTCGGGATCGTCGTGACGATCAACATGGAGCTGGGGATGATCACCCCGCCCATCGGCCTCAACCTCTTCGTCACCAGCGGAATCACGGGGGTCAGCCTCAAAGATGTCATCGTCTATTCGCTTCCTTGGAGTATGACGATCCTGCTCGGCCTGCTCATCGTCACCTACGTCCCGCAGATCGCGCTCTGGCTGCCGCATATGATGTATGGACAGTGAGGGGAATTTTTGAGTTTTGAGTTATGAGTTATGAATGTTGGATGTTGGATGTTGGATGTTGGATGTTGGATGTTGGATGTTGGATGTTGGATGTTGGATGTTGGATTGGGCTTGACAAAAATTTTCCGATGGATAAAATTCGGCATTTGTTGAACCGAAGGAAAATCCATCAGTCAAAAGCATCTGGAACGCTTTGTCGTTTTTGTCGTCCTTCTTGTCATCCTGTTTGGGGTCGGGAGGCATTATTTCAGGACGAAATCTCCCAAAGAGACGATTGAAACGAGCACAAAATATCGGGAACATTCGTTACGGCATCCGTTGAGCCATTGGCGGGAGGAGCTAAAGCGGAGTGAAACCCCGGAGTATCTCTACGACTACATTGTCCGGGTCATCGAGCACGGATCCGATCAATTCCATTTTCCCGGCGGTGTGATGGAAGGGGGATACGTCCCCAAAGATGCGGCCCCGGGCCTGGCCTGTTACGTGATGAAACTCGGGGGCCACCGTTGCCCGCATCCTGCATCAAGGGATGCGGCGATGTACTTCAGCAGCGTCTGCGCCGGGTGTCACGGCAACGACGGCAAAGGCCTCCACGGCACCTATCCCGACCTCACCCGTCCCACGCTCCTGGGCATCGCCAAACGCCGGGACTTTCTCCGCCAGAAGCTCGCCGAGGGGGAAGCCCGGACGAAATTGTCAAAGCCCCTGACAAACCCTTGACAAACAGTGACAACCCTGTAAAATTCCTCATTCCTCATTCCTCATTCCTCATTCCTCATTCCTCATTCCTCATTCCTCACTACAACATAGGATGGCCCCATATTCACGGCGTGATAGATCGTCGTGCCGTATTTGCGGCTGTAGTATTCCAGGAGCAACTTTTGAAGCGTCGCTTCGATCGAGGGGGTGAACCATCCGTTGTTACTCATCATCAGGATGCGGGCTGGGCGGTCGGCGTAGAGGCGCTCGCTGGTGCCTTCGTAGCAGACGGCGACGCGGTAGTCGCGGCCGTCGATCCGAAAGTCTGTCGGGTACCTGGCGGGGAGGTAGTCGGGAGCGCCGTCAAAGAAGATCGTGTTGACCCATCGGCCGGCCCAGGAGGGCAGAGGGTTGGCTTCGCCGAAGGGGACGAGGACGATTTTGTCGGCGACCCGGTAGCGGCCTTTGTGGAAATGGTAGGCGGAGTTGCGGTTTTGCCCGTGGACGGAGTAGAGGGCGCCAAGGACGATGTCGATCTTTTGAGAGCGGCGCTCGAGAGCCTCGAGGATTCGGGGTTCGCGGTTGAGAAAGACCGGCAGGACCGATTCGGGGAGGAGGACGGCCTTTTTGCCCGCGGCGATAGCCCGGTCGATCCGCTCCAGGACGGTACGGTATTCGCGTAAAAAGTTGTCGGGATTCCATTTGGCTTCGACGGGGATACGGGTACCGGCGAGAGCGATGCGCCCTTGGGGATCGTCGGGAAGAACGAGGATTTTGGCGGGAGTGAGGGAGAGCCGGAGAAATGCAGAGCCCAAGAGGAGAAAGAAAAGGCTTTTTTTGGGATTTTTCTGTCGGACGGAGTGCAGAAACGATCCGAAGAGGATCAGTGCCAGCAGCAGCGCGGCGAAATGCGCCTTGTCGATACCGAAGGGGGTATGGACGAGGGTGAGTTCGGGCTTGAACCAGTCGAAGCCGAAGGGGTGGATGTAGCTCATAGCCAAAAGCACGAGCGCTTTTGGGATGGAAGATGGAAGATGGAAGATGGAAGATGGTTTTTGATGTTGGATTTTGGATGTTTTTTGTAGTAAACGAGGGATATGTCGAGTCAGAAACTCGGCAAAGCGGGCGAGGATCCCAAAGAGGAGGGCGTAGGTGAGGGCGACGGCCAGGTCGACGAAGGGGATCGCCCAGGGGTGGCCGTAGTGGAGGAAGCTGATGCCGATCCAGTGAAACCAGAACAGGCCGAGAAAGAAGCCGGTCCAGGCCCAGAGCCTCGGGTCTCCGAAAAGAAGGAGGCTGAAGAAAAGCAGGGCGAGGGGTGTCTCGATCCAGGGGCTGCTCCATCCTGCGGCATCAAGGTAGAGAAAGGCGGATCCCGCCGCGGCGGCCGTCAAGCCCCCTGTTATCCTTGAACTGCTAAAATGGGCCGAAATTTTATTCCACAAAAGGATGCTCCATGTCACAAGGCGCGCTTGCACAGTTTCTTCCCCTTATTCTACTCTTTGTCATCTTCTGGTTTCTCATCATCCGTCCTCAGCAGAAGCAGCAAAAGGCCCACAAAGCGATGCTCGAATCCCTCAAAAAGGGGGACAAAATCGTCACCAACGGCGGCCTGATCGCCGAAATCGTCAAACCCGAAGAGGAGTACCTCAAGATCAAACTCGCCGACAACGTGATCGTCAAACTCGACCGCGCCTACGTCGCCCGGAAGATCGAAGCGTAAGGTCGGATCGGGATGGGACGACTCAACTACCGGGTGGTGATCTTCATCTTCGCCCTGATTTTCGGAGTGGTCTTCTCGCTGCCGTCTCTGCTGCAGAGCCAGCACGGCAAGAAGATCACTCTGGGGCTCGACCTGCAGGGAGGGTTGCATATGCTCCTGGGGGTCAAGAGTGACGAAGCGATCAAGTCGCGGCTCAAATCGATCGCCGGGACGGTCAAGTATGTCCTGGAGGACAACGACATCGTCATCGACGAATTGGGAATCAACGGGGACAAAGTGACTTTCAAGGTTCTCGATCCCGACGACATCCCCAAAGCCAGAGAGCTGCTCCAAAAAGAGCTCCAGGGCGTCCAGATCGTCGAAAACAAGGGGCAGTTCACCCTGAGCCTGACGCCCAAGGAGATCGCGCGGACCAAAAAGCAGGCGATCGACCAGGCCGTCGATACGATCCGTAACCGTCTCGATCAGTTCGGACTCGCCGAGCCGACCGTCGCCAAGCAGGGGACCGACAAAATCCTCGTCGAAGTCCCCGGGGTCAAGACGCCCGCCGATGAGCAGCGTATCCGTGAGCTCATCGCCCGCGCGGCCCATCTGCAGATGATGGCCGTCGACGAAGACCGGGCCGCACGGGTCTATACGATGACCCCCGCCGAAGCGAAAAAATACGGCGACGTGATCCTCCCCGACGTCAAAAATCCCAAGGAGAAGTATCTCCTCAAAGCGATCCCGATCCTTGACGGCTCGATGCTCACCGATGCGAAGGTCGGCTTCGACCGGAACAACCAGCCGGTGATCAACTTCAAGCTCAACGGGGAAGGGGCCCGGATCTTCGGTGATTTCTCCGGCAAGAGCGTGGGCAAGCGGATGGCGATCGTCCTGGACAACAAAGTCTACTCCGCCCCGGTGATCCGTGAACGGATCGGCGGAGGTTCCGGGCAAATCTCCGGAAACTTCACCCTCAACGAAGCCAACGACGTGGCCATCGCCCTGCGCTCGGGCGCCCTGCTGGCGCCTGTCTATGTGATGGAGAAGCGCAGCATCGGACCCAGTCTCGGTGCGGACAGTATCCGCCAAAGTACGATCGCCCTGGTCCTGGGCTTCGTGATGGTCGTGCTTTTTATGATCGTCTACTACGGAATGGCGGGAGCGATCGCTGACATCGCGCTGGTTGCGAACCTCTTTTTGATCCTGGCGATTATGTCGCTCTTCGGGGCGACCCTGACCCTGCCGGGGATGGCGGGTATCGTCCTGACGGTCGGTATGGCCGTCGACGCCAACGTCATCATCAACGAGCGGATCCGGGAACTCCTGCGCAGCGGTGCCTCGATCCCCAAAGCGATCGAAGAGGGCTACGCCAACGCCTTTACCGCGATCTGGGACGCCAACGTCACGACGCTGATCTCGGCGGTGGTCCTCTACGCTTACGGGACCGGCCCCATCAAGGGCTTCGCCCTGACGATGAGCATCGGTATTCTCGCCTCGATGCTGACGGCGATCCTGGGCACCCACGGTATCTACCAGATGCTTTTGCCTAATATCAAGAAAGAGAAGCTGAACTTCTGGTTCGGCATCAAAGTCTAGGAGCCGCAATGGAACTTTTCAAATACGACAAACCGATCGATTTTATGGGGGCGAGCCGGCGCTTCGGCCTGCTCTCTCTGACCCTGGTGCTGATCTCCTGGGGCTTGATCTTCTTCAAGGGCTTCAACTACGGCATCGACTTCGCCGGAGGAACCCTGATCCAGCTGCGCTACGACGGGGAAGCCCCTCTCGAAAAGATCCGGAAAGATCTCGAAAAGAACAAGGCTTTCGAAAACGCCACCGTTACCTATTTCGGCAGCAAAAGCGAAGTGGTGATCCGGACCAAAAGCACGTCCAAGTCGGTCGGCAAGGATGTCGGAGACCAGGTGCGGCAGATGCTCAAGGATACGGGCAAGTTCGAAGTCCGACGGGTCGATATGGTCGGCCCCAAGATCGGAAATGAGCTCAAAGAGAAGGGGCTGATGGCGATGTTCCTGGCGATCCTGGGTATCCTGATCTATGTCTCGGTACGCTTCGAGTGGCGTTTCGCCCTGGCGTCGGTGGCGGCCCTGATCCACGACGTGAGCATCGCGACGGGAGCGATCATCCTCTTCAACATCGAAGTCAACCTCGACATTCTCGCCGCGATCCTGACCCTTTTGGGATATTCGCTCAACGACACCATTATCGTCTTCGACCGGATCCGTGAAGGGATCAAGACGATCAAGGACCCCGATCTGGCCGGTATCATCAACGAATCGGTCACCCGGACCCTCTCGCGGACCGTTCTGACCTCTTTGACGACGTTCTTCGTCGTCTTTACGCTGGACTTCTTCGGGGGAGAGATCATCCACGGTTTCGCTTTCACCCTGATGATCGGTATCATCGTCGGTACCTACTCCTCGATCTTTATCGCGTCGCCGCTGCTGATGTGGCTGGGCTTCGACGTCAAAGCCTTCCGGGCCAAACTGGCGGAGAAACTCAAGCGTGAAAAAGAGAAAGAGAAGCTACGGGCGATGTACGAGCAGGGAACACTCTGATCGAGCGAGGAGTGAGCAGTGAGCAGTGAGGCGTCGGTGGAGAGTCCCCGCTATGTCGATCGCCGCGGCACCGGCGCCAGCAAGTGGGACGCTCTGGAAGAGCGTTTCGGACGCTCGGACCTGATCCCGCTCTGGGTGGCGGACGGAGATTTTTCGACACCGAAGGCGGTGCAGGAAGCGCTGCGCAGGCGTGCGGAGCATCCGGTCTACGGCTATACCGAATACTCGGAGGGGTTTTACGACGCGGTGATCGGCTGGGTTCGTCGTCGCTTCGGCTGGGAAATCGAGCGGGAGTGGATCGTCCCCGAGCATGGCGTCGTGATCTCTCTCAATCTCGCGATCGAAGCCTACAGCGCCCCCGGAGACGGCGTGATCGTCCAGACACCGATCTACCCTCCCTTTCTCAAAGCGGTCAAGCGTCACAAACGCTGTCTGCTCGAAAACCGCCTGATTGTCACCGCCGGAGAGGGATGCCGCATCGACTTTGACGATCTGGAAGCCAAAGCGGCCGAGGCGAAGCTCCTGCTGCTCTGCTCTCCCCACAATCCGAGTACCCGGGCCTGGAGCGAAGCGGAACTCTCCCGCCTCGCGGACATTGCCGAACGCCACGATCTGATCGTCGTCTCCGACGAGATTCACGCCGACATCGTCTATGCCCGCCGGCATCTTCCCTTCGCGGCTCTGCCGGGGATGGCGAAACGTTCGCTGGTGCTTCACGCCCCCTCCAAGACCTTTCACATCGCGGGGCTCAACACTTCCTTCGCCATCCTTCCCGACGATTCGCTGCGCCGGCGCTACCGTCTGGCCCACGAACGCGCCGGCCTGGACAACGGCAACTGCTTCGGAATCGTGGCGCTGGAGGCGGCCTACCGGGAAGGGGACGCTTGGTTGGAGGCGATGCTGAAGATCTACGAAGAGAACATCGCCTACGTACGGACTTTTCTTCTGGAGCATACCCCCAAGATCCGCCCGCTTCCCGTGGAGGCGACCTACCTGATCTGGCTGGATTGCCGGGCGATGGAGCTCGACGACGATGCCCTGCAGCGCTTCTTTGTCGACGAGGCCCATCTCGCGCTCAATCCTGGAGTGTCGTTCGGGGAGGCGGGCAGAGGCTTTATGCGCCTCAATGTCGCGACGTCGCGTGAAAATCTCGAGGAAGCGATGCGGCGACTCTCTGCGGCCTATCAAAAGCGGGGAGAGGGATGAAAGCGCAGCGAATCCTTCTTCTCCTGCTCGGGACAACCCTCTGGCTTTCGGCCTCTTTGCCGGCGACGATCAACGCTTTTTTGCAAAAAGACAAGATCGCCCCGTCGCAAGTGAGTCTCCTCCTCAGTGAAACACGCAGCGGCCGGGTGCTTGCCGATTACCGGGCGGACGAGAGCCGACGACCCGCTTCGGTGATCAAACTCGCGACGACCTACGCGGCGTTGAACGAACTGGGCAAAGATTTCCGTTGGCCGACGCGTTTTTTCATACGCGGCACTCTGCGCGGAGGGGTCCTCGACGGCGACCTGATCGTCAAAGCCTACGGCGATCCGACCCTCTCCTGCCGAGACATTCCCACGATTGTCTCCCGTCTCAAGCGCCTCGGTATCCGAAAAATCACCGGAAACCTCATTGTCGATCGGAGTTTCTTTGCCGTGGGAAACCGGATCAGTTCCGGCTTCGACCGGCATCCCTACAGCGAATACAATGCGATGCCCGACGCGCTGATGTTCGACGACCACCTCTGCCGGGTCACCGTAGATACCCGTTCGGGCCGTCCCGTCGTCAGCAAGTCGGTTCCCGACAGGAGCTACCGCGTCGTCAACAATCTGAAAGTGACGAGCCGCTCCTGTCGGGGACGCTATTCCTGGCCGCTCGTACGCATTCGGCGTGCCGACGACGGCGTGCCCACGGTGACGCTCTCGGGAACGCTCTCGAAACGCTGCTCCCCCCGAACGATCAAAAATGTCCTGAGCCACCCCTACTACGCTTTCTATTACGCACTGACCGACGAGATGCGGCATCAGGGGATCGATTATCACGGGCGCCTCAAGCTGCAGAAGATGCCGGGGGATGCACGTCCCCTGATGACCCACTATTCGATGCCCTTGATCCGTATTCTCGCCAAAACGGACAAAATGTCCAACAATCTCTACGCCCGGCATATCTTCCTCCTGCTGGGCGCCAAGCGCTACGGAGCGCCCGCGACCGAAGCCAAGGGGCGCAAAGCGGTGCACGCCATTCTCGGAGCCCGGGGAATCCTGGGGCGTGAGACGATCTTGGACAACGGCTGCGGCCTTTCCCGAAAGACCCGCACCACGGCCCGGGCGCTGCACCGTCTGCTGCAGGACGCTTACCGCCATCACGGGTGGACCTGGATGTCCTGCCTGGCCATCGCCGGTGTCGACGGGACGATCAAACGGCGTTTTCGTAATACGCCGGTGCGCAGACGCGCCTGGATGAAGACCGGCACCCTCAAAGACGCCAAAAACATCGCCGGCTACGTCAAAGCGCGCTCGGGGAAGCTCTATACCGTGGTGATTCTCTACAACGGCCCCGAACGCTGGAAAGGGAGCCTTTTGGAGAATCAGATCCTCGAATGGATCGTCAAAACGAAATGAAATTTTCACGAGAGGTTTCATTCGATGGCGACAAAGGAGTGCTTGCCCCGTAGGGGTGCCAACGGCATTAGCGACTGCCGGAGCTATCGAATGAAACCGATTTTTGCAGAAGACGCAATTTTCCAAGAATACCGCCTTGGGCGGACAGAGAGGAATGAAATGACATTCGAAACCTATCCCTTCGAGAAATTGACACAACTCTTGGCGGACATCGAGCCCGATTCCGGCTATTTTCCGATGAGCCTGACGATCGGGGAGCCGCAGTTCGAGACACCGGAGTTTATCCGGCGGGAGCTCTGCGATGCGGCCCCGCTGTTGAACAAATACCCCAAGACGGCGGGAGAAGAGTATCTCAAATCGTCGATGCTGGAGTATCTGCGCAAACGTTTCGGTCTGGAGCTTTCGACGGAGCAGCTGATTCCGAGCTTCGGAACACGGGAATTGCTCTTCAATTTCCCGCAGTTTTGGTTGCACGATCGGAAAGATCCGGTGATGGCCTTCCCCAACCCCTTCTATCAGATTTACGAAGGGGCGGCCATCGCCTCCCGGGCGACGATCGTCCATCTCGACCTGACTCCCGAGAACGATTTTCAGCCGCCCGTCGACGAGGAGGTACTCTCAGGCTGTGACCTGGTGATCCTCAACACCCCCAACAACCCCACCGCTTCGGTGATGCCTTTCGAGAGGATGAAGGAGTGGGTGCGCCTGGCGCTGAAACACGACTTTTTGCTCCTCAACGACGAGTGCTACATCGATCTGTGGCTGCGGGAGCCTCTTCCTTCGCTTCTGGAGGCGAGTGTCGCCGTGGGTAACGCGGAGTTTCACAACGTTCTGGTGGTCAACTCCGCGTCCAAACGCTCCAGCGCTCCGGGGCTTCGCAGCGGTTTCATCGCCGGCGATCGGGAGGTGTTGCGGGAGTATCTGCGGTATCGGACCTACGTCGGCTGCGCCTCTCCTCTACCGCTTCAGCGGGCGGCGGCAGCCGCCTGGGCAGAGGGGGAGCACGTCGAAGTTTTTCGCGAAAAGTACCGGCGAAATTTCGAACTTGCCGAAGCGACCCTGGGAGTCAAAGCCCCGGAGGCTACTTTCTATATCTGGATGGAAGTCGGGGATGAGCTCGCCTTTACCCGGGAGCTCTATCGACGGTATAATCTGAAAGTCCTGCCCGGCTCTTTCCTCGGCCGCGAAGGGGTGGGGAGAGGTTTCGTCCGCCTGGCACTTGTCTACGAAGAGGAGCCGATGCGCGAAGCGTTGGAGAGGCTGGCCGACTTTTTGGGGGATTTTGGATGATGGATGTTGGATGTTGGATGTTGGATTTGGGGGCGTTGCTTCGCAACGCAGTTGAAAAATAAAAGAGGGACGGAATGAACAATGCAAAACAATAACGAAGAATCTATCGATCTGGAGGCGCTGAAGAAGGATCCGCAGTTTCAGGAGAATCTGAAGCGCCTGGAGGAGGAGATGAAGGCGGAGCGTTCCATCGCCAAGGGGTATCAACTCCTTGACGCCAAGCTTTTGATGGAGGCGGATCGTGAAGCGATCGACGAAATCTTCACCTTCATTGTCAACGAAGCCTTCGAGCGCCTGGCGCAGACGTTGAGCGAAGGCAAGAAATTCGATATGAGTGATCCGGAGCAGTGGGCGACGGCACGGGCGATTTACGAGCACGGGATTCAGCGTTACAGTGAAAACGACAGCAAGGGAGCCAAAGAGATCTTCCTGGTTCTCTACTATCTCATCACCGAAGAGGAGCTGCGCAACGCGATGATGATCCACGCCGCCGCGGTGATGGCGGGCCACGATTTCGACAGTTTCATCGAAAACTTGGCTGACGTCAAATCGATCAATCCCAACGACGCCACCGCCTTTTTCATCACCAATTTCGTCCAGCCCCCCGATATCCTGCTCCAAATGTTCGCCAAAGAGGTCAAAGAGGGGAAAGAGCTGCTGGCGAAGATGGAAGAGAACAGCAGGAACGATTGAGAATGGAGGATGGAGAATGGAGAATGGAGAATGGTTTTGAATTGGGTATCACGTGCCATTCGGAGAGTTTAGCTTTGCAAGGTGATTTGTTAGGAGGCGGGACTTCATCCCTGCACCAAATGTCCAATGCCCAATACACCAATGACGCTGCCTTCGGTAGCTTGCCGGAGGCGCTATGAAAATCCATTTCATCGGCATAGGCGGTATTGGGCTTTCGGCTCTGGCGAAATTTCTGGCGGGGCAGGGACACACGATCAGCGGCAGCGATATGCGCCAGAGCGAAATCACCGACGACCTGGCGCTCAACTACGGGGCGAAGATCACGATTCCCCATCATCCCGATGCGGTGGAGGGGGTGGATCGGGTGATCTATTCGGCGGCGGTGCGCCCCAGCAACGTCGAGTACAAACGGGCGAAAGAGCTGGGGATCGAACTGCTCAGCCGCAAAGAGGCGCTCAAATTCATTCTGGGAGACAAGGAAGTTTACGCCGTCGGCGGGGCCCACGGGAAGAGCACCACCTCGGCGATGCTGGCGTCGTTGCTGCCTGAGACCAACGCCCTCATCGGCGCCATCAGCAAAGAGTTCGGTTCCAACGTCCGCAGCGCCCCCAACGACCGGGTGGTTTTCGAAGCGGACGAGAGCGACGAGAGCTTTCTCAACTCCCACCCCTATCTGGCGATCGTCACCAACGTCGAGCCCGAACATATGGAGTATTACGAGTACGACGAGGAGCGCTTCTACACCGCCTATCGCAAGTTTCTGGATCTGGCGAAGATCCGGGTGCTTAACGGGGAAGACCCCTTTCTGGCTTCGCTCGATATCGATGCGATCCGTCTTTACCCTTCGAAAGATCTGCGAAAGATCGAATTTATCCTGGTCAACGGGGAACCCCACACCCGTTTCGAGCTGAAAGATCTCGGGACGTTCGAAGTTTTCGGCTTCGGGGCGCACATCGCGCTGGATGCCGCGCTGGCGATCCTCGCGGCGATGGAGCTGGGCGAAGATCCGGAGGAGCTCCGGGAGCGTTTGCGGAACTATCGGGGGATCAAAAAGCGTTTCGACATCATCCAAAACGACGAGCACTGTGTCGTCATCGACGACTACGGCCACCATCCGACGGAGATCCGTGCGACCCTCGAAGCGCTGAAGATCTTTCAGCAGATGCGGGGGCTGCCCCGTCTCAAAGTGATCTGGCAG
>WFQO01000001.1 GCA_015486995.1 Nitratifractor sp. | reverse complement strand
CGGGTTTTGTTGGTGGTGCCCACCTCCACCAGCTTCGCTCCGCTGGCCGCCATCACCTCGGGGATCCGGAAACTCCCGCCGATCTCCACCAGCTCTCCCCGGGAGACCACCGCCTCTTTGCCCTGGGCGAAGGTGTTGAGGATCAGGAAAACCGCGGCGGCGTTGTTGTTGACGATCAGGGCCTCTTCGCAGCCCAGCAGCTCCCGCAGCGCCGCCGCGGTGTGGGTGTAGCGGTCCCCCCGGCGGCCGGCTTTCAGATCGTATTCGAGATTGCAGTATCCCGTGGCGACGGCGCGGGCCTCCTCGAAAATCTCGGGATCGATGGGAGAACGTCCCAGATTGGTGTGGATGATGACGCCGGTGGCGTTGACCAGGGGACGGAGCGAAGGGCGGCCCATCTCCTTGTAACGCCGGAGGATCGCCTCTTTCAAGACTTTCTCGTCGATCGCGTGTACCTCCCCCCGGCCGATGGCAGCGCGCAGAAGCTCGACCTCCTGCCGGATCGCCTCGGTCAGCAGGGAGATGTTGCACCCGGCGAACGCCTCCTCGGCCAGGAGTCGGTCGATCTTGGGGATCTGACGGTAGAGCGGCTTCATCACCCGCCCTAGAAGCTCAGGACCCGGTCACTCTCCAGCACCCAGTCGGCCAGATCGTTCATCGTCCCTTTGATCTCGGGGATGAAATAGGGTTCGTTTTTGAAGAGGCCGCAGCGGGCCTGGCAGGTGCCGCAGACTTTGAGGGCGACGCCGGCCTGGTAGAGTTCCTTGAGCATCGCCACCAGATCGTGGTCGTAGTTTTCGGGCTTGCGGTTGCACTCCCGGGCCAGATCGACCGAGTCGTTCATCAGGAAGATCCGCACCGCTTCCCCCCGTTCGTGGAGGTTTTTGGCCAGGCGCAGGCCGTTCCAGGCGACATCGCTGCCGTCGTAGGGTTGGTGGTTGAAAACGATCAGTACTTTCATCGTCGATTCCTTGGAGTCAAAGGGTTGTCACGTCGGTATGCAGCAGCATATCCATCGTATCGTAAGCGTTGCCGATCTCCCCCACGGCGAGGGATTCGGGAGCAATGCCGAAATGGTTCATACACAGACCGCAGCTGTAGATCTTGACGCCGCGTTTCTCCAGCTCTTTGAGAATCCCGATAATCTCACCGTGTTTTTGCGTATCGGTGGTCAGGAAGACCCCCCGGTTGACGAAAATGATGTTTCGGGGGAGTCGGTCGAACTCCAGAGCCGCTTTGAGGAAGCCCTGCATCAGGATCCCTCCCAGCTCCCCTTCGCCGACTTTGTCGTCTTTGACAAAGAGCGTCCGGTTCAAAAAGGGCTCCCCATCCTCCGCCGGCGCCGGCGCGGCGATTTCACAGGCGAAGCCTTTGATGATCGTCAGGAGCGTTTTGCCCCCCTCTCTCTCCTCGCTGCGGCACTCATACCCCTGGTTTTCGGCAAAACGCCGAACGTTGGCGATGGAGGAGGCGCTGTTGACCAAGACTTCGAGTATCGAATCCTCGGGGAGCTCTTCCAGGGCTTTTTTGGTTCGCAGCACCGGTTCGGGACAGGCCAGATCACAACAGTCAATCGTCATGTTTCACCTCATCAAGAAAATTGGCCGACGGGATACAAAAGGGTTGGAGAGAAAACGGGCCTTTGTATGTCTCTGCGATCCACGCAGTTTTCGGCGTTGAACCGATTATAAAACTTTTTGCTTGAAAAGAAGATTGATTGACAGATCGGGAAAAGAGTTTTATAATCAATATTGCAAATCATTATTATTAAATGAAAGGATTCCCAATGAAAATTGCTATACCGATCGAAGCGGAGAGTACGAGAGTCTTTACCCGCGTGGGGCGGGCGCCCCGTTTCGCCATTTACGAAGACGGTGTTCTCCTGGAGACCCGCCCCAATCTTCACGCCCACAGCCACGACCACGAAGAGGAACATCCCGGTCACGGACACGGACGCAGCCACAAGGGGCACGGCGGAGGCGGCCATGGAGAGGGACGCGGAGGCCGACACGGCGAAGCCTTCGAAGCCTACTCCCCCGAAGAGGTGGAGCTCCACCGCAAAGACCTGGGCAACCTGAACGATATCGACGTCATCCTCTGCCGGGCCGTCGGCCCCAATATGAAAGAGGCTCTCGAACAGAGCGGAATCAAGGTGGTCAAAGTCCGAAAAAGAGACGGAGAGAACGCCGAAGAGCTCATCGCGAACTACCTGAAAGAAGAAAAATCGTAAAATCTCCTCACTGAAGCAACACAAGGAGAAACAGATGGCGAAAATCGTCAAGGTCGAAGAGGCGGTGGGAGAGATCCTGCTGCACGACATCACGGCGGTTGTTCCCGACAAGGGAATCAAAGGCCGCATCTTTAAAAAGGGGCACATTATCCGCGAAGAGGATGTGGCCAGGCTCAAAGATGTGGGGAAAGATCATATCTACGTTTTCGAGTTGGGAGCCGACGAGATCCACGAAGACGACGCCGCGAGGATGCTGGCCGAGGCGCTGGCAGGAGAAAACACCGAAGCGGGCACCGAGCCCAAAGAGGGCAAGATCGACATCAAATCCACCATCCACGGAGTCTGCAAGATCGACGTGGAGCGACTCTTCGCTTTCAATTCCATCGGCGAGCCCTCCTGCCCCACGATCTACAACAACACCGTTGTACAGCCCG
Source organism: Nitratifractor sp. (assembly GCA_015486995.1). Taxonomy (GTDB): domain Bacteria; phylum Campylobacterota; class Campylobacteria; order Campylobacterales; family Sulfurovaceae; genus Nitratifractor. The sequence continues at coordinate 3,427 of WFQO01000001.1, read as the reverse complement.
GAGACAAGCTGGCCGGAGTACGCATCATTTCGCTCACTGCCCCGCGAAGCGAAGTGGAAGAGGCGGTGAAAATTGCCGAAGGAGGTATCATGAAAGTGGTCCCTTTCACCCCCAAAAAAGCGGGCCTCATCATTACCGGCAACGAAGTTTATCACGGGCGTATCAAGGACAAATTCTACGACAAGCTCCTCCCCAAACTGGCCGAACTGCAGTGTGAGATCGCCGAGAAGGTGATCTTGCCCGACGATCAGGCGCGCATTCGCGATCAGATCGTCGACTTTGCCGCCAAATACGATCTGGTGATCCTCACCGGCGGCACCTCCGTCGATCCGGACGATGTGACCTACAAAGCGCTCAAAGATGCCGGGGTGGAAAACTTCATCCGCGGCAACCCGATCCAGCCGGGCAATATGCTGACGATGGGCTGGATCGACGATACCCCCGTCGCCGCGGTGCCGGCGGCGGCGATCTTTTTCAAATGGACCGCCTTTGATCTCTGGCTACCCCGCTTTTTAATCGGCGAAAAAATCAGCAAAGAAGAAGTCCTCGCCCGGGCTCACGGCGGACTCCTACAATCGATCAAGGAGATCCGATGACCCGCACCTATGAAGAGGCCAAAGCGGCGATTTTGGAGTCCGTGACTCCCGGTACCCCGGAAACGGTAACATTGGACGAGGCTCTGGGACGCGTGCTGGCCGAGCCGATCACGGCACGCTTCGATCTCCCCGAAGCGGCCAAATGCGCCATCGACGGCTACACTTATGCCTATGACTCCGTGAGCGAATATCCCGCGACACTGACAATCATCGGTGAAAGCCGCGCAGGAGGCGCGATACCCCCGGCGGTGGGACCGAAAGAAGCGGTCTTTACGATGACGGGGGCTCTGGTGCCCGAAGGGGCGGATACCGCCGTGCGGATTGAAGATGTGGAGGTCGACGGCGATCAGGTAACGATCTCCAAAGCCCCCAAAAAGGGCGACCTGATCAACCCCAAAGGCGATGAGGTCACACAAGGCGAACAGATCCTGGCCCCCGGCATACTGCTGGATGCCAAAACCGTCGCCCTGCTGGCCAACCTGGGCTACTACCAAATCCGGGTCTACCCCAAAGTGCGCCTCGGCATCGTCGTCACGGGCGACGAGGTGCGCGAACCCTGGGAGGGGCGTGAGCGCGCGGGGGTAAGAAACAGCAACTACTACATTCTCAAAGGGCTGCTGGCGCCCTATGCCGAGATCCGCTACTACGGCATCGTGCAGGATGAGCCTGAGCGGATGATTCCCCTTTTTGACAAGGCACTCAAAGAAAACGATCTGCTCCTTAGCAGCGGCGGCGCTTCGAAAGGCAAATACGACTTCACCAAAACCATCGCCGAAGCGCTGGGGCTGACGATTCATTTCACCCACACCGACATCCGCCCCGGCCGGCCCCTGATTTTCGGCACACAGGACGATCAGCGCTTTCTGGGACTGCGCGGCTACCCCGCGGCGCTGATGGCCAACGCTCTGGCCTTTTTACTGCCTTCGGTTCGAAAGATGGCGGGACTTGATGACTACGAAAACCGCACCCTCACCGCCATTGCCGAAGAGCCGTTGCGCTCCAAGACGGGACGGATCGATTTCGTGCGCGTCCGCCTGCGCAACGAAGCGGGGCGGCTGTACGCAAAAAGCGCGGGATCACAACAAACCTCCAATTTTCTGACACTGGCCCAAAGCGACGCCCTGGCGATGATCGATGCCGAGCACGGCAGCGCCGAAGCGGGGGAAGTCGTGACGGTGTGGCCGCTGTAGCTTTGGCTGTGCCAAACGTCTCCGCCTGAGGTTTTTCTCCTCAAAAAATCGTCGGTTGGATCGCGCTGTTGTCGACGCCGCCTTGTCCATTGACCGCCTGCATCGCTTCCCAGAGTCGTTCCGCCGCCTGGAGGTAGCGGCGGCTCGTTTCGCACTCGGGAGCGAGGGTGAGGATGGGCATTCCCATATCGCCCCCCTCCCGCACCGCCGGCTCCAGCGGGATCTCCGCCAGGACCTGCGTCGCATAGCGCTCCGCCAGGGCGGGCGTCGTTCCTTTGCCGAAGATCGGATACTCTCTGCCCGTTTCGGGGCAAATGAAGCCGCTCATATTTTCGACGATCCCGGCGATGGGGATGTGAAGCTGTTTGAACATATCCAGGGCCCGGATCGTATCGTCCAGAGCGATCTTTTGCGGCGTCGTGACGCAGACCCCCGCCGTGATGGGGAGATTCTGGGCCAGGGCCAGCTGGGCATCCCCCGTCCCCGGAGGCATATCGAAGATCAGCACGTCCAGCTCTCCCCACTGGATATCCTCCAGCATCTGCTCGATCGCCTGGGTCACCATCGCCCCCTTCCAGATCAGCGACGCATCGGGAGCGATGAGGGATCCCATACTCATCACCTTGAGGCCGTGGCCGGGAATCGGTTTGATCTTGTTTCCCAAAAAGACCGGCTGCACCCCTTCGATCCCCATCATGCGCGGGATATTGGGACCGTAGATGTCGGTATCGAGCAGGCCGACCCGTTTGCCCTGCTGCGCCAGAGCCAGGGCCAGGTTAACGGTGGTGGTCGATTTGCCCACACCCCCTTTGCCGGAGCTAACCATCACGAAGTTGGCGACGTTGGGCAGGGCGTTACGTCCGTCGGAGCTGGTCTGGCGGGGCTTGGGAGGCTGGCGGATCTCCAGATACTCCAGAGCAATCCCCGCGGCTTCCAGCCGTTTGCCGATCTCGAGACGCAACTGCCCGGCCACCTGCTCGGAAGTGGAGGGAATCTCCAGAACGATCTGTATCCCCTCCGGCCCCAGCTCGACACGGCGGACAAAACCGTAATCCTCAATACTTTTAGGAAACCCCGGATAGGGAACCTTCTTCAAAATCTCTTCAACTCGTTTTTGCATCAATCTCCCTTTGACTCTAACTTCGATTCAGTGAATACATCCTTCACGAATTCGGCGGAAGTATAGGATATTTTCGCCTTTTCCCGACCAACGGCACACATCCGAGGATGCAGACTTAGAAAAAGAGGGTGCGATCCGCCTCTTCTCTCTCTTTTTTGGCCTTTTTCCAGAAATACTCTTTTTGCTTCAACCAATGTTCCAGCGTATAGTCCAAATCGGGCCAATCTTTGGCCATATTGACGTAGGCCCAGACCAGATCCTCGGGAGATTTTTCGAAAACTTCCTCGAAACTTTTGCCTTTGTGCTTGCCGAATGTGATCTTCTCCAGAAGCATCGGCTCTTCGGTCAGGCGAACCAGCCGATCGATTTCACCGTCGACCTTTTCGAGCAGCAGGTCGAAGATCACATAGTGCCAGAGTGCATCGGTCAGTGCATCGTGGGCGTCCAGGTCTTTCAGGCCGATCTTTCGTGCGATAGCCTCGGCCCGCTCCGCCAGGCCGTAACGCTCCACCAGATCCTGG